>NZ_JBDWLR010000061.1:0-29836 GCF_039973035.1 Sedimentitalea sp.
CGTGCACTTGAAAAACATCCTTGGCCAAATCCAGGCCTACGGTCTTAACTGTCATTGGGTGGCTCCTTTCCTAGCAGTCGTTAATAACTGCACTTTGGCACATTCGATGACGGTGGAGCAGGAGCCACCCACATCATCCGGTTTGGGCTCAATCCGGTCATATGTAGGCAGAGTATACCGCTAAGTAGGTCACGCCCTTTTATTCCTTGCCGGGTATCAGCAAAGGTTGATGTTTCGAGTGTTTCCAAGCCAGAACGCATCACCTTTGGCTCAGGCCCGCCACCGCAGCAGCCGCGCCTCGATCCGTCCGATGGCCCAACTGGTTACGACGCCAAGTGTCGACAGGACCACCACGCCGGCAAACAGCCGTTCCAGATCATAGAGCGACCCGGCCTGCAGGATATACGCCCCGATGCCGTATTCTGCGCCCAGCATTTCTGCTGCGACCAGCAGTATGATCCCGATGGCGATGGAGACGCGTAAGCCGGACAGGACGCCGGGCAGCGCGCCGGGCAGGACGATCTTGCGTACGATTGACAGCCAACTCAGACCAAAGCTCTGCCCCATCCGCACCAGCGTGCGGTCGACGTTGTCGACCGCGCCATAGGTCGAGACCACCGTTGGGGTGAAGGTGCCAAGGGCGATCAATGCGTACTTGCTGCCTTCGTCGATGCCGAACCAGATCACGAACAGCGGCAAAAGTGCGATTTTCGGGATCGGAAACAGCGCCGCCACCAAGGGGATCAGCCCGGCCCTGACATAGCTGAAAAGCCCGATCAGAACCCCGACGCCGATGCCGGCGGAAATCCCAAGGATCGACCCTACGAGCAATCGGCTGAGTGACGGGCCAAGATGGGTCCAGAGCAATCCCGAGCGGGCCAGATCAATCAGCGTCGCCGCGACATCGCTGGGGCGGGGCAGGGTCAGCGATGTGATCCATCCCGTGCGGGTGCCCCATTCGATAATGGCTAGCAGCAGCACAAACACCACGACGCCGGTGCCCCGTTTTGACACCGGGCGAAATCCGCCTCCGCGAAAGGGAACCGGGCGTGCGGTCTCAGGCATCTAGCAACTCCTGATCGGCGGCCATCGCCTCGTCTTTCATCAACTGCCACAACCGGGCCTGCAACGCCTCAAGGCGCGGATCACCGGCGGTTCGCTCGGCCAAGGGCACATCCACCTCGATGACCTCGCGCACCTGTCCGGGCCGACGCGACAGAACGGCGATCCGATGTCCCAATCGCACGGCTTCGGCCAGGTTGTGAGTGACGTAGACACCTGTGAACGGCTGCCGCTCCCAAAGCGTTACAAGGTCCTCCATCAGCAACTCGCGGGTCTGTGCATCCAGCGCGGACAGCGGCTCGTCCAACAACATCACCGCCGGGTTCACCGCCAGCGCCCGCGCAATCGCGACCCTTTGTTTCATGCCGCCTGAAAGCTGCCGGGGCAGGGCTGTGCGAAAATCGCTGAGCTTGGTGCGGGCCAGAACATCGTTGATGATGGTATCTGCTGCTTGCCCGCGAATGCCGTGATCCTCGAGCACCAGCGAGATGTTTCCGCCCACCGTCCGCCAAGGCAGCAATGCAAAGTCCTGAAACACATAGGTCAGCGGGTTGAGGCATCCATCGGGTGGCGTACCCAACTGGATGACCTGACCCGCATCGGGCCGCTCTAGTCCGCCAATCATGCGCAGCAACGTCGACTTTCCGCATCCTGATGGGCCGATCACGCAGAGGATCTCGCCCGCCGGAATGCGCAGGTTAATGTCCTGCAGCACCGGCACGTCGCCATACCGGTGCGTCAGGTTTTCAATTGTCAGGTCCACGTGCGTTACGTGATTTCGACATATGATGGATCGACCAGCGTTTCGGTGGTGATATTGTCCTTGACCAAGCCTTCGGATTTGAACCAGTCAACCTGATCCGTCACCGACCCCATGTTCAAGGCCGCGTCATTGTTGATCCGCATCGCGCCGTTGATGATCGACGGGGCCGCGGCCTCGTAGGATTTGTCGGCATAAACATATTTGTGGATCAGTTTGACCATCTCGACCTCGGCGGCTTCGCCTTCTGTCTTGTCCACCAGCGCCGCATTGTAGTCGGCCGCGCCCTTGCTGAAGGCACGCAGAAACGCTTCGGTCTTGGCACGTTCGTTGGCAGCATTGTTGGCCGAGGTGAAAACCGTGGTCACCTGATAGTCGGGGATATAGTCAGCAACCATGCCGATGTGTTGCACCACACCAGCCCCGGTCAGCGCCATGCCGATATGTGGCACGATGGCCCAGGCATCGATCTGCCCGGATTTCAGTGCACCGATGATCGCGCCGACTTTTTGCAAGGGCTTGTACGCCACATCCGCATCATAGGCACCGGCGATCTTGGACCCCATGTAGTGGAACGATGAACCGGCCTGGGTTATTCCGAAGCTTTTGCCGTTCAGTTCCGCCGGGGCATTCAGCCCGGCCTCATAGGCAGCATTGCTTGCCAGAATCATTTGCCCGTTGATGCCCGGTTCTTCGCTTAGCGCGCCGCCGATGACTTTGGTCGCGCCCTTTTCCGCGAGCGAGATCAGCCCGCCGGAAATTGCGGTGACGGCATAATCCGCGTCACCCGAGGCAATCGCCACGGCCATCGGCTGTGCGGCCTGAAAGAACTTGAACTCGACGTCCAGTCCCTCGTCGGTGAAGTACCCCCGCTCAAACGCCACAAAGCTGGGTGCATGGCTGGTAAAGCGCAGCGCGCCAACATTGATCTTGGTGTTGGCGAAAGCCGGGCTGCCCAGCATTGGCAGCGTCGCGGCGCCTCCGATCAGGCCAAGTGCGCCTCTGCGTGAAAAATCTGTCATCTCTGTTCTCTCCCTATTGATCGCGGCCTGTTCCGGCCCGTCGAACACTGCCGCTGTTATCGCGTCATGTCGGGCCGAGGGCAATCCGTTGGCTTGGTTTGACGCGACAAACTCACGATCAGTCGAGAGGCAGGGGCTTTTGCAGCAACGCAATCGCGGCCCCGGTCAAGAGCACGCCCGCGGCCACAAGGAGGCTGGTCCCGATACTGGCGGTCCGGTCGCCAAGCCAGCCTGCGGCATACGGGCCAATGGTCTGGGCAACCGCAAAAACCACTGTGAACAGGCTGATTGCTGTTCCCCAGCTGGGCATTGGCAGGTTGTGGCGGATAAAATTGGTCACCGCGCCGGGGGACATGAACACCGACAGACCAAAGACCGTTGCCGATACCAGTAAGCCCACCGGGCCCGGCACCAACACCGGCAAGGCCGAGCCGATAGAGATGCAGGTGAGGATCATCGCAAGCGGAACCCCCGAGGAAAAGCGCGCAAAGACCGTTCGCCAGGCAAAGGGCGAGATGCAAAGGCACAAGCCCAGCATCACCCAGACGGTTGCAATCAGCCCGGCACTGGCCTGCTGTTCCGTCATCCAGGCAGACAGGAATGTCAGGTAGACAAAATAGCCAAGGCCGAACCCACCGTATCCGGCAAAAAGACACAGCATCTTGCGCAGAGGCAGACGCACCGTGGTCTGCGCCGTCTGGCTTGGCGGGCGCAATTGCCGGGCGGCCCAAAGGCCGAGAGGCAGAAACGCAAAGCTCGTCAGCCCGATCAAGAGCCAGCCGCGCGGCCATGCGGTTGGGCCATAAGCGTCCAGCAACAAGGGCAGAACCGCCCCGGATAAGACAATACCAAGCCCGCCGCCAAATCCGAATAACAGCGCAATCGCCAGTGCATTGCGCCGTGTGTCGTTCTGAAACAACTGCGCCGCCAACGCGCCCGAGGACGAGAAAGACATGGCACCAAACAACCCGGCGGCCAGCCGCCACAGGGTCTGCCACCACATCGCCTCGTTCAGGCCGGTCGCCATCAGCGCTATGGCGGTCGTCACCATGCCGAACGCAAACAGGCGCGATGCACTGAGCCGCCCGATCAGCACCATGGTCAGCACCGATCCGATGATATAGCCGAACGCGTTCGCGGTGTTGAGCCACCCCGCCTGCGCATAGGTCCAACCCATCTCAGCCATCATTGCCGGTAGCATCAGCCCATAGGCAAAGCGCGCAAAACTGTTGGTGACGCACATGCCAAGCGCAAGACCCAGCAGCACCAGCCACGGGCGGGCAGGGCCATCACTCATCTGAAACGCTTTTCGGTGGTGTCAGAGCCCCGCATAGACCGCCTGTTCATAGGTCTGATAGGTCTTTTGAAATCTCGGCTCAAGGAATGGCAACGACTGGGTCATGATCACGGCGGCCAAATCCTTGGACGGGTCGATCCAGTAATGGGTGTTACACACACCCGCCCAACTCAATGCACCCGCACTGCGCATGCCGGGAAGGTCGACCTCGTTGCGCACAAAGCCAAAACTGTGCGTCGTGCCCTCGGGCATTTCAACGTCTGCGCTGACCGCCGGTGCGACACTGTGCATTTTTTGCAAGGTCACCCCGTTCATCTGGTCGGCGATCATCTCGTCGAACGCGGCGTCGGACAAGACACGGTTGCCATCAAGCTGCCCCCGGTTCAGCACCATCCGCAGAAACCGCAGATAGTCTGGCGCGGTCGAATACAGCGCGTGTCCCATGCCATAGAATTCGGGGTTCGGTGGCGGGGCGAGGTTAACCGGCCCAAAACCACCATCTTCACCGCGCATCGACACCGAACTCAGCCGGTCGAGCAGCTTGTCAGGCTCAAACGCCGTGTCGGTCATGCCCAGAGGATCAAGGATTTCCTCTTGGCAGAATGCATCGATGCGCCGCCCGTCAACGGCTTCGACAACCTGGCCGAGCCAGTCGATGGATGGCCCATACCCCCAACGGGTGCCGGGATCGGTGGTCAGTGGATACATCAAGGACGATTTCAGCCCCGACAACACCGTCGGATGCCCTGTCAGTTCCATGTATTTCGGCACGTCCGGATTCCAGAACTCGTATTCCATGCCGCTGGTATGCGTCGCGAGATGCCGCAGGGTGGCCTGTGTCTTTGGCGCCCGCAGGATCGGTGTGTCACCATCAAATCCCTCCAGCACCTTGAGATCGTTCCAGGCGGGAAGAACCTCGGCCACTTGGGTTTCCATGCTGATCTTGCCACGATCGATCAGGATCATCGCCGCCAATGATCCAATTGCCTTGGTCATGGAAAAGATGCGAAACGCCGTGTCTTCGGTCGCCTTCAGCCCATCACGAGCGTCTCCTGCCGCGCCGCTGAAGGTGGTGCCATCGGAATTTGCCGTCATCGCAACGACAAAGGGCACGTCTTGCGCGGCGGTGGCGTCGTCCAGAACGGTTTGCAAATTGGTCATGATGTCCTCCCGGGTAATCTCGCGGCCACGCTAACGCCACGCATCGCCGGATGTCCATCGCCGCCTTGCATTTGCGGGGCGGGGCGGCTAGCAGGGCGGGAACAGAAACCGGGGGCCGCAATGGATGATCTGAAAGCCAAATATCTGGGTCAAATCGCAGACGCGCCTGACGAATCCGCGCTGGAAACCATCCGCGTTGCCGCTGTCGGCAAAAAAGGCGAAGTGGCGCTGAAGATGCGCGAACTGGGCAAGATGACGCCCGAGGAACGCCAGACTGCCGGTCCGGCGCTCAACGCGCTCAAGGACGAGATCAATTCAGCGATTTCCGCCAAGAAATCCGGGCTGGCAGATGCCGCTTTGGATGAGCGGCTGCGCACCGAATGGCTCGACGTGACACTGCCATCACGCCCCCGTCGTCAGGGGACGATTCACCCGGTCAGCCAGGTGACCGAAGAACTGACCGCAATTTTTGCCGAGATGGGGTTTTCGGTTGCGGAAGGGCCGCGCATCGACACCGACTGGTACAATTTCGATGCGCTGAACATTCCCGGCCACCACCCCGCGCGGGCCGAGATGGACACGTTTTACATGCACCGTGAAGAGGGCGACAACCGTCCCCCTCATGTGCTGCGCACCCACACCAGCCCGGTGCAGATCCGTACGATGGAAGAGCGCGGCGCGCCGCTGCGCATCATCTGCCCCGGTGGTGTTTACCGCGCCGATTACGACCAGACACACACGCCAATGTTCCATCAGGTCGAGGGCCTCGCCATCGACAAGGATATCAGCATGGCGAACCTGAAATGGGTACTGGAAGAGTTCTTCTCCGCGTTCTTTGAGATCGACGGCATCAAGACCCGGTTCCGGGCATCGCATTTCCCATTTACCGAACCCTCTGCCGAGGTGGATATCCAGTGTTCCTGGGTCGATGGTCAACTGCGGATCGGCGAAGGCGACGGCTGGATGGAAGTGCTGGGCAGCGGCATGGTGCACCCGCATGTGCTGCGCTCTGGTGGGGTTGATCCGGATGTCTGGCAGGGCTTTGCCTTTGGCATGGGCATCGACCGGATCGCCATGCTGAAATACGGCATTCCCGATCTGCGTGCGTTCTTTGATTCCGATCTGCGCTGGCTGCGCCACTATGGGTTCGCGTCACTGGATACGCCCACGCTGCATGGCGGACTCAGCCGTTGAGTGTGGCCTGACGATCCGCACCATCCAGATCTGATTGCGCTTGTTTGCCGCAGGGTATGCAAAGGAACGCCTTTAGAGGTGCCCTGACGCGCACTTGTGACGCCGACTTTGGTCGTGGGGCCGGTACATGCAGTTGGAAATCACCAAATACCTGCGCTAGAACATTATCCAAGGATCAAGAGGAGAGTTCTAGATGATCAAATGCATACTCAGCACGGCTGCGGTGCTTGTGGCTTTGACGGGGTCGGCCTTTGCTGAAGGCGACGCCGACAAAGGCGAGAAAGTATTCAAGAAGTGCAAGGCATGCCACGCTGTCGGTGACGATGCCAAGAACAAGGTCGGTCCGGTGCTGAACGGGATCGTGGGCGCGCCTGCAGGTGCAAACCCCGATTTCAAATATTCCGACGCGCTGTCGGAGATGGCGGCAGAGGGTCTGGTTTGGGATGATGAGTCACTCACCGAGTTCCTGACCAAGCCCAAAAACTTCATCAAGGGCACCAAGATGTCTTTTGCGGGCCTGCGCAAAGAAGCGGATACCGAGAACGTCATCGCCTATCTGAGCACGTTCAACTGATCCTTTTCTCTCGCTTCGTTAGTCGGATCATCCGCGAGGAATAACGGCCGGCGATGCAGTGAAGCCAAAGCGCCCTGTCATGAAAATGGCAGGGCTTTCTTTGTTAAGCAGTGGGTCAGATGTAACGTCATCGGCGCGTTCGCTGTGGGTCGCCGCTCCTGACGGTGTCGGTCAGATGTTCGCCCGCAAGGCGGCCGCGATCATCGAGGGGATGCGTGGATGCGTGCCAATCGGGTCTAACCGAGAACCGCCAAACCCTGCCTGATTCAGTGCTTCGGGGATGTCATCGATGACGTGTCCGCCTTGGGCAGCAAAAAACGGCAGGCATATCGCCTGTGTGGTTTCAATCTGTGCCGCATCTTTCAGGAATGGCGGCTCCTCAATGTATCCTGCGCGGATATCGGCAAATTGCATCCGCCCAGCCAATGCCTCGACGAAACGCTCGGTGTCGCGGGCGGAGTTCCGGCTCTTGCCTGATCCGTGTGAGGCGATGATCAAATGCGTTTTGTTGGCAACCCAGCCTCGCTGTGCCAGTTCCGCCTCCAGATACGCTGTTGCGACATCGGGCAACGCGGGGTCGGTGCCCAATGGCGGCAGAATGTAAGCGTCCTCACGTCCCAGCCGCTTTGGCAGCATCGTGCGGGTGAACCACCCATCGGTCATGAACAACGGGTAGATCAGCGCGTCTGTCCCTGTCTTTTCGACCGCCACTTCAAGCGCGCCGGACTTGGCAAGTGTCGCACTGACGATGGACCAGTCGGGCAATAGGGCCGCGACCCGCGCCGCCAACTCTGCCAGCGTCGCTTCGGCTGGGTCCGGGTCCGACGGCTGGCCGTGGCTGACAATGATCGCGCCGTGTGACATTCGATTGCTGGACATAGGTTCTCTAACGCCGGATTGGGTCAGTCATGGTTTGAATGCTGCGGCCAGATTTCCCGGCAGTTCAAATTCGCGCAAAACCCGCTCGCGCCCCTCAACCGACATCTTTCGCGCAGTTTTGGCGACGATCCGCTGCATCTTTTCCGGGTCCTGCGTTTCGGAGAAGGGCGCGAAATACCACTTCAGAAACACAAAACAGATCACATCCTCAAGCATTTGCACATCCTCGTTGCGCTTGATGCCTTCCTTGCGGATCATGCGGCCAGCGGCCTCTGCGTCGTCTTCCGAATATCCGGCCTGCCGCATGATCCCGCCTACGCGGTCGGCATGATGCCGTGCAAGATCACGTCGCCAGTTCAGGTATCCCTCGCGTCCTTCGGGATAATCCGCGCGTTTCAGGGTCCAACGTTCGATATGTTGCCCGCGCGCCGCGATCTGGAGCGGCTCCGACGCATTTGGAAACAACCGCATCAGTTCTTCGGTCATGCGCTGACCGTAAAGCCGTGCCGCGGGTGCCCCTTCGCTGGTATCGGGGTCGTCTGCATTGGCGGCATCAATGGCGGCGAGGGCGGCGGCGAGATCGGTCATTGGCTCTTCCGTGGGATAATGGATCGCTGTTCGCAAGGGTGCCGCGCATCGCGGCGGCATTCAAGGGGCGATCGGCTAAACCATTTCTTCGGGAACACCGGGAAGCGTATGGCCATACCGTCGTGCAGGGCGCGAAGCATATGGCAAGATGAATCCGGTCCGCTCCTCGGGCTCGACCTTGGCGTTCGCCTGCGCCCTGAGCCGCCACGCTGCAACAGCATTCCTGGGATCGAGACAATCATCGCCTGCACCGGACCCGAGCCATTGGCCGGCACATCGTGCCCATAGTTCGTGAATATGGTCCGGATCAGTCAGGCAAATGCCCGCCTCGGTGTCCCATTTGAGGCTGCGCCCGTTCAGGTTGGCTGATGACACCACCGCGATGTCGTCGTCAAAAATAGAGACCTTGGAATGCACATAGATGATCGGTGACCCGTAAAGCGACGCGCGTCCACCGGACCCGACCTTGCGGGGCTGTGCGGGCGAGCCGATGAAAACCCGGTCGCCAAACGCCTCGGTGACCAGCCGGACAGATTTTGCCTGAAGATATTCCCCGTATTTTGCCACACTGCTTGGATTAGAATCAAAGGCGACCTCTTCGGGGGCCGCCGGTAGTATCAGGATCAGGCCCAATTCCGGATTGTCGCGGGCGCGCCGTGCAAGTTGCCGCGCAAGGCCGGCATCACGAAAATACTGGGTTTCCAGATAGATCAGTCGTTTTGCGTTCGCCGTGCTCTTGGCGTGCGTATCTGCAATCTCGCGCAGAACCGTTTTGGGTGACATGCGGAAAAATGACCAGCGATGCTTGCGCGATATTGTCCTGATCAACCCAGTCAATTCTGGTGGGTGTGCGCCATGCGTGACGGCTTTGAACGTCTGAAGGTGATACAATGCGGCTTTGGCTTCCGGGCCTTGCGTGACGATTTGAACATCGTGCCACGTGTCATCCGCCGCGCGATCATGATCGGGGCCATCGTATCGCCGTTCATTAAGATCCAGCCCGCCGATATAGAGCGTTTTGCCGTCGATCACTGCCAGTTTTTGATGATGAGTTGCCGGGGATAGGTGAGGAACAGGCCAGATCCGCGCGACCAATCGTGCGGCTTTGGCCTTGAGCCTCGTGCGCAGGCGCGGAGCTTCACGCAAATATTGGTCTCGTTGGGGTAGGGTCAGTGTGTTCAGGCGTTCTGCGGTTTGGTTCTGTTCCAGCCAGGCGCGTGGCCACAGGAGCAGCCGAGGGAGCCATCCAATCCGCGCGGGATGCAATACGGCGCGGGCCATGAGCAGATCAGGTCGCCCCGATAGTTCGCCTGCCGCATGCAGTGCGCGGACTGCGGCCCAGGTGTCCCGATGTGCATCAGGGAGGGCGACGGGGTCAAAGTCGCTGATATCGATTTGTATTCGAACACCCTGCCGTAGCAGATGTTCAATCAGATCGACCCAGGTCACTCCGATCTTGCGCGCTCCGGGGTTTCGCAACCGGGTCCAGGGATCAAAAACTCGGAAACACATCGTGATTTCAGACCGTGCCGCAAGGCAAAGCCTTTCAAACTCGGGATAGGCCTCTTCTGCGGTTATCAGGATCTTGAAGCCCTGCGAACTGCTCGTTTCACTCTTGACCGACATTGATGATCGCCCTGTTTCGACGCATGGTTAACGGCTTGGACTCCTGTGCCGGTCCTGAATCCGGCATGAGAGTGCTGCTGATCGACTTGGATGGTATTCGATGCGACGCTAGAAATCCTATGATTTGGACAACCCGCGCAAGCCATGTGAGCGGGATTCCGCTGTCTGGACGGTCTGATCTGCTTTATTCTCAATCGGTAGGTAGCCCGCGTGCACCGCTGGTCGACCGATTAAGCGTTTCGTGCACGGAACAATTGCCGCCGCTGCGGGTTCGTGTTTTGAATGATATCGGAAAAAGGAGATGTTTTATGGCGACGACAACATCCAGCAGGACCCCAAAGGAACCGACGGTTGGCGACCTGACGAAACAGATTGAAACTCTTCAGAAGGATATCGGAGAGCTTACGGGGCTTATGGCCGAGATGGGCAAGCTGCAAGCCGCCCGGCTGAGCGACGAAGCCGAGACGAAGGCGCAGAAGCTCAAGGACAAGGGCGAGGCGACTGCGCATGCCGCCAAGGAGCAAATGGACGACCTGCAAGGGCAGGCCAACGAGTTTATCCGCACGCAACCGGCGGCGGCAGTCGGCATTGCCGCCGGGCTCGGGTTTCTGTTCGGTCTGTTGATGACGCGCCGCTAAGATGCTGACCGATCAGATCAAAAAGGCCGCAGCCCGCGCAGCGCTGCGTACTACTATGCTCGGCGGTGGCGCGGTTTGTGTGCTTGTTGGTGTCGGGTTTCTGACGATGGCCTTGTGGATGCATCTGGCGTTGCTTTTTGGCGCTATCCTTGCATCGCTGATCATCGGCGCGGCCTATCTCGGCGTTGGGTTGATCGCCATCGGGATCAGCGTTGCAAAACCTGCGCATCACCCTGGCCCTGCAACTGAACCCACACGAGATGGGGCACCCTTCGATACAGGCAACGCTCCGCCTCTGATGCAGGCCTTCCTTTATGGCATGCAGGCCGGGATGAAGGCACGCAAATCCTGAGCCTCGGAGGTGCGAGCCCGCGTTCTGCGGATTAATCGAACGTACCGGCGACGCGGCCCAGCAGCATAAAGGCGCGGGCCGTGCGGGTGTCGCTCAACGCCGAAATGTCGGCATCGCTTGCGTCGGTTTCAAACGTAGCAAACATGCGGTCGAACAAACGCAGAAAGTGGTGCGCGGCATCGCGAAAAATCGGGTCCTGTTTCATCCGACCAGCGGTCAGGGCAAGTGATGTTCTGTCATGCACCCCCCCAAGTGCTGCGACTTCCCGACCGCGTGTTCCCTGTGCAAACTGCCGCCAGACATCCGGCCGCGCCATGTCGGGGCGTAGATCATCCATATAGATGCCTTCCTGACTGAGCAGGGTCAAAACATCCTGGCTGGCTTGAATTAGCTGTGCAGCCTGCCGGTCGCGCAGGGCGCGGCGCATCGCGTCAAACCCGGCCTTGTCCTCTGCATTTTCGGGGAAATTCAAAGCCCGGACAAAATACTCCGCGGCAAGCGGAGGGGACAGGGCCTCTGCAGGCGTGCCAAGTTCCAATGCACCTTGATCCGTCGGAGGGGGCGCACTGGCGGGTGACGCGCTCGGCTCCGTCGCAGGTTGACTGCGTTGAACTGAAAGCGCCGCCAGCATAGTTTCTGTTTGTTTGGTCGCCGCCGCAATTTCCTCAAGCCGCTTGGACAGAACTGTATCCTTGGAGGACTGACCCTTTTGGGCCTGCGCGACATAGGCCTGTCTCAGCCCGTCAATCGTCGCGTGAAGCCGCTGGCTTTCTTCCCGCAGGGCACGATTCGACCGGGCAACCGCAATTGCGGCCCAGATCAGGCCAACCGGGAGGAAAATCGTCATCAAGGTAGACAGAATGCCCAATCCAGCGGACCCGCTCTGCTCTTCGGCGGGAACCAGAAAGAAAAACATCAGCGACGCGGCCAGCCACAGCACCGACAGAGCGATGGCGGCGATTTCTAGGCCGGTCATGCCTTCGCTGACGGGTCTGTTATAGCTCCCGAGTGGCCTGGAAGGGGCCGAATCGGGATCGCGAGGGGTCTCGGTCATGGGGCGCTCCGTCAGGAAAAGTCGATGCTCACCACTTCGTAGGAGCGGACACCGCCAGGGGTGCGAACCTCGACGCTGTCGCCTTCTTCCTTACCGATGAGCGCGCGCGCGATCGGGGACTTGATGTTCAGAAGGCCCTTTTCGATGTTGGCTTCGTATTCGCCGACAATCTGCCAGGTTTTCTCTTCTTCGGTGTCCTCGTCCACAAGCGTCACCTTGGCGCCGAACTTGATCGCGCCGGACAGTTTGGCCGGATTGATCACATCGGCAAGGCTGAGCACGCCTTCGAGTTCCTTGACCCGGCCCTCGATAAACGACTGTTTCTCGCGCGCGGAATGATACTCGGCATTCTCCGAAAGATCGCCGTGCTCTCGCGCTTCGGCGATGGCTTTGATAATGGCGGGCCGCTCAACGGATTTGAGCTGTTTCAACTCGGTTTCCAGCGCTGCGTGACCTGCCGGGGTCATCGGAATTTTTTCCATAGGTTTCGATCCGCTCAAAATAAGACGCCCCGCCGTATAAAACGTCGGGACGGTAGATAGGTCAGACTTTACCTGACCCAATCACGCAGCGGATTGCAAGGGGCAGGATGTCGCCCGGCGCGCAGGTTTTGGCTCAAACCACTTCAAACAGGCGCCGCACATCGCGTTTGAGGGTGCAGAGCGCAGCAGGAGAGCCATTCCGACTCTGCGCGAAACTAGTCGTATTGCACCACTTCGTATTCAATATTGTCATGATCGTGGAAATAGAACCGAAGCCCCGGTTCATAGTCGGCATGGTTCTGCGGGGTAAAGCCCGCCTTGGCAACATCACGCTCCATTGCGGCGATATCATCCACCACAACCGCGATATGGTTGAGGCCGCCGACGGTCTGGTAATTGTCGTCCGTCGGTTTCGCGGGAGAGCCGGGTGTGTAGAGCGCCAGATAATGCGTATCCGTGCCCACATGCACGGTGCGTCCGTTGTCCATAGCCGCACCTGACCAGCGCCGATGCCAACCAAAGAGATCGCACATCCACGCGGCAGTTGCATCAGGGTCGCTGACGGTGAGGTTTGTGTGTTCGAGCATTGCAGGCATGTCTTGTCCTTTGTTTTGCGTTGATTTTATCTAACGTAATTTCTAAACCTAACTTGAGGTCAAGATAATTCTGCGAGGGAAAAATGGCTGTATCTCAAGGGCTTTCCATCGGCGCGCTAGCAGATCGGACGGGTTTGGCGGTGTCGGCTATCCGATATTACGAATCGCAGGGTCTGATCGCGCCCTGGCGAAATGACGGCGGACAGCGGCGGTTTCACCGGGCAGACATTCGCCGGCTGAGCTTTGTCATGATCGCGCAGCAATTCGATTTTTCACTGCCGGAAATTCGCGAGTTGCTGGCCGGGCTTCCAGGCAAGCGTACGCCAACGCCAGCGGACTGGACCCGCATCAGCGAGACGTTTCGCAATCGTCTGGATGCGCGCATCGATACCCTGCAGAAACTGCGTGACAATCTGGATGGCTGTATCGGCTGTGGCTGCCTCTCCCTGCCAAAGTGCAAACTCTATAATCCCGATGATCGCGCACGCCAGCGGGGCAGTGGGCCACGTTACCTGATGGGGGATTCACCGGATCAGTTGGGTTGAAGTGAACCAGCAGGTTCGGGTCGGATTGTTCGTCACTGGGGTCACCGGCGATAGTTTGGGATTTCCCCCGCAACCATAGGCCTACATGCTAAGCTATTTTTGCACGACCGGAAAACCGGCGGCTAGAACCGGTTCCTGTCTCAACAGCTGCTTTTGAAGTTTGGGAGGAATTCATGACGAAATTGATAGTAAACGGAGCGTCGCAAGAAATTGACGGTGACGCCAGCATGCCCCTGTTGTGGGCATTGCGCGATACACTCGATCTGCCGGGCACCAAATACGGATGCGGGGCGGGCCTCTGCGGAGCGTGTACCGTGCATGTAGATGGCAAAGCGGTTCGGTCCTGCCAGACCAGCGTCAGCGAGGTCGAGGGCAAATCGGTCACCACGATCGAAGGGCTCGATTCCAACGGAGAGCATCGTGTTCAACAGGCTTGGCGTGAACTGAACGTGCCGCAATGCGGTTTCTGCCAGACCGGCCAGATCATGCAGGCGGCCGCGTTTCTTGAGGAAAATCCGAAGCCAAGCGATGATGAAATCCTGACCGCGATGGCCGGAAACGTGTGTCGCTGTGGCTGTTATCAACGCATCGTGCAAGCCGTACGCCTTGCCAGCACGGGGAGCTGAGTCATGTTGAAGTATCTTGAAGAACTTGATCTGCAACCAGTTGGTCTTGCCGTGCAAAAACTGTCTCGTCGTGCGTTTCTGGGCACCGGTGCGGCCTTTGCATTGGGGGCCTTTGCCACCCGCGGCGAGGCCTTTCCCAAATGGCCGACGGGCGGGGAAAAGATGCCGAACGGGCTGCGCGACGATCCGTTGATCTTTGTCAGCATTGATGCCGATGGCACCGTGACACTGGTCGCGCATCGTTCAGAGATGGGCACCGGCAGCCGGACATCGTTGCCGATGGTCATGGCCGATGAGATGGAGGCCGACTGGTCCCGTGTGCGCATTGTGCAGGCCGAAGGGGACGAACCAAAATACGGCAATCAGGATACCGACGGCTCGCGCAGCATGCGGCACCACATTCAGGCCGCGCGCAAGATTGGTGGATCGGTGCGGCACATGATGCAGGCAGCAGCGGCGCAGCAATGGGGCATAGCGCCCGAGGATGTCGTGGTCGAAAATCACGCAGCACATCATGGCGGTAATACCATTGGCTTTGGCGAACTGGCAGAGGTCGCGATGGCAATGCCGGTGCCGGAACATGATCAGATCGTTTATAAATCTGAAGATCAGTTCCGCTATATGGGCAAGGGTGAGGTGCAGATCACCGATCTGCATGACATTACCACAGGCAAGGCTGTTTACGGGGCCGATGTTACGGTCGATGGAATGCTCTATGCTGTGGCCGCGCGACCGCCGGTGGTCGGGGGCCAGGTCATCTCGTTTGACGCAACAGAGGCGATGGCTGTGCCGGGTGTGGTCGGGGTCTACGAACTGCCCCATTCCATTCCGCCCGCCGGTTTTGCGCCTTTGGGCGGCGTTGCGGTCGTTGCCGAGAACACCTGGGCGGCCATGCAAGCGCGTGATTTGCTGAAAATCGAGTGGGATGACGGCCCTCATGGCACCTATAGTTCCGTGCCATTCATGGAGGAGATGAAGGCCACGGCCCTCGAAAAAGGCGCTGTCCTACGCACACGGGGCGAGCCGGAAACCGCGTTTTCTCAGGCTGCAAAGACATTCGGGCAGACGTATACTCAAGACCACATGGCGCATATCCCGATGGAGCCGCCTGTGGCGCTGGCCTCGGTCACCGAAAATGGCATCGAAATCTGGGCGCCAGTGCAAAGCCCCTATACCACGCGCACGGACGTCGCGAAGGCGCTGGAGGTCGATTCGGCCAATGTGCGGGTCAATGTCACCCTGCTCGGCGGTGGGTTTGGGCGCAAATCCAAGGCGGATTTTGTGACCGAAGCAGCGTTGTTGAGCCAGGAAGTTGGCGCACCGGTCCGGATGCAATGGACCCGCGAAGATGACATCCGACACTGCTTTTATCACACCACGTCGGCGGAGCGGATCGAGGTTGCGCTGGATGAAGCCAACAAGGTGACCGGATGGCGACACAACTCGGTCGCACCGTCGATCCTGTCAACCTTTGCACCGGATAGCGGTCATCAGTTCCTGATCGAAGGCGGGATGGGGCATCTGGACATGCCGTTTGATATTGCCAATGTCAGCATCGAAAACGGCGAGGCCTTTGCACATACTCGCATCGGCTGGTTCCGGTCAGTCTCAAACATTCCCCGGGCCTGGGCGATTGGCTCTTTCGTCGGTGATCTCGCTGCCGAACTGGGCAAGGATCAGCGCGATATGTGGCTGGAACTGATCGGAGCACCGCGCACGGTTGATATCGCCGCCGAAGGCTTTCCCGAAGCCTTCTGGAATTACGGAGAGTCGAACGCCGAATTTCCCATCGAAACCGGACGCTTGGCGAACGTGTTGAATGTGGCGGCGGATGGAATTGGCTATGGCAAGGCACTGCCGGATGGCGAAGCGATCGGGTTGGCCGTTCATCGCAGTTTTGTCTCCTACGTGGCTTGTGCCGCGCATGTCAGGGTGCAGGATGGCGAGATCAGCATTCCAGAGATGCATCTGGCAATCGATTGTGGCTATGCCGCAAATCCCGAACGGATCCGGAGCCAGATGGAAGGGGCTTCGGTGATGGGAATGACCGTGGCGTTGAATTCCTCGATTACCTTTGACAGGGGCGCCGTGGTGCAAAGCAACTATCATGACTACGATGTTGTTCGGGCTGATAATTTCCCCGGATCAGTGGTGACGCACATCATTGAACATCCGTTCAGCGTACACGCGACCGGTGTCGGAGAACCGGGCGTTCCGCCGGTCGCTCCGGCCATCGCCAACGGCCTGTTCCTGGCAACGGGCCAACGCAAGCGCGGCTTACCGATGGGCACCAGCGTCTGACGAAAAATTGTGCGGGGGGTTATTGAAACCGTCCGCACAGGCTTTGACAGGGTTCTAAATCGTATGCAGTGATCTGACGTGGTGTTGCGATTGACGCAATGCCCTGCCAAAAGGTATCAGCCGCGAAACAATGTTGCGCCCGGACCGGGCCACACTCACCGCAAGCCAAGGAGCGCCCGCATATGGCCGAGATTGAACGCGAAGCGATGGAATACGATGTTGTGATCGTCGGAGCCGGACCTGCAGGGCTGTCTGCCGCGATCCGATTGAAGCAGTTGGATGCGGATATCAACGTCGTTGTGCTTGAAAAAGGCAGCGAAGTCGGTGCGCACATCCTGTCGGGCGCGGTGCTGGATCCCTGCGGTCTGGATGCGTTGATCCCCGACTGGAAAGAAAAGGGCGCACCTCTGAACGTGCCCGTGCGAGAAGACAATTTCTATATGTTGGGTGAGGCGGGCAAGCTGCGGGTGCCGAACTGGCCGATGCCACCCCTGATGAACAATCACGGCAATTACATCGTCAGCATGGGCAATGTCTGTCGCTGGATGGCAGAGCAGGCCGAAGAACTGGGTGTCGAGATTTTTCCGGGCATGGCCTGCTCGGAACTGGTGTTTGACGACAAGGGTGGCGTCAAGGGCGTGGTCGCGGGCGAGTTTGGCAAAGAGGCCGACGGCAGCCACGGCGCCAATTATGAGCCCGGCATGGAACTGCACGGCAAATATGTCTTCCTGTCCGAAGGCGTACGCGGATCGCTGTCCAAGGAAGTGATCGCCAAATATGACCTCAGCCAAGGTCACGAGCCGCAGAAATTCGGCCTGGGCATGAAGGAAATCTGGGAGATCGACCCGGCCAAGCACAAGGAAGGCACCGTGACCCACACAATGGGCTGGCCTCTGGGTGGCAATGCCGGCGGTGGGTCTTTCATTTATCACCTTGAAAACAATCAGGTCTATGTGGGATTTGTGGTGCACTTAAACTACAAGAACCCACATCTCTTCCCATACATGGAATTCCAGCGGTTCAAGCATCATCCGATGGTGGCCGACCTTCTGAAGGGCGGCAAGCGCGTCGCCTATGGCGCGCGGGCCATTTCCGAAGGTGGATATCAGTCGATGCCTAAAATGGTCGCGCCGGGCGTGGCGCTGCTTGGCTGTTCGGTCGGCATGGTCAACGTGCCGCGCATCAAGGGCAACCACAACGCTATGCTATCCGGCAAGGCGGCAGCAGAGGCCGCCCATGCCGCAATTGCGGCAGGCCGCAGCGCGGATGAGTTGAGCGACTATGAGGCTGAGGTGCGCGACGGTGCTATCGGCAAGGACCTCAAGAAAGTGCGCAACGTCAAACCGTTCTGGTCAAAATGGGGCCTCGTGCCGTCGCTCGTGCTGGGCGGATTTGACATGTGGACCAACACGATGGGCTTTTCGTTGTTTGGCACGCAGAAGCACGGCAAGACCGACGCCGCTGCGACCGAACCTGCAAGCAAGCACAAGCCGATCGATTATCCCAAACCCGATGGCACGCTGTCGTTCGATCGCCTGACCAACGTCGCGTTTTCCTTTACCAATCACGAGGAAAGCCAACCCGCGCATTTGCAGCTGAGCGACCCTGCGGTGCCAGTGAAGGTCAATCTGCCGGAATATGCCGGGCCAGCCGCGCGGTATTGTCCGGCGGGTGTCTATGAATTTGTCAGCGAAGAGGGCAAGGACACGCGCTTTGTCATCAACTTCCAGAACTGCGTGCATTGCAAGACTTGTGACATCAAGGATCCCAGCCAGAACATCACCTGGGTGACACCGCAGGGCGGGGACGGGCCGAATTATCCCAACATGTAGCGGCGGGAGCCGAAACAATCGGCAATATGGCGCGTGTTTCGCGCGGTAAACGTACCAATTTGACGAACAATGGCGTGAAAGGCCCGCTTGCGCCATTGCCTCGCCCCCCCACCAGCCCTAATTTGTCGGGCAGGTAACCGACGAGGCAGGTCTCTTGAAACATACTCTTTTACGCGGTGTGGCCCTTGCGGCGACCCTGCTTGCGATCAGCGCCCCCTTGAGCGTGCAGGCGGACTCGTCGGCGGGGGCATACTTGGCCGGGCGTCATGCACTTATATCAAGTGATTTTGACAAGGCGGCGGCGTATTACACCCGCGCCTTGGCACGCGACCGTCAGAATCCCAATCTGATGGAGCAGGTGGTTCTTTCACAACTGGCTCTTGGGCGGATCGACAAGGCCTTGCCGGTCGCCAAACATATGGAAGAACTTGGGCTGCGCAGCCAGGTTGCGCATCTCGTGGTCATCGTCGACCTCATCGCCAATGCCGAGTATGATGAGCTTCTGGCGCGCGATCCGGAAACACTTGGCAGTGGTCCGTTGGTTGATGGTCTGGTCGGAGGCTGGGCGCATATGGGGGCCGGTTCGGTGGCCAAGGCGCTGGAACAGTTCGACGTTGTCTCCAACGAAAAAGGTCTGCGCGGCTTTGCGCTCTATCACAAGGCGCTGGCGCTGGCATCCGTGGGCGATTTCGAAGGTGCCGAGGCGATTTTTGCAGACGAAAGCGCCGGCCTTTCGATCCTATCACGCGGCGCCGCGATAGCGCGGGCACAAATCCTGTCGCAATTGGAGCGCAACGAGGATGCCAGCGCTTTCCTCGAAAATGCCTTTGGCACATCACTGGATCCGGGATTGCAGGATGTGGCCGACAGGCTCGCCGCGGGTGAGCAGTTGCCGTTCACGCAGGTAACATCGGTTCAGGATGGAATGGCCGAGGTGTTTTTCTCGATCGGGCAGGCCCTGAACGGCGAAGCGTCCGACGATTACGTGTTGGTCTATGCACGTGCGGCGGCCTATCTGCGCCCCGAGCACGTCGATTCGCTGTTGCTCAGCGCGCAGTTGCTGGATGTGCTTGGCCAATATGATCTGGCGGTGGCCACCTACAAACAGATTCCGGTGGTCAGCCCAGACTATCACGCTGCTGAAATGGGGCGGGCCGAGGCGTTACGGCGTGCGGCAAAGCCGGATGCGGCGATCGAGGTTCTTGAACGTCTGGCGACAGATCATCCGACGCTGGCGCCAGTCTATTCCGCATTGGGCGACTTGCAGCGGCAGCAAGAACAATATGCCGAAGCGATCAAGGCCTATAACAGCGCGCTGGAACATTCTGATGAAGGTGCGCCGGCGCGTTGGTTCCTCTACTATGCACGGGGTATCAGTCACGAGCGGTTGAAACATTGGGAAAATGCCGAGGCTGATTTCAGAAGCGCGCTGGAGATCAACCCGGAGCAACCTCAGGTTCTGAACTATCTTGGCTATTCGCTTGTTGAACGCAAATCCAACCTGGACGAAGCGCTTGGAATGATAGAACAGGCCGTCGCCGCGCGACCGGACAGCGGGTATATTGTCGACAGCCTCGGCTGGGTATTGTTCCGACTCGGCCGCTATGAAGAGGCGGTCGGACCTATGGAAACGGCCGTGGAACTGATGCCGGTTGACGCGGTGGTGAATGACCATCTGGGCGATGTCTATTGGGCGGTCGGGCGTTTCAGAGAAGCCGAATTCCAGTGGAAGCGCGCGATCTCCTTTATCGACCCCGAAGACACCGACAGCGAGGCCGATCCGGAGCGCATTCGCCGCAAGCTTGAAATCGGATTGGACGAGGTTCTTGTCGAGGAAGGATCTGACCCGCTGAAGGTCGTCAATGACGAAGGCTGAGGCATTCGCCCCGGCCAAGATCAACCTGACACTTCACGTCACCGGACAGCGGCAAGATGGCTATCACCTGCTGGATTCGCTGGTGGTGTTTGCCGATGTTGGCGACAAGGTTTCGGCGCACAAAGCGGATGGTTTGTCTCTGTGCATCTCGGGTCCCAAGGCTTCAGGGCTGGCGGTTGGCGCGGACAATCTGGTTCTGCGCGCGGCGCGGTTGGCCGGGGTAACGAATGCCGCGATAACGCTCGACAAACATCTCCCCACCGCTGCCGGAATTGGCGGTGGATCAGCGGACGCCGCCGCGACCCTGCGGGCACTCTGCATCAGTCACGGTGTCAGCATACCGGCTCCCGACGAGATACTGGAGTTGGGCGCGGATGTTCCGATCTGTCTGGCGTCGACAAGTCTGCGCATGAGCGGCATCGGAGATCGGATTGACCCCGCTCCGACTCTCCCGTCGCTGCCCGCGATTCTGATCAATCCCGGTGTGCCCGTTCATACCCCGGATGTGTTTCGGGCGCTGGAGGCAAAGAATGGCGCCCCGATGCCGGATATTCCTGCGTTTTCCAACGTCGCAGACTGTGCCAAATGGCTGCGGGATCAGCGCAATGATCTGGAAGGCCCCGCATTGCACCTCTGCCCGCCAATCGCGGACTGTCTTGCGGCGCTACGCGAGCAAAACGCGCTGTTCGCACGGATGAGCGGATCAGGCGCGAGTTGTTTCGGCCTGTTTGCGACGCTGGAGGCGGCCAAGGCCGGATGCGCCGCATTGCGTCGTGCGCATCCGTCGTGGTGGATACAGGCCGTCACACTGGGGTGCGATGTTTCTGTTTTTCAAAGCAGCCGCGACACCACATAGTCAGAAAGATCATCCAGCATCTGCCGGATCGGATGGTCAGGCAGTCGCGTCAACGCAGCGCGCGCCTTGTCCGCCCATGCCACCGCATCTGTGCGGGTTTCTTCCAGCGTATTGTACTTGGCCATCAACGACAGGGCCGTGTCGAGATCGTCGTCTGACTGTTGGCCTTTTTCTATAGTGCGCACCCAAAAGGCGCGCTCTTCTGCCGTGGCACGCGCCACGGCCTTGATTACCGGCAGGGTCAGCTTGCGCTCGCGGAAATCGTCCCCGACGTTCTTGCCAGTCGCCGCACTGTCCCCCTGATAATCCAGCAGGTCATCTGCGATCTGAAAAGCAATCCCCAAGGCATCACCATAGTCGTATAGCGCCTGAATCTGTTCTGCTGTGGCCCCTGCAATAACGCCGCCCACCTCTGTAGCCGCTGAGAACAACGCCGCAGTTTTGCCGCGTACGACCTTGAGGTAAATCTCTTCATTGGTTGCAAGGTTCTGTGCAGCGGTCAGCTGCAGCACTTCGCCCTCGGCAATCGTGGCTGCCGCGTTGGCGAGGATATCAAGTACCCGCAGCGAACCGGTCTCGACCATCAACTGAAAGCTGCGCGAAAACAGGTAATCGCCAACCAGCACACTGGATTTGTTATCCCAAAGCAGGTTCGCTGTGGGCCGTCCACGCCGCTGGCCGCTTTCGTCGACCACATCATCATGCAGCAGAGTTGCGGTGTGGATGAATTCGACCGTGGCGGCGAGATGGATATGATAGGGGCCGTCATAGCCGCACATGCGCGCCGCAGCCAGGGTCAGCATGGGGCGCAACCGCTTGCCTCCGGCCTCGACCAGATGGGCGGTGACCTCGGGGATACGCGGGGCGTGTTCCGAGGCCATGCGGACGCGGATCAACTCGTTCACGGCGGAGAGATCCTCCGCAAGAGTTGCCGCCAGACGTTCATGTGGTTTGGTCGCGGTGTTGATGTTCATCACACTCCTGCGTCAAGGCTCGACATTCATCGTTCCCTGGCCTTACATCCTGCATCATGAAGGAACTTTTGCGCAGCACCGACCCGACCGTCATGGCCTTTGCGTCCGCCCTTCTTCAGGGCGAGGATATAGACTGCTTTCAGATGGACGTAAATATGAGCATCCTCGAAGGAGGCATCGGAATCTTTCCGCGCAGGATGATGGTGCGCAGCGAAGATTATGATCGTGCGGCACGGGTCATGCGCGACAACGATGTCCCGATGGACCAATGAGCACCGAGGCGGTGGACGATCTGACGCGGGATGCGTTTCTGGGCGGGCGGCTGCACCTGTTTCAGCCACGCAACGGGTATCGTGCAGGGGTTGATCCTGTGGTGCTGGCGGCCTCCGTCAATGCCAGCCCCGGTCAGGCAGTGCTTGATTTAGGGTGTGGGGCAGGGGCGGCAGCCTTGTGCTTGGCCGCACGGGTGCAGGGGCTCGACCTCTGGGGCTTGGAATTGCAGCCGCTCTATGCCGATCTCGCGCGGCGAAACGGCATGGAGAACGGTGTCTCATTCAATGTCGTGCAAGCGGACCTGAACGTCCTGCCCGAACCGGTACGCAGCGCACGGTATCACCATGTCATTGCGAATCCGCCGTATTACCGTCCCGGTGCGCATAGTGTTGCGCAGGATCCCGGACGTGGCGTCGCCCTGAGCGAATCTGAAACTCCGCTTGGGGACTGGTTGGCCGTCGCGGCGCGGCGGCTTGCCCCCAAGGGATACCTTCACATGATCCAACGCATGGATCGGCTGCCCGACATGCTGGCCGGATGCGTGGGCAGGTTGGGTTCTGTCGAAGTGCTGCCGCTGAGTGGTCGCACGGGCAGGGCGCCCGGCATAGCGATTCTGCGCGCGCGCAAGGATGGGCGTGCACCGTTTCGCCTGCATGCCCCTGTGTTGATGCACGAAGGGATGCGGCACGACCGTGACGCGGACAGCTATTCTCCCGCAATCGCTGCTGTCTTGCGCGAAGGACAGGCGCTGGCTTGGCCAACGGACTGACTAATAGACGAGCGGGAACGGCGGAGTTCAGCGAACTGTTACATTTTGTTGATCATGCGGCGTGACAGACAGAAAAGAATATGCTCAACTCCATATGCAACTTGTTCAGAGGAGGACTGCCATGAGCTTGAGCTCGCACGTGATCGAACTGAAAAAGAAGCACCAGCACCTGAGTACCGAAGTCGAAGAAGCGCAGCGTGCACCGGGTGTTGACGGGCTTCATCTGGCGGAACTGAAAAAACAAAAATTGAAACTAAAAGAAGAGATCGAGCGTCTATCGAGTTAGATACTCAATCTCGTTAGCCGAATGCAATGCGCGTTTGGTCAGAGTTTTGGGCGTGGCACTTTGGCCGCGCCCTTTTTCGTTGAGGCGCTGTCGTGGCCCCTATGCGGGCGCAATATCCTTGGCCGCGACAAAGCGCAGCCATTCAGAGACCTCTGCGGTCTTTTCGATCTCTGACCATATCCATTTACGAAAGGCCTTGATGTGGGGCCGCTCCTGTAGGCCCTCTGGACACAAAAAGCGAAAGTGTGCGTCAAGCGTGATGGCCAGCCCATAGGGCGCCACCAAGCGACCTTCGTGGAGGTCTTTCACCACCAGCGCCCGTCGTCCCAGAACCACACCGGCACCGGCGAGTGCGGCGTCTATGGCGTGGTCAGCCTGAGAAAACTGCACACCATGGCCGGGAACAAAATTAACACCCGCTGCCCTGCACCACGCGGCCCAATCACATTTGGGGTTCAGAAAATCCAGTGAATCGTCAGACAGGATCGGAGCGCGGCGCAGGTCCTCTGGCTTGGGATATTTCTCGGCGAGATCCGGGGTCATAACCGGCGTCAGCCATTCAAAAGCCAAAGGTTCAGAGAACAGGCCCGGGTCGGGGCCATGCCCAAAGCGAATCGCAACATCGATTTCGTCACGATCAAAGTCCATCATCCGCAGGCCCGCAGAGAACCGCAAATCGATGTCAGGATGCGCGCGGGCGAAATCATAGAAACGTGGAGCCAACCATTTCGCGGTAAAGGCCGGACCGGCGGTAACGGTCAGGGTTCGGTTGTCCTGCAGCCTTCGGGTCTGGAGCCATGCCGTGTTGAGGGTCCGAAAGCCTTCGGCGGCACCGGGCGCAAGAAGGCGCCCGGATTCGGTCAGCTCTACAGCGCGGTTAAGGCGTCGAAAGAGGGGTTGGCCCAGATGATCCTCAAGCGACTTGATCTGAAAGGAGAGCGCTGCCGGGGTGACGTTCAGTTCATCGGCTGCGCGGGCAAAGGACATATGTCTCGCCGCGGCGTCAAAGGCGCGGAGGGCGGTCAGAGGGGGCAGGCGATCCGGCATATTCAGTTAAGTAATACTTATCTGACTGGTTGGAAAGCCTCGTTTGTAGAAAGCATTGGCGCAGAACATACTGATCACAGAGTTAGAAAAACTGAATCAAGAGAGCCTCGCCATGTTGGAAAGTACAACCGACCCCGCAACACGCCGCATTTTTCAAAGAGCACATGAGGACCGTGCACGCACATTCCTGAGCGTATGGCAGTGGTTGATCCCGGTACGCAGCAAGCACTAAGCAAAAAAAGGGCCGGTCATAAGCGACCGGCCCTGTTCAATTTTTCACGACAGTGTTGTCGGATCAGCCGAAGAACTGGGCACCGTTTGCCGAGATGGTCGAGCCGTTGACGAAACCGGCGTCATCGGAGGCCAGGAACACAACGCAACGCGCGATCTCTTCGGGCTCACCAAGGCGACCTGCGGGAATCTGGGCGATGATGCTCTCGCGCACTTTTTCCGGAACCGCCATGACCATGTCGGTGGCGATATAGCCGGGGCAGATGGCGTTGGCGGTGATGCCAGCGCGTGCGCCCTCTTGTGCCAACGAACGGATGATACCGATGTCACCGGCTTTGGTTGCGGCATAGTTGACCTGAGCAAATTGACCCTTCTGGCCATTGACCGAACTGATCACGATGACGCGGCCAAACTTGCGCTCGCGCATGCCCGGCCAGACCGGATGAACGGTGTTGAAGACGCCGGTGAGGTTGGTGTCGATGACCTGCTGCCACTGCTCAGGCGACATCTTGTGGAACGGTGCGTCACGGGTAATGCCCGCGTTGGCCACCACGACGTCGATCGGGCCAAGATCGGCCTCGACCTGCGCGATACCGGCCTTTGAGGATTCGTAATCGGCAACGTCCCATTTGTAGGTCTTGATGCCGGTTTCTTCGGTAAAGCTCGCTGCGGCTTCGTCGTTGCCGGCATAGGTTGCGGCGACACTGTAACCTTCGGCTTTCAGCGCTTTGGAAATTGCGGCACCGATTCCGCGGCTGCCACCGGTGACGAGGGCGGTTCTGGACATATCTGTCTCCTCCAATATCTGGTTTTTGTTTGCTTTTTTTGATGGTGCGCTTGCTAGCAAATCGAGTTGCAGCCCGGCTAGATGCCGCGCTGCAACCCCGCTATGCGTTAGTCACGTGCGACGCAGAGGGCGACGCCCATGCCGCCACCGATGCACAAGGTCGCGAGACCTTTCTTGGCATCGCGGCGCTTCATTTCGAAGAGAAGGGTGTTGAGAACACGACAGCCCGAGGCACCGATCGGGTGGCCAATGGCAATCGCGCCACCGTTGACGTTGACGATGGCCGGATCCCAGCCCATGTCCTTGTTCACGGCGCAGGCTTGCGCGGCAAAGGCTTCGTTCGCTTCGACAAGGTCAAGATCTTCGGGCTTCCAGCCAGCTTTTTCCAGTGCTTTGCGCGAGGCATAGATCGGGCCAACGCCCATGATCGACGGGTCCAGACCGGCGGTGGCATAGGAAACGATCCGCGCGAGCGGCTCAATCCCACGCTTTTCAGCGTTTTCTGCCGACATCAGCAGCGTCGCGGCAGCACCGTCATTCAGGCCCGAGGCGTTGGCGGCGGTGACCGATCCGTCCTTGGTAAAGGCCGGACGCATCTTGGCCATGGCTTCCAGGTTGGCGCCGTGGCGGATGTACTCGTCGCTGTCCATCACGATGTCACCCTTGCGGGTCTTGATCGTAAAGGCCGTGATTTCGTCGGCAAATTTTCCGGCCTTTTGGGCCGCTTCGGCCTTGTTTTGGCTTGCGACGGCAAATTCGTCCTGTTGTTCGCGCGAAATTTGCCATTTTTCGGCAACGTTTTCGGCGGTCTGACCCATGTGATAGCCGTTGAACGCATCCCACAGTCCGTCGCGGATCATGGTGTCGATGTACTTCATGTCGCCCATCTTGTGACCGGCGCGCAGATTGGCGGCGTGGGTCGAAATCGACATGTTTTCCTGACCGCCAGCTGCGACGATATCGGCATCGCCCAGTTGAATGTGCTGTGCGCCAAGCGCGACCGCGCGGAGGCCCGAACCACAAACCTGGTTGATACCCCAAGCGGCGCTTTCCTGCGGCAGACCGGCATTGATGTGGGCCTGACGGGCGGGGTTTTGACCCTGCGCTGCGGTCAGGACCTGACCGAGGATGGTTTCAGAGACATCGGCCTTGTCGATACCGGCCCGCTCTACCACTGCCTCGAGTACCGCAGAACCCAGATCGTGGGCAGGTGTGTTGGCAAAAGAGCCACCAAAACTACCAACTCCGGTCCGTGCTGCCGATGCAATTACTACGTTCGTCATTTTCGCAATTCCTTTGCCAACGTGCAGGTAAGGGGAAAGATGACGGTTACGAACGCTAATGCAACCTTCACTTGAACTCCCCACTTCCGTATTTCGGCATAAAGGATTGACGCAAGGGCAGCAACAGACAGTGTGTCTCAGGCAACAATTGGTCGCCTGCGATACGGATACTCAGGCGCCTTCGCGGAGGTTCTTGGGTTGCGGAATCCATGGTGGCCGAACCGTGGGGGAGCCGAACAGGTGGCCCTGAAGGCAATCCACCCCGGCAGCGACAAGGAGTTCGGCGTCTTCCTTGCGTTCGACCGATCCGGCGATGATTAACATGTCGAATTGCTTTGCCACGGCGATCAGGGCACGCACGATGCTCTGGTTGTCGGGATTGCCTGCAAGGCGGTGCATGAATGACCCGTTAAGCTTGACCGCATCAAAGTAGAAGTCATTCAGATACTGAAGCACAAGTGCGCCGCTGCCAAAATCGTCAAGCGCAAAACCAATGCTTCGGTCCTGCAAGCTGTCCATGAAGTCAACGGTGAGATCCGGCATCGTCATCGCGGATTGTTCTGATATCTCCAGAACCAGCCGTTCGCCAACTGTCGGGTCCTGTTTCAGATGTCGGTCAAGAATGCGCAACCAACGTTTGTACCCGACCGAGCGGACCGACATGTTGAGTGACAGGCGGATTGATGGATTGGCGGCGAGCGCCCGCAACCCGGTTACGAGGGTGATACAATCAATCTCGCGGGCCAGTTCGGTCGATTCAATTGCTGGCATAAAGGTGCGCGCAGGGATGACCCTGCCGCTTTGATCCAGAACCCGAATGAGCCCTTCGTAAAAAGCGACCTGTTGCGGCGGTCGTGCCTGCAGTACGGGTTGGAATGCCAGCATCGTCTGGCCAGACTGAATGGCGTTCTTGACCAGGTCCAATATCTGCTCGTCGCGCCCCGTGACAGCGGCATCAAGCGGGCTGTGTCCGCCTGCGGGAATATCGGCTTTGATCTTGCTGCGGTTCGACATCGAATCCTCATCGCTCGGATACTGGTTTCAGCCGCAGATGATCCACGGCCTGTTCAGCATTGGAGCCTGTGAATGAAGATCGCCTTAAACCTCGCTTTTTAGATCAAACTGGTTCAAATCCTACGGAGCCAAAAGGGGAGCGTTGAAATGGATCGCTGTGGATGGGCAGGGCCGGAACAGATCTACAAGGATTATCACGATACGGATTGGGGCGTACCAGAATACGATAGCCGCGCGCTGTGGGAAAAGCTGGTTCTCGACGGGTTTCAGGCCGGGCTAAGTTGGCTGACAATCCTCAAGAAACGCGAGAATTTCCGCGCCGCGTTCCACGGTTTTGATCCCAACATCATCGCCGGCTGGGGCGAAGACGAGGTTGCACACCTGCTAGGTGATGCGGGTATCATAAGGCATCGAGGCAAGATCGAAGCGACAATCGGGAACGCGCGGGCCTGGCAGAAAGTAGAACAAAAACAGGGTTTTGACACCTTTCTTTGGAGCTATGTCGGAGGAGCGCCGCTGCAGAACGACTGGACAAGCCTGGCTGAAGTGCCCGCCCAGACGCCTTTATCGTTGCAGATATCCAAGGACTTGAAAAAAGCCGGTTTCCGGTTTTGTGGGCCGACGATCGTCTATGCCTTTATGCAGGCGGTTGGCATGGTGAACGATCATCTCGTGACTTGCCCGCGTCATGCCGAAGTTGCCCGGTTGGCCGCCGATCACAGCCAAAACTGAGGTGGCCTAGTCAGACGCGGGGATGGCTCTCTGAAAACCCCGGCGTCCCTTGATCCTGTGGATTGCGAGCCAGATGCTTGGCCTTGATACCGGCCGAGGTGTCACGGCTGCCATCATGGCTATAACCCGGCGGACCAAAGGCGTACCCCATGCGCTGACGCAGGGTGATGCCGGGTTGCGATACATCGCGAAACAGGCTGACCCATTCGTGAAAGACCGCGCGGACCGGGTTGAAGGTGCCGAGATTTTGGACCAATCCGTAATCCGGTTTCTCGGTGTCGAGTTCTGGCACGAATGTGCCGAACATCTTGTCCCAGATGACAAAGACCCCGGCATAGTTGGCATCGAGATAACGAGCGTTGCGACCGTGGTGCACGCGGTGGTGGCTGGGCGTGTTCATCACCACCTCAAACCAGCGCGGCATTTTGCCGATCACTTCGGTGTGAATCCAGAATTGATAGATCAGGTTCAGCCCGCCCACAAACAGCACCAACGCCGGGTGAAAGCCGAGCAGAATCAGGGGGGCACGTACGATCATCATCAGCGTGAAAGTCCCGGTCCAAGTCTGGCGCAAGGCGGTGGTGAGATTATAGTGCTGGCTGGAGTGATGATTGACATGACTGGCCCAGACCCAGCGGACGCGATGGCCGAACCGATGCACCCAGTAGTATCGTAAATCGTCCAGAACAAAGCAGAGCAGTATCACCCCGACCGAATGGCCTAGATCAAGTGGGGTAACGGCCCACAGCGCCATGAGAAAGCCCCAGGTGACAAAGCCGAGAATGATGCCTTCGGCCACGCTGCCCGCGCCAAGGATCAACGAGGTCAGCGCGTCGCGGGTTTCATAGCGCCCGCCACGCTGTTTGAAGGCAATCCACAGAAGCTCGGCGAGAATTGCGGCCACAAAGAGCGGAACAGCCCACTGCACCACGTCAGGATAACTGGGCATGTCGGTTACGCTCCTCTCATGAGGTCTTGCCATACCGGATGATGTGGGTGGCTCCTGCTCCACCGTCATCGAATGTGCCAAAGTGCAGTTATTAACGACTGCTAGGAAAGGAGCCACCCAATGACAGTTAAGACCGTAGGCCTGGATTTGGCCAAGGATGTTTTTCAAGT
>NZ_JBDWLR010000062.1:0-113566 GCF_039973035.1 Sedimentitalea sp.
GCCTTTGTTCCGAAGGGGACTGATCCGGATTGGATCATCAACTTGGCGAATA
Source organism: Sedimentitalea sp. (assembly GCF_039973035.1). Taxonomy (NCBI): domain Bacteria; kingdom Pseudomonadati; phylum Pseudomonadota; class Alphaproteobacteria; order Rhodobacterales; family Paracoccaceae; genus Sedimentitalea; species Sedimentitalea sp. Next base: position 53 of record NZ_JBDWLR010000062.1, read on the forward strand.
TCCATCTCTGGCTTGGCGCGCTTTGCTTCTTTCTCGGAGCTGTACTGATGATGCACGAAAGCCGACAGGTCAAAACCCTGGGGAAATCGGCGTGACGATGAAGATCGCATCATGCGTGTCGGGGACGAGATTACATCAACCTCATCAATCAAGTGCTCGCCCGGTTCTTTGCGGAAACTGCTCGGGCGCGCAGTAGGACTTGCTCACGCATTGCTTGAAAGGAACCACCTCTCGAGCCTCGAATGTTGAGCCTCGCTGCGCTGTTTCTGGCGGCGTCCTAAGTGGCCGTACCAGCCTAAGCTGAAGAGCAAATTCTGAGGCGAGTCGAAGCTGGAAATGCTCCGATTGGCGGAGCCTCAGTGACCGTATAGCGGGCGGGGTCGGACGCACCGACATACATTATCGCGGTAGTGAAGAAGGATGATAGTATTTGGGCCTCCAACCCGGTCGGCAGCACGATTTCCGTGCTGGACTGCAAGACCGGTGAACCGCTTTCGCCGGAGACCGGATTCAACTTCGACGGCAAATTGGGTCAGATGCAAGGCGTCGCCATCGCCTCGAACGGAGATGTCTGGACAGTCGACATCGGGCACAGCCAGATCGTCCACATTCCCAAAAGGGAGCCATCCAAAGGGTACATACTAGGCCCAAGGTTGGAGGGAAAACCCACGAACGGTACCTTCAAGTTCAAAAATACGTTCGGCATTGCCATCAATCATCATGATCGTATTTGGGTGGGTGACGGTAGCTCCAATACCGTAACCCGCTGTCCGGCGAACGATCCCAGCAAGGCCGAGGATTTCGAGGTCGGCTGCGGTCCGCATGGCATCGCATCCGACAGCCAAGCCAATGCGTGGGTCGCCAACCTTGTGGGCCATCCGGGCACAGCGGAAAAACTGGCCCTGATCAAGCAGAAGATCGATGCCGAAGCCGATGAGAGGCAACCTTTTCTTGCTATCACCTGTAGGCGTTTGGATTGCAAAACCTTGACCAACTGTCTGACGGTGCAAATGCAATTACATCTGACACTTAACCATCTAACACGGCCCGGCCTTAACCCTTCGGAGATTAACTACCGAACGCCATGACCACGAGGCCGGCCACGATCAGAGACAGTCCCGCCACCCGAGCGTAGGTCAGAGTTTCGCCAAGGATCAGAACAGCCGATGCGGTGACTATGATAAAGCTCATTGCGACGAACGGATAAGCAAGTGAAAGATCAATCCGTTTCAGGGCAAACAGCCACAAAACGGTCCCGACGGCATAAACGGCAAGCCCCGCCATGATCCAGGGAGAGGTTAGGAAACCGATGACCTTTCCCAGGATCGAAGCACCGTCGACAAAGCGTGCCCTCCCCACTCCGGTCTTGAACAAGGTCTGCCCCATCGCAGACAAAGACACGCTCGCAAGGATCAAGGAGAAGGCGCTTGGGGTCATGGTTGGTTTGGCTCCATTGAAACGTGACGTGCGAAGAGAACGAACATTTGAACATTCCCTACCCATTGACCGATACACAGCGCATCGACCAAGCCGCGCCTTGAGTATAGAACTGTTTCGCGTATCAAGCTGACTGTCTCGTCGGCCTCACGACGTATTACGCGCGTTTCATCATGAGATTTGGCAAAATTCTTCGAAGCCGCTGACAGATACTCGGCGAAATCGGCGTTTAAGGTCAAAATCTCTGCCCGCATCGACATGCGCATTGAAGAGGCACGCTTGAGGCACGTCAGGCTCCATAGTACCGCACCCTTCGAGCCCGCCCATGTCCTGATCTTCGAAATCAGCAAAACTTGCACCTGACCGGACCGCAGATTGGTTCCGCGCATCCAGACGTAATGCGACAAATCTGCAGCAATTCTGGTTTGAGACGGCGTCCCCACCGCAGGTGGGGGCGTGTATAAATTTCTATCATCCGCGAGTTCCTATCTCTGTAGGCAAGGGATTGATGCAAAAAGTTTGAGCGACTAACACTAATACCAATTTAATTAACGTCCTAAAATGTGGAACGTCATTTCTTGTTAAACCATCAAACCAAGTTTTTCCTAACCATTTTTTACTGCCTGGCGCTATTCCTGCTGGCTTTTGTCCTACGTGCCCAAGGAGCCGACTATGGCTACTTTCACGGTGACGAAAGGATTTCGGACGCCGCAAAGGTCCTGACAGGGGATCTGGTGCCGGGTCAGCACTTTTATCCACCGCTCATAAATTACGTGAACGGCGTCGCATTCGGCGGTCTTTTCGCAGTCGGCTTACCTCTCGGTTGGTGGGATGGTGTCGGCTCTTTTCGCGCCCAGTATTTCGACGATCCAACGGTTTTCTATGTAACCGCGCGGCTGGTCACGGCTGGCCTCGGGGCGCTTCTCGCCCCTCTCTTCTATTTCTGTGCGCGCCGGCTCGGATTTGGGCAGGTTTCGTCGCTGGTGACGGGCCTTTTCGCGGTCGTCTACCCACTTGCTGTTTACCAATCACATATCGCCAAGGGCGATGTTGCCATGGCGAGCTTTATCGTTGCAGCCATCGCTGCGACGCTGGCGCGCGTTGATACCCAGACGCCTTTTCGCTGGGATGTTCTTTTGGGTGTCGCGGTCGTGCTCGCCGTCAGTTTCAAACACTCGGCGGTCTTCATACTCGCGCCACTGGTATTCGGACATCTTGCGGTACTGGCCTATTACGAGGGGTTGAGCGCCTGTGGAAAAGCCATTCTTCGCGGACTCCTATCTGTTGCAGTTCTATGGCCGCTCCTAAACATCGGCACCTTGCTCGACTTCAAGACGTTTCTGGAATATCAACAAATTCAGTCTGTTATGTCCGTTCGCGGCTCAGATCAACCGCTCAGCGGGCTTGTCACCCTTACTGAACGCGTCCCGCAGGCTGTGCTGGGCATGAACCCGGTTCTCGGGCTCGCGGCCCTTGTGTTTCCAGCGTTTCTCCTGACGCAAATATGTGACCGGCAGTACAAACCACTGTTGATGGTCGTCTGGGGTGCGTTGATGATCGGCACAGCCGCCACCGCCATTCTGGTTGGTCCACGTCAGCCCGAACACCTCTGGATCGGAAATTTCGCCGGTTTCTTGCTCCTTGCCGGATTGGGGCTGATCGGACTGTTTCAAGTCGCGCGCCCCGGCCTACGACACCTCTATGGACTAGTCATCGCCGCCGGCTTGGGGCTTTCGGTTTGGGGTGCGTTGCAACCGATCATACAAGCCCTCGCAGACCCAGTTTATCGTGAAACCGACGCGATTCTGCGCGACCGCTATGCCGATGCACGCGTGCTAAGCATGGCAGATACAGAGATTCCCATCGTACAGGCCGCGCGCGACATGCAGCATGCAAGATGGGATCATCTGGCAGAAAAATACGGTGTGACACTGCCTGAAATGGCCGAGGAGCGGCTGAAAGAGATTGCTTCGCCGGATGCTCAGTTCATTTACCCGATGCCCGTGGCGATGTACGGGCTAGAACATGTAGACGAAGACGCCGAGGGCTACACGGTTCAGGCCCACGCCTGGCCATTGCAGTCAGAGGAATGGCAGTTGAACTACTGGCTGGAGCGCGGATTTAGCGCTGTACTTCTCAAAGATCTGGACTATCTGCGCAACGAAGTCGGCTCTCCACTTATCCGCAACTTCGCGGCCGAGGTGCTGGAGCGCTGTGCGTTCATAGACTCGGTTGCCCCGAGAAAACCATTGTTTCTAGAGCGGGAGGTCAGTGTCTTCGATTGTTCTGAGCTACCGTAAGAATCAATCGGCTTGAAACTGCCTTAGTAGTGCTGTCAGAAAGTCCCGTATCGTTTGGCGTATCAGGCGATCCTAGGAGCACCCCCATCTCGTCTGCACCTTCTTCTGATATTCGTTTTGAAATGATAATTTCATAGATCACGAAAGTTGACGGGCAAGATCACTAACTCGACCTGGGCATTCGGCTCATAACGGAATCCGCACGCTTCTAAGCGTTTTCGCTTCGACGCCAGGAAAGTGATAGCCGGTGGCCTGACGACAGAAGATCGCCGGACTGCTTCAAAGGACTAATGCTCCACATCGTGTCGAAGCGGAGGATACAAGTCTGAAGTCTTTGATTTGGTGTAGCGTGGCGGAGAGACAGGGATTCGAACCCTGGAGACGGTCTCCCGCCTACACACTTTCCAGGCGTGCGCCTTCGACCACTCGGCCACCTCTCCGTGGGGGCGATATGTGCCGGATCATGCGACGCAATGCAAGCTGGAAAACGCTTCCGGAATCAAGTTGCGAGTCCGGAAGCTCTTTCCTCTGTTCCAGCCCTTCTGAACCGGGTTCAAGGCGCCACGCGACGCCAGTCAGGCCGAACGCCGGGATGAGAGAAGCGGGCCCGAGGCATGGACAAAACCCGAAAGGCATGGCACCCAACGGATCAGATCAACTGGAGCACGCGTTCATGTCCGACATCACCATCGTTCCCGGCCCTGACACCAGCCGCGCCTATCGCATGGCGCTTGGGTGTTTTGGCACTGGTGTGACGGTGGTCACCACCGCGACCGACGACGGACCGCTGGCAATGACGGCGAATTCGTTTGCCTCGGTTTCGCTGGATCCGGCCATGGTGCTTTGGTGCGCTGCGAAACATTCAAAGCGCTATCACGCCTTTACGACTGCACAGGATTACTCGATCCACATTCTTGCAGAAGATCAAATGGAGCTGGCGCGTCATTTCTCTCAGATCGGCACTGATTTTTCGCCGACCAACTGGCAACCGGATGACTCTGGCGTACCCATTTTGCAAGGGTGCATCGCGCGGTTCGATTGCCGCCAAACGGCGCTGCATGACGCTGGCGATCACACCATCATCGTTGGCCTGGTCCAGCGTGTAATGCGCCGTCCCGGCACCGGCCTCTTGCACAAATCCGGCCAGTATGGCGGGTTTTCCGGCTTCGGCGACGAGGGTTAATCGTCAAGAGTGCCGTGAATGGCGAACTGATCGATCCCTGCCGCCTGCGCCTTGATCGTACGGTAGGCTTCGCGCACACCTGCTTCGGATAGTTCGCGGGCGACCGTAATCAGCGTGTTCGCATCATGGTCCTCGCACAAGTCGGCCATATGGGCGATTTCGCTTTGCGCAACGCCGCTCGCCTCTTCGACCGAAGGTGCCCCGTAGAGATCGACAAAGTGCTGCGCCAGCGCCTCAGTCAGCGCGGCAACCTCGCCCGGTTCGACCTGCGTGACCGCAACAAATGTGACCCGGCCAAATGTCTCCAGGCCCAGCCAGCCATTGGCAAAGGCCTGCTGTGCCTTGCCGCTCAGATCGGCCTCGGTCCAGTTGGAAAATTCGAACCCGCCGGAAATGCACCACTCACCGGTGCGCGCCGGGTTGTGAAACACGTTCTGGTCGCTCTCATCAAAATGAATGGCCCGTGCCAGCTTCATGCAGTCTCTCCCAACAGGGTACTCATCGGCACCAGATGTGTCGTTTCACCGTCCCGGATCAACATCCCGAACCGTTCGTCGGTGCCGAGGAATGTCCCACTTCGCCCCGCGCGAGTCACCGTCTCGCCGGTTCCGTGCAACAACCCCGACCACGCGGCATGCAGAGGTGCATTGCCCTCGTCACTCCAGCGATTGATCCAGACCAGACAGTGCCGTGTCCAGCTTTCCAAAAGGTGCGTTGGATCGACTTCGGCACAGCCTTCGTCATAGAGCGCGGTCACATCCGGGTTTTCCCCGGGATCGTCTCCGGTTTGAAGGATCGGCACCTCCAACCCGACGATCATCCAGTCAGGTATCTGGTCCACCGCCCCCGCTGCGGCAACGCGCAAACCGCCACAATAAGCGCCGTTGAACCGAATACCGCCGTCCCATTCCAGATGGACAGCCACTTCCGGAGGGGCAAGCGCTCCGAATGCGTTCTGAAACCCGACACCACACAAAGGCAGCATCGCCATTGCGTCCTCTGTCGTCACCTCGGGCGCAAAGACAATCGCCGCCCGCAAACGGTCGGCCTGTACGTTGTGCACAACCGTGCCACCTTCGCAGCCCCGCATCGCCATGGCACGGGCCGTTTCAAACGGATCATCCGCGCCAACGACCGCCACGCCAGCCATCAAGGGTGGAAAGCGTGGTGACCGGGTCATGCAAGCCCCTTGGCGATCAGGTTGCGGGCCACATGGCGAAACGCCTCGGCCTGCGGGCTGTCAGGTTTACTGACGACAATCGGCGCGCCACCATCCGCTGCGAGCCGAATATCCAGATGCAGCGGGATCTCGGACAACAACGGCACACCCAGCTTTTCGGCCTCGGCGACAACTCCGCCATGCCCAAACACATGCTCTTCATGACCGCATTTTGAGCAGATATGCGTGCTCATGTTTTCGATCATGCCAAGGATCGGCGTTTTCAACTGGTTGAACATGTCGATGCCCTTGCGCGCATCCAGCAGCGCCACATCCTGCGGTGTGCTGACAATGATCGCGCCATCAACGGCGAATTTCTGGCTCAGCGTCAGCTGCACATCTCCCGTACCCGGCGGCAGATCTACGATCAGCACATCCAAGGCGCCCCATTGCACCTGCATCATCATCTGCTGCAATGCACCCATCAACATCGGGCCACGCCACACCACCGCCTGATCGTCGTTGGTCATCAGACCCAGCGACATCATCGTAACGCCGTGATTGCGCAGGGGCAGTATCGTCTTGCCATCCGGGCTTGCCGGCCGTCCTGAAACGCCCAACATGCGGGGTTGGCTGGGACCGTAGACATCCGCATCCAGCAGGCCGACTCGCCGACCTTCGACGGCGAGTGCGCAGGCCAGGTTGGCCGCCACGGTCGACTTGCCAACGCCACCCTTGCCCGAGGCAATCGCGATGATCCGGTCCACCCCCGGCACTTTTTGCGGACCCTGCGGTTCCGCTGCCTTAGCCGGTTTCAGATCGGGTGGCGCCTTTTGGCTGTGCGCGGTCATCATTGCCGACACGTTGCCCACGCCGTCCAGCGCCTTGACCCGCGCTTCTGCTTCGGCGCGGACCGGCTCCATCGCCTTGGCATGCGCCGGGTCGATTTCCAGCACGAACCGCACCGCGCCGTCCTCGACGTTCAGCGCCCTCACGATCCCGGCGGACACAATGTCTTGCCCGCTTGCCGGGTCGGTGATCTGTTTCAGTTCGGCCAGAACCGACTCGCGCGTTGCCATCTGTTATTCGGCCCCTTTGATGGTGCCCGTCACCACATGCTCCACATCCAGACCGTCGACGGTCAGAACCACTTTGGCCTCATAGCTCTTGCCCTTGGTATCGCCCGCCTCACGCAAGCCGTCTTCGATCGCCTGCTGGCTGGTCACACCGACCTGTTTCAGAAATTTACGCATCGACATGTTGAAATCGTCGCTCATGGTCTTTCTCTCCATCCGCTACCGGCAATTGACGCAACACACCCTGGCCCCGTAGGATCTGCAAGATGCGTGCGCTGCTTCTTTGCCTCACTCTGCTGCTGAGTTCCAGTCCGGTCGCCGCTCAGGACAGCCTTGGCCTTGCGGTTCCGATCACCGTGGTCGACAGCGGTTTGCTGAAACACATCCTCCCGCGCTTTTCGCTCAAGACGTCCATTCGCGTCACCCCGGATGCATCCGGGCCAATGCTGCTTGCCCCCACCCCGCCCGGCGTGCCGGTGTTTCAGGGCGATGGCGTTACCTATCATCTGCGCATTGCGGACGATCCGCGACAGCAACGATTTCTTGACTGGCTGCTTTCCGACACCGGCAAGACCACAATCGAGAGTTTTCAACGTGACGGGGCTCATCCATTTTCGGCGCAATTTGCGGTAACGGAAGCGGCCAAGGCCCCGGTTGTCGATGGCTATACCACACGCGGCGCAGAACTGTCGCGCCTGCATTGCGGTCGCTGTCACGTGGTTGGTCCCGAAAACCGGATGAACGGTCTTGGCTCCACACCTTCCTTTGCCGTGCTGCGCAGCCTGCCTGACTGGATCGAACGTTTCGAGCAGTTTTTCATACGCAATCCTCATGGTGCCTTTACCCAGATCATCGACGTCACCCCGCCGTTCGATCCGGAGCGCCCGCCGCCTATCGTGCCGGTAGAAATGACGATAGACGATATCGATGCCATTATTGCCCATGTCGCGAGGACGCGCGCCGCAGACCTCGGCGCGCCGCTGGCGCTTCAGTGATCCCGTCGTTTTGACAGATAGTCGTCGGTTGTCCGCACCCGTGGCTTTTCGGCCCCTGCAAACGGATTATCCTTGCTTTGAAATTGCGCGTTCACCCGGCAGTCATCGCACATTTGTATGATGCGCGCCTGCTCTGAGCTTGCGAACATCGGATGACTGTCTGCAAGCTTTTCCATGATCCGCTCGACAGTGGATTTCACACCATAAAGCGCGCCGCATTCGATGCAGGCAAAGGGTTCTTCTTCGTTCAGCACCCGCTGTGACAGCGCCGCCTCGCTGGTATCCATCTGCGGCGTCAATGTGATCGCGTTCTCCGGACAGATCGTACGGCAAATCCCGCATTGCAGGCAGGCATCTTCCTGAAACCGCAGTTGCGGCATATCCGGATTGTCGATCAACGCACCCGACGGGCAAAGCGACACGCAAGACAGGCACAAGGTGCAGGCATCCGTATCGACAAGAACCGCGCCATAGGGCGCCCCATCCGGCAAAGGCAACGGCGCATCTATGTCCGGATTTAACGCCTGCGCCGACAGCCGGGCGATCTGGCGGCGATTGCCAAGTGGCAAGACTGGCGAAGATGTGACCGGTTTCGTTTCGGCCATGTAAAGTGCATCACTCATCAGGTCAGGGTCTGCCTCATCAAGCAATGTCACACGTCCCGGCCCGGCCATGGCCTCTGCCAGCGCTTGCTCTCGCAACAGAGCGTCCCGTTCCGTCGCGGCGCCGATCAGCACATCGACTTTGGCAAAACCATGCGCCAATGCCCCCAGCATCTCCGCATGGCCAAAACCGGATACAACAACTAGTTCCAGCGGGATTACATCAGCAGGCAAACCCCGACCAAACCGTGCCGCCAACCGGATCATTTCGGCGCCATGCGCATCATGCATCAAAAGGCGCGGCGCTGTACCACCCGCCGCCTGAAAACTCTCGGCCAGTGTGCGGACCCGCGACAGAACATGCCCCACCGGCGGATCCTCGTAGGTGATCGCCGTCGATGGACATAATGCAGCGCAAGCGCCACAGCCCGCGCAGATCATAGGGTCGATGGCCACCTGATCGCCATCCGGTGTGATCGCACCGGTCGGACAGATATCCAGACAGTTCGAGCATCCAACCTGCCCGGCGCGGGAATGCGCACAAAGGGTCTCATCCAGCCGGACATACAGCGGCTTTTCAAAGGTTCCGATCAATTGCACCGCTTCGAATGCGACGCTTTGCACCGCCAGTTGATCGCGGGGGTCCGCACGCAGATACCCTTCGCGTTTTTCCGGAGCAGGGGCCATTGACGCATCCCCGGTCACATCGATCACCAGATCGCAGGTTGACCGTGCGCCATCCTGCGGCGCGCTCCATCCGAACGCTCCTCGTCCGCCCGGCGCGATTTGTTGCAGCGCATCGATCAGGATCTCAAACCCTCCGAGCGCTCCGCTCACACGCCTTAGCCTGCCGCGCACCGCGTCAAACGAGCGGCTCACTGGCGGCTCGGCTTCATCGGTAATCAGCACCGTGACCGTCAGCGCATCGGCCAGTTGTTCCGCCAGAGGCAGCGCAACGTCACCCGGCCCCATGATGAAGCAAATCCCTTCAGACACGACATCAAGACTGCGCACCGCTGTCGCTGGCAACAGTGCTTCGGCCACGAGCGCTGCCATTTTCGGCGCGGCATCGGCACCCTGCTCTGACCAGCCTGCCCGGTCACGCAGATCGACGAACCCCGGCGACTCAACCCCGATTTCCTCAGCGAATTCCTCGAACCGGACACGTTCCTGTTGGCAGGCGATGATCGTGTCGCCCTCTTCCATCAGCTTGGCCGCTGACATGATCTGTGTTGTGCAAAGCGCCGTATGAACCCGGGAACAGGCCACGTCACAAACACCCGCAATCGCCTCCGGATCGACGGTTTGCGTGCCCATGCAGTCACACAGGATCAATGACTTGGCCATGAATACCCTCCCCGGCTCCGCGTCGCTGCGCAGCCGAAACCTAGGCCGAGCATGCAGTCGAGGTAAAGCGATTACATCCAGACAACCCGCATCCTGCCAAAGAACAGCCACTAAAATACACCGGTATAAGTTCACCTGTATGGCTGCCGGGCGGAACAGCTACGACTTTGGTCGCAGGAAACCTCCGGACCCCACCCAAAAAACTTGGCGAAGAGCCAATTTTATCCCATACTCGGTGAACGCGCGCGGGAGGAAATGTGTCAAGAACTGCCGGACAAAAGGTTGAAATGCCCCTTGGGGTCGTCGTTCGCAAGACGCCTGGTGTAACCCGCTGGGCCAAGTGGAACTGGTCGGCTGTTGCCGTTCTGCCCGGCGCTGCGCCCGCGCATTGGCTCGAATTGCGCCGCGAGGGAAAGGCTGTCGAATATCATGCGGCTACTCTGACATTGACGCTCTGGGCCACTGACAGCGAATCCTACTTGGCAAACCTTTCTGACAGTTGCCCATCGGTATACGTGGTGATGCGTGACGAGGGCACCGACGATCCGCTTAACATGTTGCTGCTGACGGCCTCGCCATACGAAGGTCAGGACTATGCCGACAATGGCGAAGATATCGTCGAAAAAGTGCCCATGCCCGAGGGGCTGGTCGCCTGGGTGCGGGATTTTGCGCTGACCCATCATGAACACGAAGCCTTTGTGAAACGCCGCCGCGACCACGAGCGGGTTGATCTGAAGCAAGACGGCAAGGGCGACGCACGTATCCGCCAGACCTCAGACGTCTACCGTGCGCCAAACCGGGGGCTGGTATGACCCGCGAGCACGATTTCTGGTCGCGCCGCCGGGCGGCAGTCGAAGCCGAGGCTGGCGCCGAGGCGGAGGCCGAAATCGAAGCGAAACGCGCCGCATTGGAAGCGCGTGAGGATGCCGAGGTCTTGCAAGAATTGAACCTCCCTGACCCTGATACACTCTGCGCTGATGACAATATCAGCGCGTTCATGGACCAACTCGTGCCAGACCGCCTCCGGCGCCGGGCGCTGCGGCGGTTCTGGCGACTCAATCCTGTGTTGGCGAATGTGGACGGGCTGGTTGATTACGGCGAGGATTATACTGACAGCGCAACCGTCGTCGAGAATCTGCAAACGGCGTACCAGGTCGGCAAAGGCATGCTGAGCCACATCGAGGCCATGGCTGCCGAGACCGAAAGCGAGACTCCCGCGCCAATGGACGAGCCCGAAGAAGAGATCAATGTCGCCGCTCTCGCGGAGGAGGCTGCGCCCGCAGCCGACACAGGCAAAGAGGCGGTCCCCATCGGGGACCCCGATGAGCCTGTCACCCAACCGACCCCACACCGCATGCGGTTCGACTTTCCCCAAGAGACCGCGAGTGAGAGAACCTGAATGAACAATGCTGCCGAAACCGCAACCAAAGTTCCTGCCGAAGATCGGTTGCGTGCGGATTTCTACAATTTTCTCGGACTGCTGCTTGCCGGTCCCCCTGATCAAATCGTGCTCGATCAAATGGCGGGCCTCACCGGCGACAGCACCGATCTGGGACAAGCCATCGGAGGCATGGCCCGCGTTGCCAGAGTCACCAAACCGGCGACCGCCGAACGCGAGTTCAACGCACTTTTCATCGGGCTTGGCCGAGGCGAGTTGCTGCCCTATGCGAGCTATTACCTCACGGGCTTTCTCAACGAGAAACCTCTGGCGCAGCTTCGCGCTGACATGGCCGCGCGGGGCATTACCCGCGCGCCGAACGTCTATGAACCTCAGGACAACATCGCCAGCCTCATGGAAATGATGGCAGGAATGATCGTCGGGCGTTTCGGTGCTCCTGCCCCGCTGAACGACCAAAAAACGTTCTGGACGCGCCATATTGGCCCCTGGGCCGGGCACTTCTATACAGACCTTGAGGCTGCCGAACACTCGGTTCTCTATGCTTCGGTCGGTACCGCCGGTCGTGTGTTCATGGAGATCGAGCGCGATGGCTTCAGAATGACTGCGGGTTAGACCCGCCTTTTACCGCCCCTGCACCGGGGCAAACCGCATAACGGACAAGGAGACACTCCGATGCGCAAACCCAAGGAAGACGGCACCAGTCGCCGCAATTTCCTGAAACTCGCCGGAACTGCAGCCCCCGCTGCCGTTGCTGCCGCCGCTCTCGGCGGGTCCGAGGCCGAGGCCGCCGACCTTCCGGTCGACGAGACCCGCATTCAGGACACGGCGCATACCCGCGCCTATCTCGACTCGGCCCGTTTCTGAGGTCGACCACATACCACGATTGCGCCCGGTAATCTAAATCGGACGACATCCCCCAAGGCAGACGGTGGCGTGACGCCCTGACGCCGGATCAGAGACACCCAGCCAGCCACCGCTTTGGCCAGCACGGAAGGAAATGAACATGCTTAGGAAAAAGACCAACGGGGTTGCACGACGCCCCCAGCGGGCAAGTATCCTGTCTGACGTGACAGAAAAATCGGTGGATCGCCGCGCATTCCTGCGCGGATCGGGCCTTGCCATTGGCGGCCTCGCCGCAATCAGCGCCACAGGAGGCACCGTCACCGCCGCCAACGCCCAGACGGCCGCCGGGGCTGCGGTCGAGACGATCAAATCAGTCTGCACCCATTGCTCGGTTGGCTGTACCGTGGTTGCCGAAGTGCAGGACGGCGTCTGGATCGGTCAGGAACCCGGCTGGGACAGCCCATTCAATCTGGGCGGACATTGCGCCAAGGGCGCCGCGGTTCGCGAACACGCCCACGGCGAGCGCCGCCTGAAGTACCCGATGAAGAAAGAAGGCGGTGAGTGGAAGCGCATCAGCTGGGAACAGGCCATCGACGAAATCGGCGACGGCATGATGCAAATCCGCGAGGAAAGTGGGCCCGACAGCGTTTATTGGCTCGGTTCTGCCAAATACAACAACGAACAGGCCTATCTGTTCCGCAAGTTCGCCGCCTATTGGGGCACCAACAACGTCGACCATCAGGCGCGTATCTGCCATTCGACCACCGTTTCGGGTGTGGCGAATACATGGGGCTACGGCGCCATGACCAACAGCTACAATGACATTCACAACAGCCAGGCGATGTTCCTGATCGGCAGCAACCCTGCCGAGGCGCATCCTGTCTCGCTGGTCCATCTGCTCAAGGCCAAAGAGCAGAACAACGCCCCCCTGATCGTCTGCGATCCGCGCTTTACCCGCACGGCATCGCACGCGGATGAATACGTCCGCTTCCGGCCCGGCACCGACGTGGCGCTGGTGTGGGGCATTCTCTGGCACATCTTTGAGAACGGTTGGGAGGACAAGGAGTTCATCCGCACCCGTGTCTGGGGCATGGATCAAATCCGCGAAGAAGTCGCCAACTGGAACCCTGAAGAAGTCGAGCGTGTCACCGGCGCGCCAGGCAGCCAGTTGCGCCGCGTCGCACGGACGCTGGCCAACAACCGGCCCGGCACGGTCATCTGGTGCATGGGCGGCACCCAGCACACAAACGGCAACAACAACACCCGCGCCTATTGTGTGCTGCAACTGGCACTTGGAAACATGGGCACCTCCGGTGGTGGGACCAACATCTTCCGTGGCCACGACAACGTGCAGGGCGCGACCGATCTTGGCGTTCTCTCGCACACATTGCCGGGCTATTACGGCCTGTCGGCGGGGGCATGGGGTCATTGGGCCCGTGTCTGGGAAGAAGACCCAGAATGGCTCTCTGCACAGTTTGCCAGCATTGCTGACAGCGAGGGCAAAGAAACCTCGCTTCAGAACCTGACGGGTATTCCGGTCAGTCGCTGGATCGACGGTGTGCTCGAAGACCCGGACAATATGGACAACCCCGACAAGGTGCGCGCCATGGTTCTGTGGGGACACGCCCCCAACAGCCAGACGCGCGGCAAGGAAATGAAGACGGCGATGGAAAAGCTCGACATGCTGGTCGTGGTTGATCCCTATCCCACCGTCTCGGCCGTGCTGCATGACCGCACCGACGGAGTCTACCTGTTGCCAGCCTGCACCCAGTTCGAGACCCGTGGCTCTGTCACCGCCTCAAACCGGTCCCTGCAATGGCGCGACCGGGTGGTCGAGCCACTGTTCGAAAGCTTGCCGGACGAGGTCATCATGGCCAAGTTCGCCAACAAGTTCGGCTGGGCCGACCGGCTGTTCCGCAATATCGAGATGGAAGACAGCGAAACCCCTGTCGTCGAGAGCATCACCCGCGAGTTCAACAAGGGTATGTGGACTGTCGGCTATACCGGTCAGTCACCCGAGCGGATCAAGCTGCACATGGCCAACCAGCATACGTTCGACCGGACGACGCTGCAGGCGATTGGCGGACCTGCAGATGGTGATTACTACGGCATGCCGTGGCCCTGCTGGGGCACGCCCGAGATGAACCACCCGGGTACACCCAACCTTTATGACATGTCCAAACCGGTGGCCGAGGGTGGTCTTACCTTCCGCGCCCGGTTCGGCGTAGAGCGGGATGGCGACAACCTGCTTGCCGACGGGGTCTATTCCGTTGGGTCCGAGATTCAGGATGGGTATCCAGAGTTTACCTACCAGATGCTCAGGGATCTCGGCTGGCACACCGATCTGACGGACGAAGAACGGCGCGCCATTGGGCGGGCCGCCTCACTGGAAGGTTTCAAGGAAGTCGGCGAGGCCGGGATGTCTCCTTTCCCGTCCGATTACGATGATCGTGTCAGCAGCGTGAACTGGAAGACCGACCTGTCCGGCGGGATCCAACGGGTTGCGATCGCTCATGGCTGTGCGCCCTTTGGCAATGCCAAAGCACGGACAGTCGTCTGGACCTTCCCTGATCCAGTACCGGTCCACCGCGAGCCGCTGTATACACCGCGGCGCGATCTGGTGGCTGATTATCCGACCTACGAGGACCGCAAGTTCTATCGACTGCCAACCATGTATGCGTCGATCCAGAGAAACGACTTCTCTCAGGAATACCCGATGATCCTGACATCCGGTCGGCTGGTTGAATACGAAGGCGGCGGCGATGAAACCCGGTCCAACCCCTGGCTGGCCGAGCTACAGCAGGACATGTTCGTCGAGATCAACCCGAGAGACGCCAATAATCTGGGCGTCCGCGACGGTGCGCAGGTCTGGGTCGAAGGTGCCGAGGGGTCAAAGGTCAGGGTGATGGCCATGGTGACCGAACGGGTCGGAGCGGGTGTGGCCTTTATGCCCTTCCACTTTGGCGGCCACTTCGAAGGCAAGGACCTGCGGGACAAGTATCCGAGCGGGGCCGACCCCTACGTTTTGGGTGAAAGCACCAACACCGCCCAGACCTATGGATATGATTCCGTCACACAAATGCAGGAGACCAAGGCCACTCTCTGCAAGATCTCAGCAGCATAAGGAGTAAGAGACATGGCAAGAGCAAAGTTTCTCTGCGACGCCGAACGCTGCATCGAATGCAACGCCTGCGTCACCGCCTGTAAGAACGAACATGAGGTGCCTTGGGGCATCAACCGGCGGCGGGTTGTAACCATCAATGATGGTAAACCCGGCGAAAGGTCGATCTCGGTCGCCTGCATGCACTGTTCCGACGCGCCCTGCATGGCGGTCTGTCCGGTCGACTGTTTCTACCAAACCGAAGAAGGCGTGGTGCTGCATTCCAAGGATCTGTGCATCGGGTGCGGATACTGTTTCTACGCGTGTCCGTTCGGTGCGCCGCAATATCCACAGGCAGGCAATTTCGGATCGCGCGGCAAGATGGACAAATGCACCTTCTGCGCCGGTGGCCCCGAGGAAAACCATTCCACAGCCGAGTTCGCCAAATATGGTCGCAATCGGATCGCGGAAGGCAAACTGCCGATCTGTGCCGAAATGTGTTCGACCAAGGCGCTGCTGGCCGGTGATGGTGACGTGGTATCCGCAATCTATCGCGAACGCGTGGTTGCCCGCGGCTTTGGTTCGGGCGCCTGGGGTTGGGGCACCGCTTACGATCAAAAGGGCGGCTAGGTCTTTCACTGATTTGGGCGGCCCGTTACCGGGTCGCCCGCGCCCTTTTGATGGGTTTTGAACTGACAATAGGACACGCAACATGCGCTTTCGCCTACTGACGCTGCTTGTCGGCCTGCTTTTGCCGCTATCACTCGCCGCGCAGGATGCGTCGATTCAGCAATTGACCGAGCCCCTGACGGTCGATCCGGGCGCGGACTCTACCGGAGGCACCGATACACGTGCGGCCACCGGCGGCGCGCAGACGCTTGACGATATTCTGGCACGCCAACGCGGCGAAAAGATTGATGACAGCTTTCGCCGCGATGCCACCGGCGATCCAGACAGCGCCAGCGCGATCGCCTCGCAACTGGGTACGCTTGGCGGTGCCTCTGATCCCGAACTGTGGCGCGCCATGCGGTATGGCAGCGCCGATATCACCGTCAGTTCGCGCAGCCCCGCCGCCGATGTGATCATGCAGGACGGCGGCATGTGGTGGCTGCAGTTCCGACAAGGTCCGCTGGCGACCTACGGGGCATATCTGCTGGGCGGTACGCTGGTCCTGTTGGCCCTCTTCCTTTTGCTCCGAGGCCGAATTCGTATCGAAGGTGAAAAGTCCGGGCGCACGCTCACCCGGTTCAGCGGCTTTGAGCGATTTGGTCACTGGCTGTTCGCTGGCAGTTTCCTGATTCTCGGGGCAACCGGATTAATCACGCTTTTTGGCCGTACCGTCATGATCCCGATGTTTGGCAAAGATATGTTCGCCACACTCGCGCTGGCCAGCAAATGGGTTCACAACAATGTTGCTTGGGCGTTCATGGCCGGGTTGATCCTCGTGATTCTGAACTGGACCCTGCACAACATCCCCAACAAGCATGATCTGAAATGGCTGGCCATGGGCGGCGGGCTGTTTTCCAAAGGGGTTCACCCCCCCGCCCGGAAATTCAATGCCGGGCAAAAGATGATCTTCTGGGGATGCGTTGTTCTGGGCCTGTCGATCAGCGCCTCAGGTCTGTCGCTGCTCTTTCCGTTTGAATTGCCGATGTTTGCCAAGACCTTTGCGCTGATCAACGATACCGGCGCCCCCGGCTGGGTTGGCATGCAGCCCCTGCCCGAGCAGCTCGCCGCGCAGGAAGAAATGCAGTTCGCACAACTCTGGCACGCGGTTGTCGCGTTTGTATTCATGGCGATGATCTTTGCGCACATCTATCTCGGCACCGTCGGCATGGAAGGTGCGTTCGACGCCATGGGGACCGGCGAAGTCGACGAACAATGGGCGCGTGAACATCACGGATTATGGGTAGAGGAGGTCAAAGCCAAGGAGGCGGCTGCCGGAACCACCGCCCCCGCCGAGTAGACGTGCGGCGCGCTGCGGTCCTGATGTTGGCCCTGTTACCGTCGTGGGCGGCAGCGCAGGAGTTTTTCACGCTCAAAGGCCATGGCGGGCCAATCATGGGCATTGCGGCCTCCCCGACAGGCCAGATCGCAACCGCAAGTTTCGACAACGCCGTAGGTGTGTGGACGGGACAAACGCCACACTGGCTCGAAGGTCACCGCGCTGCCGTCAATACCGTCGCGTTTTGGAACGACGAAACGCTCGTGTCTGCCGGTGACGATTTTGAGATCCGTGTCTGGGATACCGTCAACGACCAAAGTACGTTGATCGGGCATCACAAGGGCAAGGTTGTCGATCTGGCACTTTCGCCCGAAACAGGGCGTGTCGCGTCGGCCAGTTGGGACGGATTCATCGGGTTGTGGTCGTTGAATGCGGATGGAACCAACATCACAGGTCAACCAACGTCTTTGCTCAAGGGACACGATCAAGGCGTCAACAAAGTTGCGTTTACAAGAGATGGCACAACTCTTTATTCGGCTTCGATGGACGGCACGATCCGGGTTTGGGACATTGATCGGATCAAGGAGCGGCAGATCCTCGTCAATCATGGTTTCGGCATAAACGAATTGGTGGTCAACGAAGACGACACCTGGCTTGCCTATGGGGCGGTCGACGGTGTCACGCGTATCATTGATCTGGCCACGGGCGCCGAAATGCATGATTTCACACTTGATCGGCGGCCAATTCTGGCTTTGGCGATGTCGCAACATGGCAACTTCCTCGCGGTAGGCGATGGTGAAGGTTACATCATGGTGATCGACACGCGAAATTGGCGGATCGCCCACGACTTTCGCGCCACATTGCGCGGCCCGGTCTGGGCGCTGGCCTTTTCACCCGACGGGTCCAACATTCATGCAGGCGGGCTTGACGAGGCGATGTACAGCTGGCCCGTGGCAAGCCTTGGCAATCATACGCCGATGGAAGGCAGCGAACATAGCTATCTGAAAGACCCCTCCGAGATGAGCAACGGAGAGCGGCAATTCGCCCGCAAATGCTCCATCTGCCACAGCCTGACCCCCGGCAGCGCCCGGCGCGCGGGGCCGACGCTGCACGGATTGTTTGGCCGGGCGGCCGGAAGCGTCCCGGACTATACATATTCCAACCGCCTGAGCGGCTCAGACATCATCTGGAACGCCGACAGCATAAATGCGCTTTTCGATCTTGGTCCCGACCATTACATTCCGGGAAGCAAGATGCCGATGCAACGGATCACCAGCCCGGATGACCGGGCGGACCTGATCACCTACATGCGCCAAGCCACAGCCGGAGAACCGACCGAATGAAAGCCATGCTGAGCGCCTTTGTCGCCATCGCTCTGATTGCAATTCTGGCCTGGTACGGGCTGGAAAGGGGTGGCTTTTCAGCCGCCCAAAGTGGCAGCGGACCAGACGTCCGGCTGGACGGAGGATGAGCGACTACCTCACGACACGAGAACTCGCTGATCTTTTGCGCATTGGCGAACGCAAAGTTTATGACCTTGCGGGCAATGGCGAGGTCCCCTGTGTGCGGGCCGTTGGCAAACTACTGTTTCCCCGCGCTGAAATCACGGCCTGGCTGAATGCCTCGCGCAGCGGGCCGCAAGTTGCCGAACCGCCCCTCCCACCGATTATCGCCGGCAGCCACGACCCCCTGCTCGACTGGGCCCTCCGCGAAAGCCGCTCGGAACTCGCCAGCTTTTATGACGGGTCTTATGACGGTCTGCTGCGCATCGCTGCGCGTTCGGCTCAGGCAGCCGGTCTGCATATCCGCGAAGGAGAGGGGTGGAATTGCAAGGCACTGCGCGAGGCAGTCGGAGAAGCCCCGGTGGTCCTCGTGGAAATCGCCATGCGGCAGCGCGGCCTGCTGCTGGCACCGGGAACCAACGGCATCGCCGGCTTCGCAGATCTCGCGGGCCGCCGCGTCGCATTGCGCCAAAGCAGCGCCGCCAGCCAGCACGAGTTCGAAACAAGGCTCACCGCAGCGGAGCTGACCCTGAAGGATATCGCCCCCCTACCCACACGCGCCCGCACCGAAGAAGAACTCGCGATCACGCTCCATGACGGCAAAGCCGAAGTGGGCTTTGGGCTCGGCGCGCTCGCGGGGCTGTATGGCCTCGACTTCATCCCACTCGCAGTCGAACGGTTCGATCTCGCCGTCTGGCGCCGTGCCTGGTTCGAACCACCACTTCAAAAACTCATGCACTTCCTCGCTTCACCCGCCTGCGCGGCGCGCGCAACCGAACTCCCCGGCTATGATCTAACAGGTCTGGGAACCATTCATCACAATGGCGCCAGCGGATAGGCTCCGCTACCACGGATCCGCGTTCCCTCCTCTTCATCTTTGTAAAAATACTCCGGGGTGTCTGAGGGGCAGCGCCCCTCAGCCTTGCTCATTCCACCTAGTATGGATTCTTCGGTGAACGGTCCGATGACAGACTGTCTTGCCGAGCCAGAACCAGATCTTCGATGGCATCCGCCAGGTGAATACGATCGATATGGGGATCTCCTCGCTCCACACGATGCCGATGCGCCCGGATCATGACGTCCGCATGGCTGCATCCAGAGGGTGGCTCGAACCGGTAACTTGCCAGTTCGATCAACAACCCAAGCGGATCCTTGAAATAGATCGAATCCATAAACCCGCGATCCTTTGGACCAAAATGCTTGATGCCGCGTTCGTCCAGCCGCTCGACCGCCTGCCAGAACGTTGCCTGGCTGACCGAAAACGCCAGGTGATGGACACAGCCTGGCTCCGTAGGGGTACGGTTCGGCGTGCCACTGCGATTTTCGTTGGTGAACACCGTGATCAGACGCCCATCGCCCGGATCAAAGTACACATGTCCTTCGTCCGGATTATCAAGATTTGGCTGATCAAACACAAAAGGCATTCCCAGAACGCCCTCCCAGAAATCAATGGTGGTCTGGCGATCTGCGCCCGTCAGGGTGATGTGATGCACCCCTTGGACCTGCAATTTACGCATGTGTAATCCTCCCCTTTCGCAGCAATCTGCCACGCGGCTTCCCGCCTGTCACGTTCTCTGAATTCGGCAGACCATCGCCGAGCAGATTGCCCGGACGCGACATGGCCGATGATCGTACCTATCTCTATAGAAAGGAGAACGAACCATGCGACTGACTTACCTGATCCCGGCATTGGGCTTTTGCGTGGCCATGCTGGCTTCGGCATTTGCCGTCGACGCGAAAGACAAGGTGAACCACGCAGGTAACTGTCCTCCGGGTTTGGCCAAAAAACCTCCAGCCTGCGTTCCGCCGGGACAGGCCAAGAAGATCTATCCGCAATATCGGATCGGCGACCGAGTAACCGGCGACTATGTGATCGTCGATGGGCCAGGGCGCTACGGACTAGACCCCAACCAGACCTACTTTCGGGTGGGCGACAACATCTTTCGGGTAGACCGCCAAACCCGCGAAGTGCTCGACTTCATCGGGGCTGCTTCTGCGTTGCTGAACTGATCTGGCGCAGAGCTACTCTGCCGCCAACCGTTCACCCGACAGCATCTGTTTAAGGTAACGCCCGGTGTGGCTTCGTTCTTCTTCGGCAACTTTTTCCGGCGTGCCGGTGGCAACAATTTCGCCGCCGCCATCGCCGCCTTCGGGGCCAATGTCGATAAGCCAGTCGGCTGTCTTGATCACATCCAGATTGTGTTCGATCACCACAACAGAATTGCCCTGTTCGACCAATTCATGCAGCACTTCCAACAGCTTGCGCACGTCTTCAAAATGCAGCCCGGTGGTCGGCTCATCCAGAATATAGAGCGTCCGCCCGGTCGATCGCTTGGCCAGTTCCTTTGACAGCTTCACCCGCTGCGCCTCGCCACCCGACAGGGTGGTCGCCTGTTGACCGACCTTGATATAACCCAGCCCGACCCGCATCAGCGCGTCCATCTTTTCGCGGATAGACGGCACCGCCTTAAAGAACTCCTGCGCATCCTCGACCGTCATGTCGAGCACATCCGCAATGCTCTTGCCCTTGAAACGGATTTCGAGCGTTTCCCGATTGTACCGCGCCCCATTACAGGTCTCGCAGGTGACATAGACATCTGGCAGGAAGTGCATTTCGATCTTTATCAGCCCATCGCCCTGACAGGCCTCGCAGCGCCCCCCCTTGACGTTGAAGGAAAACCGCCCCGGCTTGTAGCCGCGCGCCTTGGCCTCGGGCAGCCCGGCAAACCAGTCACGTATTGGGGTAAAGGCGCCCGTGTAGGTCGCCGGGTTGGATCGCGGCGTACGCCCGATGGGGCGCTGGTCGATGTCGATCACCTTGTCCAGATGCTCCAACCCCTTGATGGTTTCACAGGGCGCAGGTGTCTGGCGCGCACCATTCAGCCGCATTGACGCGGTTTTGAACAGGGTCTCGATGGTCAGCGTGGATTTTCCTCCGCCCGACACACCGGTCACACAAACGAATTTGCCCAGCGGAAAATCAGCAGTCACGGATTTCAGGTTGTTGCCCGTCGCCTTGACCACCTTAATCGATTTGCTCTTGCCCTTGCGCCGTTTGGCGGGGATCGGGATAGACCGGGTGCCGGACAGGTATTGTCCGGTGATGCTAGCCGGGTCTGCGGCAATCTCGGCCGGCAGGCCTTTGGCGACGACCTGCCCACCGTGTATTCCTGCGCCCGGACCGATATCAAAGACATAATCCGCCTCGCGGATCGCCTCCTCGTCATGCTCGACGACGATCACGGTGTTGCCCTGATCGCGCAGGTTCTTGAGCGTATCAAGCAGCCTGTCATTGTCACGTTGATGCAGCCCAATGCTGGGCTCATCCAACACATAGAGCACCCCGGTAAGGCCCGAGCCGATCTGGCTGGCAAGACGGATACGCTGGCTTTCTCCGCCACTAAGCGTGCCGCTTGCGCGGGACAGTGTGAGGTATTCCAGACCGACATTGTTCAGGAACCCC
Organism: Sedimentitalea sp.; assembly: GCF_039973035.1. Classification (NCBI taxonomy): domain Bacteria; kingdom Pseudomonadati; phylum Pseudomonadota; class Alphaproteobacteria; order Rhodobacterales; family Paracoccaceae; genus Sedimentitalea; species Sedimentitalea sp. The sequence goes on from NZ_JBDWLR010000062.1 coordinate 22,404, forward strand.
AACCGCTCGCGGATTTCCTTGAGGATCGCGCGGGCAATCTCGTTCTTTTGGTTGCTCAGGTAGTCCGGAACATTCTGGCACCAGGCATAGGCCTCGCGAATGCTCATCTGCACCACCTGCCCCACATGCAGCAGATCGCCCGGTTTGCCCTTGGCAGGGCCAATTTTGACCGCCAACGCCTCTTCGCGCAGCCGATAGCCATCGCAGAACCCGCACGGGCGGTTGTTCTGATAGCGCTCGAATTCTTCGCGAATCCAATTGCTGTCAGTCTCGCGATAGCGCCGCTCCATGTTCGGGATCACACCCTCAAACACCCGCGTCACCTGATAAACACGCCCGCCCTCGTCATATCGAAACGGGATTTCTTCGTCGCCTGACCCATAAAGGAACACCTGCTGCACATGCTTTGGCAGGTCTTTCCATTTGGTATTGCGGTCAAATTCGTAGTGTTTGGCAATCGCTTCGATGGTTTGCAGGAAATACGGGCTCTTGCCCTTGCGCCAAGGTGCCAGCGCGCCGTCATAGATTTTCAGGTTTTGATCCGGCACCACAAGACGTTCATCGAAAAACAGTTCCTTGCCCAGCCCGTCACATTCCGGACAGGCCCCAAAAGGCGCGTTGAACGAAAACAGCCGGGGTTCGATTTCAGGAATCGTAAAACCGCTAACTGGACAGGCAAATTTCTCGCTGAAGGTGATGCGTTCCCCTTCGCCATCACGCGGTGCGGTTTCCAGAATGGCAATGCCATCGGCCAGATCAAGTGCTGTGCGCAGGCTGTCGGCAAGGCGGGTTTCAAGCCCCTCGCGCACAACCAACCGGTCTACCACAACGTCGATATCGTGGCGGTACTTCTTGTCCAGCGTCGGCGGCTCATCCAATTCATAGAATTCGCCGTCGACCTTGACCCGCTGGAAACCCTGCTTGCGCAGTTCGATGAACTCCTTGCGGTACTCCCCCTTGCGGTCGCGCACGATCGGCGCGAGCAGATAACCACGAGAGCCTTCTTCCATCGCCATGATGCGGTCGACCATATCCTGCACCTGCTGTGCCTCGATCGGCTGGCCGGTTGCCGGCGAATAGGGCGTACCGGCACGAGCAAAGAGCAACCGCATATAATCGTATATCTCGGTCACTGTCCCAACGGTCGAGCGTGGGTTCTTGGAGGTGGTCTTTTGCTCGATGGAGATAGCTGGGGACAGACCGCTGATATGATCAACATCCGGTTTTTCCATCATATCCAGAAACTGACGGGCATAAGCCGACAGGCTTTCGACATAGCGGCGCTGACCTTCGGCATAGATCGTATCAAAGGCGAGGCTGGATTTCCCCGAGCCTGACAGGCCGGTAATCACCACAAACTGATCACGCGGAATGTCCACGTCGATGCTCTTGAGGTTATGTTCGCGCGCGCCGCGTACTTCAATATTCTTCAGTTCAGCCATCATGCCCTCGATTCACGGTTAACACATAGTGACCTCGGACCGAGTCTCCAACAGAAAAAGAAGAACATTACAAGAACATATTGCGGCACGATCCAGAAAGATTGTCGCGGCGGGGCCTGCAGTGACGGCACAGCGGCCGATGCCGGTGGATCGGTGCGAACAACCCGCTAGGATCACATCATGGATTCTTTTGCCCGCCTCATTCCGGACGCCCGTGCCTTTCTCGGCGAACTTGCTGCAAACAACAACCGCGCGTGGTTCACCGCGCACAAGAACCGGTATGACTCCGAACTAAAAACCCCGGCCACGTTGCTTGTCGATCAAATTGCCCATGATATCGGACGCGATATGGGACTGACCCTGACCCCAAAGCTGTTTCGTCCGCATCGCGACGTGCGGTTTTCCAACGACAAGACGCCTCACCATACGCACCTGCACATGCTCTGGAGCCTTGATTTGCAGGGCTAGCAATAGCCGGGCTTATTCTTTGGTATCGCGCACGATTACGTCACGGTTGGCGGTGGCAAAATAGGCTTTGACAAACCCGGTCCTGGTGACTGGCGGCAATCGGTCGATGGCCCCTTTGGCGAGGAGTTTCAGGGGCTCCGCCCTATTTTGTGACCGTCGCAGATTTTGACAGGCCCTATGCGGCGCGACTAGGCTCTACCGGTGCGAATGTACCAACGCCGCTCCCTCTGAAAGCGAAAGGGTTTCTTTGATGCCTTCACTCTATCTGGTCGCGAACGAAGTCTTTTTCACATCCTATGGTCATATCCAGTTTGTCTATGACGCCGATGACGTTTTCGACAACGGTGACGAGAAGGAAATCGAGGTTCAACCCACCTCGCTTGGCTTTGGCGACTGGGATGTCAGCCCGGTGCAGGATCTGGATATTCCGTTCGGAGTGGATGATCTCGCCGTCCGGCTGGATCTGCCCGCCGGGCGCGACGCCGCCGATCTGTGGGATCTACTGGTGAACGTGCGCGATTTCTTTGCCGGAATCACCGTAGATTACCGTCTTGGCATCACCGGATCGCTGGAAGGGCAGAACAGCAACACCTATATCACCACCCTGGGGCATATTGTCGGGATCGACATCGCCCCGGCGATCGCAACGTTCCTTGCCTCGTCCGATTTCGGCTCGTTTCCCGGTATCGCCCGCAATGTGCTTTTCGACCACGTTGCACCTGACGACTCGCAGCTACCCTCGATTGCCCTCACCGTGGCGGGATCAGACGGCATTGATGTCATCGCCGGTGGCAACGGGGCAGATACGCTCAGCGGTGAACTGGGCAAAGACACGCTCTATGGCTTTGGCGGAAATGATCTCTTGAGCGGTGGAAACGGGCGCGATTTCATCTTTGGCGGCGACGGCGACGACACTGTGAACGGCAATAGCGGCCGGGACAGGATCGAAGGCGAAGATGGTGACGACATCCTGTTTGGGCAGGGGCAGGACGACCGGCTGATTGGCGGCGCAGGCCACGACACGATGCGAGGCGGCAGCGGGTCTGACAGGCTGATCGGCAGCGGCGGCAGGGATATACTCTGGGGAGGCCAAGATGATGACTACCTTCAAGGCGGCGGCGGGCAGGACGAGTTATCCGGTCAGGGCGGCAATGATCTGCTGGAGGGAATGAAAGGCAACGATAGGATCAGCGGCGGCAGCGGTGCCGATGTCTTTCTGTTTGACGGCTTGACGAACGAAGGACGCGACGAGATCACAGATTTTCTGATCGGCACCGATACTCTGCGCATCGAAGGATTGGACTTTGCGGATATCATCATCGATGGCGATACCACCGCCGTCATCTCGCTGAACGGCATGACCGAGATTTCGCTAAGCGGAGTGGCCGCTAATGGCATTGGTGTAAGCGATTTTGATTTCGTCTGAGCGGTTCCACCCACCCGTTCCCGTGTAATTGCAGAACGACCCAACTGACCCAGCAGGCCCAAGCGACCCTTTATCCACTCTTTGGCTTGCGACCTGCCTTGGCGCCCACTCGCGTGAAACGCGAGCGTATACCTGAAGCCCGTTTTTTGATACAATGCCTGATAATTTCAGACCATCTGCCAAATATTATGGCCCATTCGACAATTTGATGGAGGCGCGTATGACGACCATCCACAGCACCATTCCCAACGATGTTTTCCCGACCGAACTGACCGATCCCAACAAAATCGTCACCGAATATCACTCCTATACGCTGATCCCACGTCTGGGCCCATTGTCCTACGCATACATCAAGAAGGCCGCCCGCCGACGCCTCTGGTACATGAACCGGGCACTTGTCCTGCTCAAAATGGTGGCGACCTACAAAGCCACTTGGAAGGTCAAACCGGACCTGCAAACGCTCGCGTTCGGCGCGATGGTCACGACCGACCGCACAGTCACAGGCGCCAGTACTGGTACAGCCGCGGTCGGCCGTGTCCCCACCTCTGACGAGCGGCGTATAATCGGCCCGCAGGTCCTGATGAACACCGTACGCCGCCTGCCAACCAGACCGACAGCGGCCCCTGTCGAAGAAGCCATCGTCGCCACGGCGGCGACCGACCTGAGAGAAAATCTTCAATCTGAAAACGACCGCGATATTCTGGGCATCTTCCGCGAATCCAACCCGGTTATTGACCGGCTTGTGGCGACCGGACGATTGCTGGACGACAAGGGCGACATCAACGACGAACTTGTCGACCTTGACCCCCAGGGGCAGCTTTCTGCGATCATGGAATCCGCGCCGGCAGCCGAAACCGAGACCAGCGCCTTTATCAAATCGGTATCGAAATCCGTTACTGTGGACGCGCTGGCGCAGAATCGCTCGCTGACACCGGTCGCCAAGGTCGCAAAAGCCAACAGCAGCCTGCAGGACCGGATCGTTTCCTCGGTCGCGGACTCCGTCGCGCAACTTGGTATGCTGGTTGGGGTCGCGACATTCGATGATGCCCCGATCGTCGACAGCCGTGAATGGGCGTTTCTGCGCCGCGAACGGGTTGAAATTCTGCTATCACCTCCAAAATTTCGCGGTCCGCTTTCCGTCAACTCTGTCGCGCCCAACAGCGAACTGACACTGACCGACAGCCAGACCACGACATCTCAGACCTATGAAATCAACGCCTCGCAATCCGCACGCACGAGCGGGCAGAACCTGCTGATCTCTAACCAGATCCGGGAAAAACTCGGCACGCTTCACGATTTTGGCTCTAATCTCGGCCAAACGATGAGCGAACAGGGCTATGAAAAGGACAACTCAACGGGCGAGAAACGCGCCATCATCGAACAAACCCTGAGCGAGATATCCGAAACCAACGCCGCAACGACCATATCCGCCACAACGAGAGACGCCAGCAGCCTGCGCGAGTACAGGACGCGCGGCAATGACACCAATTTTGCAACCACCGAAGTGTCGTTCGAAGTCTTTTCTCCGGTGCATGTCACGCACTATCTCGACGGAATCGGGGCGGTCTGGTGCCCGAGGATCAAGAACCCCTACGGCATGTTGCGTCAGACCATCGACGATTTCGAAGTGCAGGTTCGGTCAGACTATATCATCGAAAACCACGTGGTTGACCCGGCCGAACCGCTGCCAACCTATGAGGGCTTTGAACCCAAGACCGGCAATGCAACGAAAGTGTCTGGCGATGATATTGAGGATGACACCGAATTTACCGACGAGGTGACCATCCGGCTGTCAGACCAGGACATAGCCCAAGGATATTTTCTGGAAGACGATGTGACGTGCGAGCTCATACAGAAGTCCGAGTGGGACGAAAACGAACTCGACGCCGACCAGTATGACATCGCCGCACCGGCCGTGCTGGTGTATGTGCCAAATTCGCACATCACGATCAGAACCAAGCTGAAGGTCCACGAAGAACCCTGGGGCTGGAACCCAAGCTGGGTCTGGATCCGGGTCACGGTAAACAAATTCAAATACACGGCGACGTATCTTCAACAACTTGAGGACTATATGAACACCGTCGGCCAGCTGAACCCCGCGCGGCGTGCAGCGGTGGAAGCACAGGCCATGCGGTATGCCCGGTTGAAAAAGGAAGAGCTGATCCGGCGATATGCCAACAATCCGGCGGAACTGCGCGAATATACGTTCATCGCGCTGATGCGGCAGATGTTCGGGAACGGCAAGAACTGGTCCTATTATCACGGGATCATCAAGACCTGCATCAATTGGGATCGCGCCCAGATACAGGCCGAACCAGCCAAGCCCGAACACCTTGCAGCAGACGGATTATCGCCCTTTCATTTTCTCAACGTGGTCGCGGTGCGATTTTTCCTCCCGATCCACGAAGGCTCGGAAGAAGCGTTTTTCGAAGCGGTCAGCAACACGCTCGACTCCGACTGGAAACAACTTTTTGCCAAGGTCGAATCCTATATCGACCTACAGCGCGGCAAGGTCGAGACCATGACCGAACGCATGAACGAGGGTGACATTCAGGAACTAACCTTGGATTCCTATTCCTCTGAACTTGTCCTCGGCCGACACCTCGAAGCTGTGCTGAGCAAGACAACTTTTCTTGAAACGTGACCGGTTCGGTCGGCAGCGCAGATCTGGGTCAGGCGGCGGTCGCCCCCACGCCTGAAGACGGGGTTATTGAAAGTGCAACGGCAACGCTCGCGCCGGCCAAATACCCCAATCGGTTGAACGATATCGCCGTGGTCGGGCGAACGGGTGCGTGGCGTCGCACTTTCATGCTGCGGCCCAAATACGGCGGGCGGTATCTGTTTCTCTTGTACCCGAGCAAGGGAATGTCGCCGGAAGACGTGCTGACCGAACCCGTGCATTTCCCGAATTTCAACAGCACCCCCAAGGTTCTGGAATTTCGCATACCACAGGAACAGCGTGTGCATCGTGAATGGGACTGGCGACTGGTTAAGACGACATTTGCCGACACCGAGGATGCCGATCACGAAATCCGTGATCTCGCGCAACAACCTGGCGACGGGATGCTCGCGGGCTGGCCGGCCGCGTCGCTGGCAATGGCCGCCGCGAATGACGGCGCGCTGTCACATCTGATCTTCGAAGCCCGCGCGGCGGCCAAAGGAACAATCCGGTTTTCCGAAGAACTGGATACAGAAGTGTCACGCACAATCGCCTGGTCCTGTCATCAGCCTTATGAAGCCCGCAATGGCAATCCGGCGGTCAAGAATGATGTCGGTGAGATTCTGAATTGGCTCCAGTCTCGCGCCGAGACGTTTGATCCGCATCGGATTTGGGCCTTGGGCGACACCATCTATTCCGATGGCACGGGATCGTTGAACTTTGTCAAACAGGTCTATGACAAGACCGGGTGGCACAACAATTGGGATCTGCGCAAAGACCTGCTGTCGCTTTTCCGGCTCTGTTATCGCCATCACTGGAGCTTTCCTGCGATGCAGGCGCTTATGCGCAACTATCCTCATATCGCGATGTGGGACGACCATGAAATCCGTGACGGGTATGGCAGTGACACGGTTGATTTCAAAGCGGAGAACACGGCGATGAAGGATATCGCCAGTCAGGCCGCAGAAGAGTACCTGTTTTCCTGGAACACGCGCGTCCGCAGCGAAGCGGGTCGCAACACCAATATCGATAAACACTATGCCTATGTCGATGCCCCGGTGGCGTCCTTTGTCTTTGACGGCCGCAACAATCGCAGATACGGGGATGACGTCCCCCTGCCCCCGGATATCCCGCTGTTTGCTTCGATCCTCATTGGCGTGACCGGCATTCTGGCGACTGGTGGCGCGCCTTCGGCAATCGCCGCTGCCGCGTCTAGTACCGCAGCCACCGTCGCGATCGAAAAGGAACTGCTGGAACTTTATCGCTGGCACAATCCGGGCGAGGTGATTTCAGATCAGCAACTCGACGATTTTCGGCGCTATTGCATTCATATTCGTGGGCTTTCGGGCGTGCGATACCTGCTGCTCGGCAACAGTGTGCCGTTTATCTATGTGAACGACGTTATCGAGGCACTTGCGTCCGAGCTCGAGATCACCGCCACCGACACCGGCCACAATGTCCGCGACGATATCCGTGACAGCTGGCATTCACCCGGCAACCGCCGCCAGTTGCTCCGGCTGATCGATATTCTGCGGGAATTGCACACCGCCCGCCCGGATATCGAAATCATCAACCTCTCGGGCGATATCCACATCTCCAACGCCTTTACCGCCCAACCCGAGGGGTTTTCGAAGCCAATCTTTCAGGTTACGTCGTCAGCGCTCACCAATCGCCCGTCCATGTCCGGTAGTGTTGCTAATCTATTGAGCGTCGATGGCAAGCTGGGTTTTCTCGACACTGGCGGCGACTTTGGCGAAGTTCAGCGCCTGTGGCACGAAGGCACGTTTCGAAACTTTCTGTCGATAGAGGCACGCGAGGCGCAGATCGCACTGCACCTGCATGTTTATAATACCAACGACACCGAACCTTTGGGCAAGCGTGACCGCACGCTTATCATCCGGCCTCAGGGTGGATTTGAAGTCCGCGAAGGCTGATCATGGCCTTGCTTTTGCAATGCTGTGCTGCCCGTTTTTGGCGGGCCGAAGTTTCCCCCGACCCGCGCGTTTCGCTTATGTTCTGCAATATCTTGTGGCGGATCAGGCGGGCGCTTCAACCAAGATCTTGACCTGCGATTTCTCGGCAACCAAAGCGTCAAAGCCCTCGGATACGATGTCATCCAAGGCAATCCGCTTGGTCACCAACCGGTCGGCACTGAACCAGCCCTGACGCATGAGCTCCATCACCGCCGGATAGATATTGCGGTAGGCGATGGTTCCCTTGATCGTGCGCTCTTTGAGCACAACCGTGTTCGGCTGAAAGCCTGCCTCGCTCTCCCAGATGGATACAATCAACGCCTGCCCTTCGTGTCGGGTGGCGTCGATGGTCTGTGCCAGAACTTGCGGCACGCCGGTAACTTCATACGCCACGTCCACTCCGATGCCCGTTGCCGACCGGATCGCTTCGACCGGATCGGTGTTGGTCGGGTCGATAACACTGGTTGCCCCCAGTTCCAATGCGCGCGTCCGGCGGGTTTCGGATGGTTCCACCACATGAATTTCCGAAGCACCCGCAACGCGAAGAGCCTCGAGCACCAACAGACCGATGGGTCCCGCCCCAAACACCGCCGCCTTGTCGCCGGCCTTCAACTGGCTGATGCGCACCGCATGCAGCGCCACGGCTGCAGGCTCGACCAGCGCACCTTGCTCCAGAGACAGGCCTTCGGGCATCTTGTGTGCCATGCGTGCTGGCACCACCGAATAGGCGGCGAAACCGGCATTGCCACCAGACAACCCCATGAACCCCAGCTTCTCACAGAGATTATAGAGCCCGTCCCGACACGGGGCGCAGGTACCACAGGCAAAGATCGGTTCGATTGCGACCCGATCCCCCACTTTCAGCCCCTCGACACCTTCGCCGAGTTCGGTGATTTCGCCGCAATACTCATGACCCATCGTTATCGGCGCCTGCGCATGGCTAAGTGGATGATCCTCGCCAACAGGCACAAAGATCGGGCCAGCAAGATATTCGTGCAGATCACTGCCGCAGATGCCCGTCCACGCCACCTTCAGTTTAACTTCTCCGGCCCCAGGAGATGGCTCTTCGATCTCTTCAACGCGGATATCTTTGGCACCATGCCAACGTGCTGCTTTCATTGAAACAATCCTTTCTTCAGGCTGTTGTGAGAATATCAGCGATAGACCATGCCACCGTCGATCACGACGGATTGACCGGTCATGTAATCGCTGTCCGGCCCTGCGAGCCAAGACACGAAATTCGCCACATCTGTCGGTGTCTGCGACCGGCCAAGTGCGATGCTGCCGACGAATTCGTCAAAGGTCGCACCCACCTTGGCACCCGTCACCTCGGCAAAACGCTGATCGATCTCTGTCCACATGTCTGTGCCGACCACACCGGGGCAATAGGCGTTCACCGTGATGCCATCCGGGGCGAATTCCTTGGCAGCACTTTGGGTCAACGAGCGCACAGCAAATTTTGTCGAGCAATAGGCGCCCAGCATGGGATAGCCCTCATGCGCGGCGATTGATGCAGCTGATATGATCTTGCCCCGCGTGCCATCCGCCTTGAACCGGGCTGCGGCTGCTTGCATCCCCCACAGCACACCCTTCACATTGACGGCGTGGATCTTGTCCATCTCGTCTTCCGTGATCTCGGCGATGGGTTGAACCTGTGCGATTCCGGCATTGTTGATCATGATGTCAAAGCCGCCCAACTGTTCGGCAGCTGTGTCGATGGCAGCAAAGACCTGAGACCGATCAGCGACATTCGCCGTGATCGTGCAGACCTTCGCGCCTACCTGAGACAACTGATTTTCGGCCTCTGCCAGTTGGTCGGCGCTGAGATCGACCAATGCAATGGATGCGCCATCCGCGGCCAGACGTTGAGCAATGGCCAGACCAATTCCTCGTGCGCCGCCGGTGATGAGCGCGACCTTTCCGTCAATAGACATGACGTTCCTTTCCTATGACTTGATTTCCGATGGGGCGCCCGGATGCAAACCAACCGGGCGCCGCAAGCTTCACGACAGGTGGTGTACGTCCTGAAGGCCAAAGACGGGTGTATCCAACCCCTCCAGCCGCGCCTTGAGTTGCAGCGCAAGATACAGGGAATAGTGCCGCGACTGATGCAGGTTGCCGCCGTGCAGCCAAAGGTTCTGCTGCTGCGTCGGTTTCCACATGTTGCGTTGTTCGCCTTCCCATGGGCCGGGATCCTTGGTGGTATCTGACCCCAGCCCCCAGACCTTGCCGATCTTGTCCGCAACCTCCTGGCTGATCAGATCTGCCGCCCATCCGTTCATCGATCCATAGCCGGTGGCCATCACCACCAGATCGGCTTCCAGTCGGGTGCCGTCGGACAACACAACCGCGTCTTCCTCAAAATGGTCGACCTGACCTTTGATCAGCTTTACCTCGCCATCAATGATCAACTGGCTGGCACCCACGTCGATGTAATAGCCCGATCCGCGCCGCAGATACTTCATGAACAGGCCCGAGCCGTCGTCGCCCCAGTCCAGCTCAAATCCGGCCTTTTCCAACCCGGCATAAAACTCGGCATCCCGTTCGCGCATCTGATCGTACAGCGGAATCTGAAACTCGTGCATGATCTTGTACGGCAGCGAGGCAAAGATCATGTCGGCCTTTTCGGTGGTCACGCCATTGGCCACGGCCTCTTCCGAGTAAAGCCCGCCAAGGCCGATATCCATCAATGTTTCGGACCGCACAATATGTGTCGACGACCGCTGAACCATCGTCACATCAACATCGTGCTCCCAAAGCGCGGCGCAGATATCGTGGGCCGAGTTGTTAGAGCCGACCACGACCACTTTTTTACCCTCCCATTCGTCAGGACCGGCATGTTGAGAGCTGTGCTGGATCGTGCCCTTGAAATCATCCATGCCGGGAAACTCGGGAACATGGGCCTTGCCCGACATGCCGGTGGCAAGCACCAGTTGCGTCGGCTTCAACACGACCTTTTCGCCATCGCGGTTGACCTCGACCGTCCATTCGTTGGCCGCCTCGTCAAAGCTGGCCTTGGTCACTTCGGACCGGGTCCAGTAATTCAACTCCATCACCTTGGTGTACATTTCCAGCCAGTCGCCAACCTTGTCCTTGGGCGTAAAGACCGGCCAGTTGTCGGGGAACTTGATGTAGGGAAGGTGATCGTACCAGACCGGATCGTGCAAGCTGAGTGACTTGTAGCGTTTGCGCCATTGGTCGCCGGGGCGGTCGTGTTTGTCCAGAACGATGGTTGGCACCCCAAGCTGGCGCAGCCGCGCACCCAGAGCAATGCCGCCCTGACCGCCGCCGATTATGACGGTATAAGGTTGGGTGTCATATCCGAGCGTCGCAGCTTCGGCATCGCGCTCTTCTTTCCAAGTGGCGCGGTTCTTGCCCGCACCGTGTTTTGCGCCCATTGGCCGGCGTGTTCGGCGCGGCTCCTCATGACCCTTCAATTCCTGCAATGCGGTCAGTAGGGTCCAAATCCGGTCATCTTGCAGTCGGATCAGACCCCAGCCGCGTCCGACTTCTGTTTCGAACGTGATCCATGCGGTGATGACTCCACCCTCCTCGGTGGGCATCTCGCCGTCCTGCAGTTTGAAACCCGATGGTTTCACCGCCGCCATCTGGCTTTCCAGCATTTCGCCGATCTGGTCCGGCCCCTCTGCCGTCTTGAGGTTCCAGGTGAAGGCCACCAGGTCCCGCCAATAGCTGTCGGTTGCAAACTGTGCCTTGATCCGGTTCACGTCTCCGGCGGCAAAGGCTTCGTTCAGCGTGTCCAGCACCTCCTGCGTGCGGGTTGTCACGGTCGTATCAAGCATCGCGTATCCTCCTCATGCGCGTCTTCAGGCACTGTTATCCGGCACAGATGGCGGTTTGCGCCAGCATCTTGAGGGGAATTCGAGGGAGAAAAAGCCGAACGGCAGGCAAGGCGTTGCGTGCGCAACAACGCGCAACAGTGCCGGTCAACTGGGTGGGATCACGCCAGCGCGCCGCATCCGGCGCATCACGGTCGACCGATTGACGCCCAGTCGCCGCGCCGCCTGAGCCATGTTCCAGCCGCAAGCCTCAAGCACATCTTCCAGCGAGTCTTCGTCTGACGTTTCGGTTACGGTTTCTGCAGGTGGCGGCAGGTCCGGCAGGTCAATGACCCGGCCATCACACAGCGCAATCGCCACATCGAGAACGCGCTCCAATTCGTGCAGATTACCCGGCCAGGCGCGGCCGGTCAGGTCGGCCCGTGCGGCAGGTGACAGGCGCAACTCGTCCGGTGCCCGACGCCGCAGCAACCGATCCACGAGCCATCCCAGATCCCGTCGCTTGCGCAAGGGCGGAAGACTAAGCGTCGCCCCGGAAAGCCGGTAGAACAGGGGCTTATGGAACCCGCCGCCCCGAACGGCTTGCCCCAGATCGACACAGCTGGTCGCAAACGGGCGAAGTCCGGGGCGTTCGTCCAACAAAGCTGTCAGCAATGTCTGTACCTCTGCGGGCAATTCCTCGACCCGACGCAACACCAGCGTCGCGACTGTCGTTCCCGGCGGACCCAAGAGCGCGATCAACCTTTCAGGAGTCTGTGCAGCGCATTCCACGGTGATCAGCTTGCGGTCCTTGCCATTGGTGACGTGGAGCGCGCGTGCCAGCCGCAATTTCCCCACGCCCGTCTCACCGGACAGGATCAGCGGCACATGTGTGGCTGCCAGCCGCTCGGCCTGCAACAACAGACGTTGCATTTCGGGGTCGTTTCCCGCCAGCGCATCCAACGATCCGCCCCGCTTGCGCACGCGGTCGGTCACCGGGCGGGACGATCTTGGTGTCTGCGGAGCGATGGCATGCCCAAAGAGCGCGCCACCATCCGGCATATTGACGACGCGGTCCTCGGTCGGTCTGTCGCGCATCAGATCGGGCAGATCATCCAGTGAAAGATCAAGAAGGGAATCAATGCGCTGACCCAACAGCGCACCATCCGCGCCACCGAACATTTTGCCCGCAGCGCGGGTAAACCCAATGATCCGGCCAGAACCGTCAAGCGTGACCGCCGCTTCGGGATCAACATCCAGAAACTCGGGACTCGCCGACAGGCGCAACACCCATTCGCGTCGGCTTTGTGCCATCAGGTTGGCCATCTCGACCCGCCGGGCCGAGGCCGTGACAAGGCTCATCGCCAGATTCTGGCTGGATTTCGGCGACGGGGATTGCAACAGCGAAATGTCCAGCACCGCCGCCAGTTGGCCCATGCTGTCAAAGATCGGCGCCGCAGTACAGGACAGCGCAGTATGCGCATTTCCAAAATGGTCATCCTGATGAATCGTCACCGGTTCTCCGGTCACGATGCAGGCACCCGCAGCAGACGTCCCGGTGAGTTCCTCTGACCAGTCCGCCCCCATGAACAGCCCCGAACCACGCAGCTCTTCTTCAAAGTCCGGATCGCCAAAAAAGTCGACACAGACGCCTTTGGCATCGGTGAGGAGCACTGTGTAATTCTGACGCGCGACCTGCCGAAAGAGGCTTTGCAGCCCCGATCGCGCCGATGCAATCATCCGCTCGGCCTGCATCCGATGATCGCGCAACTCTGCCTCGGTGACGATATGCGCGGGGTCGGCGCGTGTCGGGTCCATTCCATAGATCTCGACACACCGTTTCCACGACGCGGACACCTGACTGTCCCGCCCCGTTGCGCACCCATCCAGAACGCGTTCAATTTCCTCAACATGATGGCGTGCGATCATTTCCTCCCCTCAATGCCGCTGCATCAGCAAACTTAGCACAGAGGAGATGAAAAAACGACGCGCCAAAAGGTCGAACGCCCGGAGCGCGACTATTCCTTGATAATCCATGCACCGCCAACTGCGACGTCACCCGCCGCAGTTCGGATTTCAGGCCTCGTCAAGCACCTTGCGCGCGACACGAAAGCACTCAAGAGCCTGTGGCACGCCGCAATAAATGCCCACGACGTGAATAATCGCACGGGTTTCCTCGCGCGTAACGCCGTTGTTGATCGCCCCCCGGCAATGGATTTCCCATTCGTGCATCTTGCCCAGCGCACCGATCATTGAAAGGTTCATCATCGATCGCGTCTTGGCGTCAATAACGTCGTCCCCCCAGCCAAAGCCCCAGCACCACGCTGTCATCGCTTCTTGAAAGGGACGGCTGAAATCATCCGCCGCTGCGAGGTTCTTTTCAACATAGGCCGCGCCCAGAGTTGCCTTACGTTGCTCCAGCCCTTTGAGGAAAAGGTCCTCATCGAATTCGCTCATGTCTCTTCCTTTCGACTTTGCATTGAAATGCCCGGCGTGGCCCAACAGTTCTGCAGGCGACACCTGACGGGTCCTATCGATCATCCGGTCTTAGCCGCCCACCAACAAGGCCCAGTTTCAACATCTGTCGGTCGGGCGTCGGCGCCACAAACGCAGTCATGTCAGGAAGGTAGATCGGTTCAGCATGAGGACCCGGTCAGCTGGGCGAGCAATCTCAAGCATTGTTTCAAAGTCTTACGACACAAAATCGTAACGTTTTTCCCGATCAAATACGGCTGCAGCCAACAGGCTGCTGCCCGCTCGCAGCGCGATGACCAAACAAATTTTCGCAAATCCAAATTTTCTGCGACGGAAGCACAGCACTCGCGCGTTTCACTTCTCAAAGAGGCTGAAAAGGTGAGGGCCGCGCGTAAAACATACGCGTCGGTGCTAATTTGGGTGAAACCATGACACAACCATCTTTGAATCCTACCCGAACACATATTTCAGACGTGAAACATCGAATTAGAAGGGAAACCGCTTAGTGAGACGCGTTTCAGCAAAGAGATCAGCAACTATCGTCGCAAAGGCCACCGTGGCGATTTCGATCCTCGCGGCATCCTATGTCCTGTCCTTCGGCGTCCCCGCCTCGGTGTCCGATTATCTGGGACTGGATCGCGCCGAAACGTCCGCCACGGCCACAAACGGGGCGGGCGGGCCAAGGCGCGCTGGCGGCAACAGGTCCACTGCTGTCGTTCTCACGCCGCTTGTAGAGGAACCCTACGAAGATGTTTTGCGTGCAGTCGGGAGCGCCACGGCGCTGCAACGTGCGGATGTAACTGCCACAGTTTCAGGCGAAGTAGTCCACACAAATCTGACGGCAAACACCACGGTCAACGCGGGTGACATACTGCTTGAACTGGATCCCCGCACACAGGAACTCAACCTCGAGATCGCGCTCGCGGAACTTGAACAGGCCAGCGACACTGTTTCACGCTATGAGCGTCTGAATACCACCGGAAGCTCGACCGTGACCGATGTCACCCTTGCTGAGGCGAGAGTGGCGGAGCGGCTTGCCGAGGCAAATGTCGGTCTTGCGCAGATTGCACTGGACGACAGGTCGATCCGTGCGCCCATCTCGGGTCGCCTCGGGCTCAGCGATATTGAGGTCGGCGACATCATATCCGCAAACAGCGTTGTCGCCACAATCGACAATTCCGACGCGCTGTTTGTGGAATTCGAACTGCCCGAGCGCTCGATCGGGGTGCTGTCACGCCAACACGAAGTGCTGGTCAGCACGCCCAGCCTTACCGGGCGGGTGTTCACCGGAGAAATCGTTTCTCATGACAGCCGTATCGACAGCAGCACACGCAGTGTCACGGTCAAGGCGCGCGTCGAAAACCCGGACGGATTGCTCTGGCCGGGTATGACATTTTCCGTGCGCACGATCGAGCATACCGACCCCATGCCGGTTGTTCCCGCCACCTCGATCATTTGGTCGCGCAACGGCTCGACCGTGTGGCTGGCACAAGACGGGGCTGTTGAGCAGGTCCCTGTGACCATCCTGTTTCGACGCAATGAAAGGGTCTGGATCGACGCCGACATCGCGACCGGCACGATGATCGTGAGCGAAGGGGCGCAGAAGCTGCATGCAGGCTCACAGATCGACCCTGTAACGGAACAGGACACCGACACACCCCGGCAAGCCCGACCCAATCTGGGATCGGCGGACACGCCATCCCTTACCCGTGCGGAGCAACCGGCATGAACACCCCCGCTTCAAAACCCGGAAAACCCGGTATGGCGAGCCTTTTCGTCGCGCGACCGATCTTTGGCATTGTTCTCAACCTTCTGATCCTGATTGCCGGCCTTGCCGCGCTGGCGGCGGTCGACGTCCGCGAGATGCCCGATGTGGATCAGCCCGTCCTGTCCGTTCGGACCAGCTATGAGGGCGCGGTTCCTGAGACAGTTGATCAGGAAGTGACACAGGTGTTGGAAGACGCGCTGAGCGGGCTGGATGGGTTGGCCTATATGGAATCCAGCTCGACCACAGGCGAGAGCCGGATCACTATCGACCTGTCCGAAGGCACGGATGTCGATGTTGCCGCAAACGAAGCGCGCGAGATCGTTGCCGCAACATTGCGAAATTTGCCCGACGACCTCGATGATGATCCGGCTGTGACAAAGAGCGACAGCAACGCCGATGCGATCATCCGACTGGCAATCATGGGTGACGCCACGCTTCAGGAATTGACGGAATTGGCCGAGGGTCCGATTTATGATCGGCTCTCGATGATCGACGGTATCGCCGAGGTGACGATACGCGGCAACCGCGCCAACGAATTCCGCGTCACTCTCGACATGCCCTCGCTCCTTGGGCGTGGGTTGACGATATTTGACGTGTCCGACGCCCTGGCCGCTCTGCGCGATGACACTCCGCTGGGTGCGCTGGAAACAACGTCGCAAAACCTTGCTTTGCGTGTCGGCAACGCCGAGGTCACAGCAGAAAGTATTGGCGATATTCCGATCGGAAACTCCACCCGAGTTTCGGACGTCGCCTTTGTGCAGGTGGTCCCCGAAGAAAGCGATGTATCGTCACGAGTGAACGGGCAGACTGCCATCGGGCTGGACATTACCCGGCAATCCGTTGGCAACACATTGGAAATTTCTCAAGCCGTGGGGGAGGCAGTCGAAGAGCTACGCACTGGTCTGCCGCAGGGCGTCGAACTTTTGATCACCTCTGACGACGGGGTGTTTATCGAAAGCTCTATAAGCGAAGTGGTGAAATCCATCGGTCTGGCCACTGTCATCGTGGTTGCGGTGATCTTTGCGTTTCTGCGTTCGCCGCGGGCAACGATCATCCCGGCGGTCACGATCCCGGTGGCGCTGGTCGGAACTGTCGCGGCGATCTGGCTGACCGGCTTTTCGGTCAACACCATCACCTTGCTCGCGCTGGTTCTGGCCACCGGCATGGTGGTCGATGATGCCATCGTGGTGATCGAAAACATCGTGCGAAAACGCAAACAGGGCATGGGTGCATTCGCGGCAGCTGCAGAGGGCACAAACGAAGTGTTTTTTGCCGTGATTTCCACCACCGCGACCCTCGCTGCCGTCTTTATCCCGATCTCGTTCCTGCCGGGTCAGGCCGGGGGGGTCTTTAGCGAATTCGGGTTTGTGCTTGCCTTTTCAGTCACCCTGTCATCGCTCACCGCCTTGACGCTGGCGCCGGTTCTTGCTGCATTCCTCGACCCGGGAAAACCGGATGAAACCGACGCGACGCCTGCCCGCGAACCGGGCGCATTGGCCCGTTGGTTCGACCGGGTGATGGACCGTGCGATCCGCGAACCAATGCTTGTTCTGGCCATCGCTGGAGGTTTTGCCCTTGTCGCCTTGGGGGCCGCCGGGACATTGACGTCAAGCATCACGCCAAGTGAAGACCGTGGGTTTTTCTTGATACAGGCGCGCGGGGCATCGGATACATCAGTCGAATACCTTGAGACACAAGTCGCGCAGGTCGAAGACATCCTTGCCCCCTATCGCAGGAGCGGTGAAATCGACACGGTGCAAAGCATCATCGGTGTCGGCGGTGGCACCAGCGCCTTTATCATCGTCCGCCTGCCCGATTGGTCCGAGCGCGAGCGGACGCAAGGTGAAGTAGTTTCCGAAATCAGCCGCCAACTCGGCAAAGTCCCGGGTGTACAGGTCAGCGCGCGCGCGACCAACAGCCTGAATATTCGCGGCGCAGGGCAAGGTCTGCAATTTGCGGTGACCGGCACTAATGTTGATGCAATGACCGATGCCACCGAAGAATTGGTGACAGCCATGGCCCAGGACCCGATCTTTCTGAACCCGCAGCTTTCGAACGATACGGTGCAGGCCCAGTTCGAGGTTCGCGTGGACAATGACATGTTGGGTGTGTTCGACCTGAGCGCAAAGGAGATCACAGAAACGATCAGCGCCATGATACAGGGCAATATCGCCGTCAGCGTGTTTGATGATGACACCGAAGTGGACGTGAATGTTGTGCCGGGCGGCCCCCCGATCAACGACCCAAGCGACCTTGAATCCATCTTTCTTAGGTTGCCGGACGGGTCCTATGTTCCGTTGTCTTCTGCCGCGTCCCTTGTTCCGGTTGTCAGCGTGTCCGAAGTTGAACGGCAGGGTGGCTCCCTCGCGGTTTCGGCGCAGGCCAACCTTGGCGAAGGCGTCGATCTGAGCACGGCTATGGATCGTCTGACAGAGATTGCACAAGAGACCCTGCCCAGCGGGATGGGCATTCAGTTCACTGGCGAAGCGGCGACCCTGACTGATGGGCAGGCTGGCATGTATATGGTCTTTGGTGTGGCGTTCCTTGTCGTATTCCTGGTCCTGTCAGCCCAGTTTGAAAGCATCGCCAGCGCGTCCGTAATCATGCTGACAGTCCCGTTTGGTCTGGCCGCCGCCTTGATGGCGATTCTGCTGACTGGAGGCTCGCTGAATTATTACAGCCAGATCGGTCTGGTGATGCTGATCGGGGTGATGGCAAAGAACGGCATCCTGATCGTCGAATTCGCCAATCAACTGCGCGAATCCGGGCAAGATATCGACAGCGCGATACGCGACGCGCTTAGGTTGCGCATCCGACCGGTGATGATGACGATGGTCTCGACCGTTTTTGGTGGGCTGCCGCTTATCCTGACTTCGGGTGCCGGCGCAGAGGCGAGAATTGCTGTGGGTTGGGTGATTGTCGGCGGTCTGGGTTTTGCCACCGTATTCACGCTGTTTCTGACCCCGGTTTTTTATCGGCTGATCGCTTCGTGGGGTACAGAGCCCGGAATGGCATCCAAACGTCTGCGGCTCGAAACGGCGGCAATCACGCACAGCGCATAACAGGCGTCATCTGGACAAGTTGAGAGTGGCTGGCCAAACGGCCAGCCACTCTCAACACAAACACGTATTAGGCGGGTCGATCAAACGGTTCAGGCAGCCGTACTTATCGGCTCCCCGAAACGATTGTATCGCGTAGGGCCTGCACAGTTTTGCGCACGTCACTTCGCTGGAACGTATTGCGTCCAAACATGAATCCACGCGCGCCGCTATCGACACCCGCACGCACCACATCGGTCAGCTCGTCAAGGCTTCCGGACTTGCCGCCACCGGCAATCGCAATCGGGGCCAGCGAGTTTTGCACGACCTTTGCGATCCCCTCGGCACCGCACCAATCCGTCTTGACGATATCCGCGCCAAGTTCACTGGCGATACGGCAGTTCATCAGCACGACCTCCGGGTCATCCGCGCGCGCGTGACCCCCATTGGCGGCCATCGCTTCGACGACATGAACGATACCATTGGCTTCGCATTGCTTTGATATCTCGCCGTTGATTTCGAAACATCTGGTCTCTTCGGCCGGATCAAGATTGCAGGTAAAGAGGTAGGTAATCACCGCCTCTGCGCCCAACTGGACCGCAGCGTTCACGTCGGAAACGAGGCGTGTATAGGTCGTCTCATATCCGAATGGGCCACCGGTGCGCCACATCGTCGTTTGGTCCATGCGCAGAATGACCGAGGGGATGCGTTCAAGCTGTTTGTGATACCGGCGCATCAGTCCGGGGTTCACGATAATCGAATCCGCGCCCCCATCGGCGATCTCGCCGATCAGCCGGTCAGGATCAGACAGGCCGTCAATCGCACCAACCTGCATGCCGTGATCGATCGGGATGCACAGCATGATACCCGTATCGGCATTGAACATCTGGCGCATGCGGCGCGATTTTCCCGGTGTAGTCATTCCGTTTCTCCAAACTGTTATGCAAGTTCCAGCTTCACACCCGCCTGTGTCAGGGCGTCGATGTGGCGCTGGTCGGTGTCCTTGGACACGATGACGTGGTCGAAATCACGCAGGTCCGCGACCTTGTTGAGGGCCGAGTATTCAAACTTGCTGGAATCGATCAGCAAGATGGACGTGTTCGCCGCTTCCAGCATCGCGCGCTTGATCCGCACCACATGTTCGTCCTGCGTATAGAGGAAATTCCCCTCCACAGTGGTCGAAGACATCAGCGCAACATCCACGCGATAGCTCTTGATCGCCTGCTCACACTGGATTCCGAAGAATCCGTTAAAGCCGCGATGATACTTGCCGCCCAAAGCAATCACTTCGACGCCCGGTTCCGTGGCGAGCCGATCAAGAACAGGCAGACCATTGCTCAGCACCGTGATCGGGGTGACGTCGCGAATGAATTCCGACACCTGAAAAACCGTGGTGCTGTCATCCCAGACCACGGCCATACCCGCCGAGATATGCTTGATCGCGGCCTGTGCCAGACGCCGCTTTTCGGCGACATGCTTTTGTTCGCGGTAAAGATAGCTGCTTTCGAACAGAACCGATTTCTCTGCCGAAATCGCACCACGGACACGGGTGATAGCACCGTTTGCCTCAAGATCAGCAAGATCGCGGTGAATCGTCATCAGGCTGACATCAAGTTGCTTGGCCAGGTCCTTGATCACCAGTTGCCCACCTCCCAGCAACAGCTTGAGAATCTGACTCTTTCTGATGTCACTTTTCGATCTGTTCTTGGGCGCTGACGAAGCTTTGGGCATGCCGCTGGCCTTTCCCGTCGATAGAGTTGGCGCGTTCGTAATACACATCTATTGGGCAGAATCTCTCAAAAGTATAGCTCTTTTTTGGGATGATTAACAATATTTATGATATTTATGGATGATTTTCGCGCAAACGGCAATTCAATCGTATGAAAATAAAGCAAAATACAGTTTTTTAACAAAAATGTTGATGAATATAACGGAATATGCGTTCATATTGGTGCCGCAGGTCAATCGATTCGGAGGAAATTGACGCCTGCGCCTTGGAGGAGGAAATCATGAGAAATTCACTGACTCTGCTGTCATCAGCGTCCGCAGCGGTTCTCGCACTTGGGATGTCATCGGCGCAGGCCGATACCGAATTGACGTTTGTCTGGCACGCCGGGACCTGTGCTGACGCATTGCTTGAAATCAGCAAGGATTATCCCGACACATCCGTGACAATTGTTCCGGCACTGGTCCCCTATGGCCCCGAATGGCACAACAAGATCGCATCCGAATTCGCCATTCAGGGTGACGGGTTCGACTTTGCGATGTGGGACAGCCAATCCACCGCTGAATTTGCTGGTGGCGGACATGCAGTCAACCTGAACGAAGTCTTTGAAAATTCTGCTGTGCTCTCAGCAGACCTGTTCCCATCCGCCTCGCTCTCGCAGTACGGTGAATATCCGGACAATTCTGGCCAGTTTTACGGCCTGCCGATGAACCAGGACGCCTATGGCCTGATGTATCGCCGTGATCTGTTTGAAGACCCTGACGAACAGGCGGCGTTCAAGGAAAAATACGGCCGCGATCTGACCGTTCCGGAAACCTATCAGGAGGCGATGGAAGTCGCCGAATTCTTTACCCGCCCGGACGAGGGTCTGTATGGCTGGGGCCAGATGGGCGGACGCGAGTACGATTTTGCGACGACGGCATCCAACTCATTCCTGTGGTCCTTTGGCGGCGAACTCTACAACCCCGAAACATTCGAGGTGCAGGGCTATCTGAACTCGCCCGCATCGATCGAAGGTGTGCAGGCCTATGTCGACATGTTCAAATACGGCCCTCCGGGTGCCGGCAGCTGGGGCTTTGACGAAGTCAACGCCGCATTCCAGCAAGGCCAGTTGGCGATGGCGATGCAGTGGTTCTACTTCAACGGCTCCAACGCCGATCCTGAGGTCAACCGCTTTGCCGACAGCACCGCCTTCGGCATCCTGCCTGGCGCAATCGGCAGCGATGGCAAGTTCCGTCGCCAATTCTCGGTCGGTGGTCAGGGCATGGGGATCAACAAGTATTCCGAGAAACTGCCAGAACTCGTTGCCTTTATGGAGTGGTACTTTCAGCCCGAACAACAGGCGCGGTATGCCGCTGTTTGTCAGACCGGCCTGCAAAGCGTTCTTGAAAGCGCGGACTGGCAAGGCTTGAACAGCTATAACGCCCAGTTCTCGACCGCGTTGCAGTATCTGAACGACTATTGGCACCTGCCGGAATACCCAGTGCTGCTTGACCAGTTGCAGGAAGAAATCAGCAACGCCATCACTGGCACCAAGACCGTCGAAGAAGCGTTGACGGATGCCGCCAACCGGCATGAAAGAACGCTGCAACGGGCCGGATACGAGATCAAGCGCGGGGACAGCACACCCGACGTGCCTGATCAGATGATCACGCCCGTTGGGATGGACAGCGTCGTTCCCGCGAACTGACCTTTCCGCCCAAAGATCCGCGTGCGCACGCAAACTCTCCCCTGAGCGAGCACACGCGGATCTCTACGGCCAGCGCATATGCACTGGCTGACCAAACTCCTGAATGGTGATGTCATGCACGATGCAAAACAGGCCCGATCCCGCCATTTGTCCCGCTGGCTGATGTTGGCGCTGCTTGGCGCGTATACATTCTTTAACCTCGGGCCAATCTTCTGGTTGATCATTTCATCCCTCAAAGGTCGCGCCGACCTGTTCGCGATGCCGCCCAAATGGGTGTTTGACATCGACCTGACGGGATACCAGAGCGTTTTTGGCGTGGGCGCAGCGCGAGGGACTGCTTCGGCCTATGGGGTCACCGATGCCCTGATCAACAGTGTCATCGTTTCCTGCAGCGGCACGTTCATTGCCGTTCTTCTGGGCACGCTTGCGGGCTATGTCTGCTCGCGGTTTGATTTTCGCGGCAAAGGCGATTTCCTGTTCTTTGTCCTGTCTACACGGATGCTGCCCCCAGTCGCGGTGCTGGTGTTCTATCACCTGATGTTCGCGCGGCTTGGTCTGGCAGATACCAAAACCGGCCTGATCTTTGTCGCAATCTTCGCCAATGTTGGTCTGGCAACATGGATCATGAAGGGCTTTTTCGACGGCGTCCCCAAACAGGTCGAACAGATCGCGATGGTCAGCGGCTACACCCGCATGTACGCCTTCATTCGCCTTGTCCTCCCGATGGTACGCGGCGGTATCGCGGCAACGGCGGGGTTCTGCTTTATCTTCGCATGGAACGAATTCGCATTCGCCTCGATCCTGACCACCACCAAGGCCAAGACGCTGCCGGTCAAGATCTCTGCCGCATCGGGCGCGACGGGCATCGAATGGACCCAGATCATGTCGGCGGGCGTTGTCCTTATCATTCCGGTGCTGATCTTTTTCTACCTGATCCGCAAACACCTGTTGATGGGGATGACCTTTGGCATCCTGGGCCGGAGCTGAACCATGACCCAGACTTCCTATTCAGACACTTCCATGGCACCGCTCAAATCCCGATCCAGTGGCCGATTGATGATCTTCGGATTTCTGTCGCCAACCCTGATCATCCTGCTGTTTATGGTCGCCTACCCGATCTTTTCCCTGATCTGGTACAGTTTTCACCAGTTCTCCGCACTCAAGCCGAACCAGGGTTTCCAATATGTAGGGCTTGAGAACTACACGTACCTCCTAGACGATCCCTCGTTGTGGAAACGCTTCATCTTTACCGGAAAGTTCGTCTTTGTCTGCGTCAGCGTGCAAATGGTCCTCGGCATCTTCGTCGGCTATCGCCTGCAAAAGGCATTTCGGGGACGTGACCTGATCTTTACCCTCTTGATGATGCCGATGATGCTGTCCCCCGTCGTTGTCGGATTTCTGTGGCGCTATATGCTGAATTCAGAATGGGGGATCGTGAACTACATGATCTCGCTGACCGGGCTGGAAAAGGTCAGCTGGCTCAGCCAGACCACACCGGCCCTGTTCGCGGCGGCGGCGGCGGACACATGGATGTGGACCCCGTTCATCATCCTGTTAGCGACGGCAGCGTTCCGGGGCATCCCCGACACGATCTATGAGGCCGCCGAGGTGGATGGCGCCAGCCCTGCCTATGTCTTCTTTCGCGTCACCTTGCCGATGTCGGCGCCGGTGCTGTTCATCGCACTGATCCTGCGCCTGATCGATAGCTTCAAGCAATATGACCTGTTCTTTGCACTCACCGGCGGCGGGCCCGGGTCGAGCACCGAGACCGTCTCCTTTGCGGTGGCAAAACGGGCCTTCAACTATTTTTACACCGGTGAAGCTTCGGCGCTGGCGGTGATCCTGCTGTTCATCATCATCGGCCTGTCGATGATCCTGGTGCGGCACCTCAACAAGATGGGGGAAAAGTACTAACCATGGCCAAGGTTGAACTCAAAAACCTGACGATCAAATTCGGCGCGTTCACGGCGGTAAAAGATGTGAACCTGACGATCAACGATGGCGAATTTGTCGTTTATCTTGGCCCATCCGGCTGCGGTAAGACGACAACGCTGCGTGCCGTCGCCGGCTTGCAGGGCACCACGACCGGCGACATCCTGTTTGACGGGCAACGGGTGAACGACCTGACGGCCAGTGAGCGCAACATCGCGATGGTGTTTCAGTTCGTGTCGCTCTACCCGCATCTCAGCATTGCCGAAAATATCGTGTTCCCGCTCAAGGCGCGCGGCCTCAAACGCGCCGAGATTGCCCGAAAGCTGGATTGGGTCACTGAAATCTTCAAACTCGGCGACGAGTTGAAACGCTATCCCGGCGCATTGGCCCCCGGCACAACGCAAAAGGTCGCGCTGGCACGTGCGGTCGTGCGGGAACCAGCGGTTCTGCTACTGGATGAGCCCTTGTCCGCAATTGATGAACAATTCCGCGAGGAAATGCGGTGGGAACTTGGCCATCTGCAAAGGGAGCTCGGCGTCACCACGATCTATGTGACCCACGACCAACGCGAGGCGATGTCGCTGGCAGATCGGATCGTGCTGATGAACGACAGCAGGATCGTGCAGGTCGATAAACCGCATGACCTGTTCTTTGATCCAAATTCGGTTTTTGCAGGGCAGTTCATCGGCTCTCCCAGCATGAACTTTATGGATCTGAACCCGGTGTCGGGCGGATACAGGCTCGGCAACAGCGATATCATCCTGTCGGACAAGGCTGTGCCGGATGTCGTGCGGCGGTCACACAACCCGGTGCGGATGGGGCTGCGCCCACGCGACTTGCAGCTTGTCGACGAACCGCCAGAAGTTGGTATAGATGTGACGGTGGATGACATTTTCTCGGTCGGGCGCGAGCGTTACTTTTCGTTTCGGGTTGGCGACGACATTGCTCAGGGCATCGACGTGCGATCCGACGCAGCCGGACAGGGTCACAACATCGCAATCCGCCCCGAGGGGCTGGTGTTCTTTGACGGAAAATCCGGTGATCGGATCGCGACATTGGGAGCAGGCGCATGACCGAAAGCCTGCTGAAACTTCAAGGCGTGAAGAAAGCCTACAAGGGTCTCCCCGCCCTGCGCGGCATCGACCTCGAAGTACATCGCAACGAAATCTTTGCCCTGCTTGGGCCAACAGGCGCGGGCAAGAGTTCAACCATACAGGCGACCGCCGGTTTGTTGGATCTGGACGCGGGCGAGGTTTTTCTGGGTGGGCGCAACGTGACCGATGCGGACCCGTCGGCGCGGGATCTTTCGATTGTGTTCGAGGGCTTTAACCTGCTGCCGGTCCTCAATGTGTTTGACAACATCGCCTTTGCCCTGCGCTCGCCTACCTACCGCGAAGACGAGGCCGAGATCACGCGCCGGGTGCAGCACACAGCCGAACTGCTGCGGATATCGCAACATCTGGATCGTGATGTCGAAACCCTGTCAGGCGGTGAGAAGCAACGGGTGGCGATTGCCCGCGCCCTGGTGCGGCAACCCAGCATGTTCCTGCTGGATGAACCGCTTTCCGCGCTTGACCTGAAGCTGCGCGAGGGGTTGCGATCAGAGCTGCGGCAAATCCATCGCGAGCAGAATTCGACCATGCTCTACGCCACGCACGACTATCATGGTGCCATCTCGATCGCGGATCGTATCGGCATCATCAACGATGGTCGGATCCTGCAATCCGGCACCATAGAAGAGATTTTCGCCGCCCCCGCCAGCGCCGCCGTCGGGCGCCTGATCGGCAGCCCTGCCATGGCGTTCTTCGACGTTCGCACCGAGGGCGACGAGATCATGATAAAGGGCTGCGACCAGCGCCTGCACCTTTCGCAATTTGGTCGGACAGGCCCTGGGGCAAGCGAATTCGAGCTGGGCGTCTGGCCCGAAGACATTGAACTGGTGGATGCCGGGGCCGCGAGGTCCAACAACGCCACGGTCTATGCCGTCGACAACCGCGGGTATGAATCTGCTGCCCAGATCCAGTTCTCCGGAGGGGTATTCCGCAAGGTTCTTGCCGAAG
Source organism: Sedimentitalea sp. (assembly GCF_039973035.1). Classification (NCBI taxonomy): domain Bacteria; kingdom Pseudomonadati; phylum Pseudomonadota; class Alphaproteobacteria; order Rhodobacterales; family Paracoccaceae; genus Sedimentitalea; species Sedimentitalea sp. The sequence goes on from NZ_JBDWLR010000062.1 coordinate 48,840, forward strand.
GGACAACCCTGCATCAGGGCGAAGCCTGCGGGTTCCGACTGGCCGAAGGTGCCGGTTTCCTGTTCGACAAATCCAGCGGCGTCCGCGTGTCGCAAGTAAACGAAGGGGCCCCTCATGGTGTCTGAGACGCATCTGACAATCGCCTATCGCGTGGTCATCACCTTGATCCTCGTCGGGTTTGCCATGCTGTGCCAACCCTTTTCGATGGCATTGTTTTCATTGGGGTTTCCGATTCTGATGGTCGGTGTTGTGGGCTTTATGATTCTGGACCACATCCCCTCGAAACCCCCTATCAATCAGGAGAATTGAGTTGGCTCACGGACCCAAGAAAATTCTGAACGACCCGCGCAACGTTGTCGAAGAGATGCTGGAAGGGCTGACACTGGCCTATGATGGAACAGTAGAGCGGTTGCCCGGAACCGATGCTCTTGTCCGCACCGACCTGCCCGATGAAAAAGTGGCCCTGTTGATCGGCGGAGGCAGCGGGCACGAACCCATCTTCCACGGCTTTCTCGGCAAGAACATGGGCGACGGCGCCGCCTGTGGACAGGTGTTCGCAGCTCCATCACCCGACACGATCATAGAAGCCGCCAAGGCCGTGCATCGCGGCAAAGGCATCCTGTTTCTGTACGGCAATTACGCTGGCGACAACATGAACTTTGATATCGCCGCCGAGTTGCTGGACGAAGACGACGGAATCGACGTGCGCACAGTGCGCGTTGCCGACGACGTGGCCGCCGCGCCCCCCGAACGCGCCCACGACCGGCGTGGAATTGCGGGCGACGTCTATGCCATCAAGATCGCAGGAGGGGCCGCACAGGAACTGGACACTCTGGACGAGGTCGAACGGGTTGCCCGCAAGGCCGTTGGCAATCTGCGATCCATGGGCGTTGCGGTGACGGCGGGGTCGATCCCTGAAACCGGGAAACTGACCTTTAAGCTGGCCGATGATGAAATCGAAATCGGCATGGGCGCGCATGGCGAAGCCGGGATCGCCAAACAAAAGATCACCACCGCGGACGAGATCGCGGATCAATTGATGGAGAAGATCCTCGCAGATATCGAACTCGCCTCGGGTGACGAAATCGCGCTGCTGATCAACAACCTCGGCGCAACAACGATGATGGAAATGCTGATCGTCAATCGCCGTATCCGCAAGATTCTGGACGAACGCGGCATCAAGGTGCACCGCACCGATGTCGGCACCTGGCTCACGGTTCAGGAAATGGCCGGTTTTTCCGTCACGCTTCTGAAACTTGATGACGAGCTGAAACACTATCTGGACATGCCCGCACGCTCGCTGGGCCTGTCAAACTGCTAGGGGCACGACATGAGCACGGAACTGACCAACTCCCAAGTCAACGAGATGCTGCAAGCGGTTGCGCAGGCCGTCATCGACAATGTGGATGTGCTGACCGACGCCGATCTGGCGACCGGCGACGGGGATCACGGCATCGGAATGCGGCGCGGTTTTGAAGCGGTGACTGAAACGCTGCAAACGGCACCCGATCTGTCGGTGGAAGATGCGTTCAAGAAGACCGGCATGGCGATCATGTCCAAGACCGGTGGCGCCGCCGGCGCAGTGTTCGGGACGCTGTTTCGCGGCGGGGCCAAAGCCTTTGCCGGTCACGATACGCTGAATACGGTCCGCTTCGGTGAATTCCTGACTCTGTCCTGTGCCGCCGTGGCGAAACGGGGCGGCGTCGAGGAAGGCGCCAAAACCATGCTGGATGCTCTGGCTCCGGCAGCGCGTGCGGTTTCTGAGACGCAATCGGATGATCTGGTCGAGGCGTTTACCGCCGCCGAAACAGCCGCACGCGGTGGCGTTGAGGCGAGCAAGGCGATGATCGCCACGACTGGCAAGGCCCGATCATTGGGAGAACGCTCGATCGGGTATCCTGACCCGGGCGCGATCTCTGTTTCGATTATTCTGGGCGCGATGCGCTCCTATGGCGCCAGCCTCTAGCAGTCAAAGACCGAAAGGAACGATCATGGCGGATCTCGACGATATCAAGGACGGCAAGGATTGGGGTGCAGACAGCCCTGCGGATACCAGTCAGTTCTTTCTGAAAGGCGCAGCGCATCACGACTGGGGCATGAAGGCACGGTTGTCGCAAATCTTCCGCCCTGAAACAGGCCGCACGGTGATGCTGGCGTTTGATCACGGGTACTTTCAGGGGCCGACTACCGGGCTTGAACGGATTGATCTGACCATCGCGCCTCTGGCGCAGCACACGGATGTGCTGATGTGCACGCGCGGAGCTTTGCGGTCGGTGATCCCACCCGACGTGAATAAACCCGTGGTTCTGCGATGCAGTGCCGGTAACAGCATTCTGACCGAACTGTCCAACGAACTGGTCAGCGTCGATATCGAAGATGCGATCCGGCTGGGTGCATCCGGCATGGCGGCGCAGGTCTATATCGGGGCCGAGTTCGAGCACAAATCCATCGCCAATGTGGTCAAGCTGATCGACACCGGAACACGCTATGGCATTCCGACCATGGCCGTCACTGGTGTTGGTGCCGACATGGTGCGGGATGCGCGGTATTTTGGTCTGGCGACCCGCATTGCCGCCGAGATCGGATCGCAGTTCGTGAAATCCTATTTCGTCGAGGACGGGTTTGAAAAGATCACGCTGGGATGCCCTGTGCCAATCGTGATTGCGGGCGGCAAGAAACTGCCCGAACGCGATGCTCTCGAAATGGCCTATCGCGCAATAAATCAGGGCGCTGCCGGGGTCGACATGGGGCGCAACGTCTTTCAGTCGGAAAACCCGGTTGCCATGCTCAAGGCGCTAGAAGCGGTGGTGCATCATGATGCAACGGGCGCCGCAGCCTACGAACTGTTTCAGGATTCGGGCGCATCCTGACGCCTTCTTTCCAGCCAGCTTTGGCCGATGGGGCCCCCAGAAATTCGAGGTACGACCATGCAGAACAGATGGAGTGACCAGGAGGTCGCATCTCACACGTGCGATCTGTCCCTGCGGGCCTATACATCGCGGCTGATCGGGCTTGATCCCGCGCTTGTGTTGCATGGCGGCGGAAATACCTCGGTCAAGGCCAGCCACACCGACCGGTTCGGCAATACCCATGACGCTATCTGGGTCAAGGCCAGCGGATATGATCTTGGCCAGATGTGGGTCGAAGGGTTCACGGGACTAAAACTGGCCCCCTTGCTGGAACTGGCAGAACTTGAAACCTTGTCAGACAGCGACATGGTAAACGAGGTAAATTGCGCCCGGTTGAATTCGGCGGCTGCCGCCCCGTCGATCGAAGCCATCGTTCATGCCTTGATCCCGTTCAAGTTCGTAGATCATAGCCACGCGGACGCGGTCCTGACCCTGTCCAACTCTGTCGGAGGATGGGAGTTGCTGAACGAGGCGTTTGGTGACGACGTCTTGGTTCTGCCCTACGTGAAACCGGGGTTCGACCTCGCTCGGCAATTTCGCGAGGCCCTGCAGCAAGGTCTGTTCGCGGATCATGATACGATCATCCTTGGGCATCACGGGGTTTTCACATTTGCCGACAGTGCAAAGGCATCCTATGACCGGATGATCGCGGTCGTGGATCAGGCCGAAAAGTTCCTCTCCAACCGCTTTGGTTCGCTACCTGCAATTTCTGCGGGCGATCAGGACCCGGAAATGATTGCAAAATCCCGCAAGGCGGTCTGCGACGCCGCCGGCAAAGCTGTTCTCTCATTGCCTGCGGATGACACTCCCGCCGACCGATTGACGGTTCTGGCAAAGATGGCACGAAAAGGCACCCTGACGCCCGAGCATGTCATTCACAACAAACCGTTCCCGGCGCTGTTTCACAACGATCCCGACGCGGCGGTGTCCAGCTTTACCACCGAGTATACAGCATATTTTGAGCAGTTTGGCGATGACAGCATGACGATGCTCGCGCCCTTCCCTCATTGGGCGATGTTCGACAGCGGCCATACGCGCAGTTTTGGGCCGAACTTGCGACGGGCCAGCGTGTCGCGGGATGTGGTCAATGCAACGCTCAGCGCCATGCGCAGGGCCGAGATCATTGGTGGATGGCAAGGGCTCAAACCCGAGGATCTGTTCGCTCTGGAGTATTGGGAGCTCGAACAATCCAAACTGAAACGCCAAAAACCCGATGCGGTCCTATCAGGCAAGATCGCGGTCGTCAGTGGAGCGGCCACCGGCATCGGCCGCGCCTGTGCCGAAACCATGCGTGCCAAGGGGGCCGTTGTCGTCGGGCTGGACATCAACCCCGAGATCAGTTCGGTGATGAATCAACCGGATTTTGCGTCATTTGTCGTCGACCTGACCGATGAAGCACATGTCCAGAACTGCCTTTCAGAGGTGGTAAGACGCTATGGCGGCATCGACATGCTTGTGTCCAATGCAGGGGTTTTCAAGACTGGCGATACCGTGGAAAACATGCCCGATGACGTTTGGGACAGCACGCTTGCCGTGAACCTTACCTCGCATCGCAAACTGGTCCAACACGCGATCCCGTTCCTGCGACACGGGGTCGATCCGTCAATTGTCTTTGTCGGATCGAGGAACGTTCAGGCCCCCGGTGCCGGTGCCGCGGCCTACTCGGTTTCCAAGGCGGGACTGACCCAACTGATGCGCGTTCTCGCGCTGGAACTGGCACCCGAGGGCATATTGGTCAACGCGATTCATCCGGATGCAGTGTTTGATACCCGTCTCTGGGATCAGGAAACCCTGCAAAAATCTGCGGATCGGTATGGTCTGACAATTGATGAATACAAGACCCGCAACCTGTTGCACGCAGAGGTCACGTCACGAGATGTCGGGTTGGCCGTCGCTGCATTCATGGATGGAACCTTGTCCAGAACCACCGGCGCACAACTCCCGGTGGACGGGGGTAACGACCGGGTGATCTGAACACCTGCGCAGATAGGTGCGTGCTGACGCAGGCTTGAAGCAACTGACGCTCATGCCAGTCTCTTTCGCTTGCCTCAGGAACCGGTTCGCGCCGGCAGAACCAACTGAACGGCAAATCCGAGCAACAGACAGATCAAATGCGCGCTGTCCGCGATCAGATCCAGATCATAACAGATCTTGACCCCGATTGCGGCAACCACCGCCCCGAGCAAAAGCCATTTCTTCGACCAACTCGCAAGGATCGCACCGATCAGGCCGAACCCGCCAGCCGACATGCCGACATCAAGCGTCGCCCTTGCATCGGAATGTCCGATCTCCGGTATCGCAGTGACAAGCGGCACGACACCAAAAAGCACGATCATCGTACCAGCCAGGTCGATTGCAAAAAATGTGGTCGCAGTGCACAACGTCGATGTGCGCCATTCGAAATAGCCAATGACGGCAGCGGCAAAGATCATTTGCCGAAGGAACATTGCCAAGTCATGAGACAGAAATGTGGCGGTAAACAGCCGCGTAAGATCGCCACTGACAACCATTTCGTGACTGATACCCCAGTCAGCAAGTGAGTCCGGTGGCAACGTGCCGCCCAATGTCCCCGCAAACCAGTTCGCAAGAACCATGACCGACAGAAACAGCAAGGTGAACGGGATGCGCCGGAGGACGCTCATTGCGAGCTCACATGAATGCCGAACGCCGCGATCAACCCGAATAGCGCGGCGATCAGCACAAGCAGGAACGCATTGGCCGACAAGGCATTATCGTCAACAAGCTCGGTCGCCGCAATATTCTTGCGGATGTGCTGCATCCTGAGAAACGCCAGCAATATCACCAGTGCGCCCGCCGCCAGCATCAGCATTTCAGACCACAGCGCAGCCCTTTCCTGCCCAAGTCGCGCGGCAGCCAGCCCAAAACCGACAATCGCGATGACGGTGCGCACCCAGGCGAGAAAAGTGCGTTCATTTGAGGAATGATCCGCGTAATTCTCAATCATCGGTGCCTTACCCTACCAAACCCTTGATCCCGCCCGACACCAGAACATTGACCTCGTAAAGAATGCGCGGAGCAGCCAGACCGCCGGGGCTTGCCAGATAGTTGGGCGTCCAGTCGGGATCGAATTTCTGTTTGAAAGACCGCAGCCCCTCAAAGTGATAGACGTGTTCGCCGTGTTCATAGATGAAGCCGCCGATACGGTTCCAAAGTGACGACAATTGATGGTTTTCAATGCCTGAAAACGGGGCCGCCCCGAGCGAGAACCAATGGAACCCCTGCTCGGCTCCCCACAGCATGAGTTCGGCAAAAAGGGCGTCCATCGCGATTTTGGGCCCTTCGGGATCGTAACGCATCAGGTCAAGCGACAGTTCGTGTTTGTTGGCTCCCTGAAACAGATTGGCAAAGGCGACGATGCGACCGGTTTCGACATGGCGTAGTACTGCGTGGTCAAAGTTGGAAAGATAGGTGTCGTCAAAATAGCCAAGCGAAAAACCTTTCTCTTCGCCTTGCTTCTCTTTCATCCAGCGGTCCGAAGTACCACGCAATTCGCCAAGCATGGGTGCCAGTTCGGCCTTGGGGATGATGGCAAATTCATAACCATCGCGTTCGGCCCGACTGCGGGCACCGCGAAATTTCTTTTTGCTGGATCCGTCCAGCGTAAATCCCTGAAGGTTCACGCGCGCGACCTCGCCGATCTTGAGGATGGACAGCCCAAGATCAAGATAGGTGGCGAGGTATTTCGGCGAGACCGCGTAAAAGGCACATCGCTTTCCGGCGTTGTCGGCCATCTCACGCAGCTGCCAGATCAGCTTGCGCCCCGCAGCCTCATCGCCCACGGGTTCCCCTTTGGTGATCAGTGACCCACCCGTGTCGCAATAGGCGATGAACGCGCGATTGTCCTCGGAGATCAGGAACGTCTTGTCACCAAGCAGATCAAGCTGGGCCTCGGTATCCTCGCTCTGTGCGATCAGTTCGCGCACGACATCCGGTATGTCGTGTGGGCCACTGACAGCGCCCCGCCGGTTGAGAAGCGAATTCAGGGCGATCCCCAACAGGACCAGCGCGACGACGACACTGGCCCGCAGGAACCGGGACGCATCGCTGTCAAACGCGAACTGCCACCAGAGCGCATCGCGATATTGAACATGGCTGTAGGCGAACAGCCCGATCCAGAAGATGGCCACCAAAAGGGCAAGAATGCTGACGAGCCAGGTGCCGTTGAGGCGAAAGACCGACGCCGCCTCGACTCTGTAGAACGCCGAACGGAACGCGCCGAGCACGGCGAGCGAAACGAGCATGCCAACGGCTTCTTCCCAATCGAGACCTTTCGCCAGAGAAGTGACAAATCCGACGATCATCAACCCCATCGCGATCAGCCACGCACGGTGGAGCTTGCGGTAAAGCCCGCGTGCGATCACGATCAGCAACAGACCAGCAACGCTGCCTGCCAAATGCGATACCTCGACAAACGGCAATGGGATGATATCGCGCAACACGCCGAAACGTGCGCTCTCGCCCGGCAGGTTTCCCGAGATCAGCAGGATTGATCCGGCCAGCAACGCAACCCCCGACGCGGCCAGCGGGACAAGCGGGCGGACCAACCGATAGGCCCAGTTCGAACTCTTGGCGATCGCGCCGCGTTGGGTCACGGCCCATGTCAGCGCCAATGCCACCACCGCAACCGCAAAAGGCAGGACCGAGTAGATCACGCGATACAGCAAAAGCGCCGCCAACATGTCGGGCCGCCCAGCAGCGCCCAGCCCCGCGATCAGGGTTGCTTCGAACACGCCCAACCCGCCGGGAGAGTGGCTCAGAATGCCAAGCGCGGTCGCGCCCATGAAGATGACAAAGAAATAGACAAAGTTGTCGGCCAAATCTGCTGGCAGCAGAAAGTAGAGCGTCATCGCCGCGCCCATCAGGTCAAAGACGGCGACCACCATAAGCGAGATCGCCAATCGCCCACCGGGCAGCGGCACTCGAAAGCCCTCGGCTAATAGACTGCGGGGTGACCGCGAGAGCCAGATCAACAGAACGACCAGCCCGCCCAACAGCGCCGCGCCAACGATTGTCTCAAGCGTCCCGTCAAGCGGCAACACCTGCGACAGCCCCACAGGATGTGCCAACAGCAATACGCCCATGATGAGCGTCAGCCCCAGCCAGAAAGCGATCCACGAGACCGCAATAATCCCGGCAACACGCGCAAGATCGACCCCAAGAGAGGCGTAGATCCGATATCGCACGGCCGTCCCTGTCAGGTACGAAAACCCAAGAAGGTTGGAGATCGCCGTGCCGGTCCCCCCTGCATAGGCGGCGATCCGGTCAGGCACCTGCCCTTTCGCAAGGTTGCGCACCGCAAGGACATCATAGAGCGACAGCGCAAAAAAGCTGACAGCGGTTGCGGCAATGGCAAGTGCAATCGCGGTCAGGCTACTGTCGGCAACATCAGCCTTTACCGCGCGCCAACTGACCTTGGAGGACAGCTCATGCAGGACATAAAACGTGATCGCCACGATCACCAGCGGCACCGCGACACGAATAGCAGGATGCGCAATCAGCCGCGATATGCGCCCCGGCGAGGTTGGCGCGTCGATCGGCGTTTCACTACCGGCCATTCGGTCGTTCCTGCAGAACCTCGTTCTGAATGTGCTGCATCTCTGCCAATATGCCCATTGCTGCGCCAGCTGTGCGAAAGTTTAGCCCAATCCGAAAGCCAAGCTTCGAACTGGCCGATCTCCTCACGACCAGCACTTTAGTACATCGGTGAAATTTGTCAGGTCCAATCTCCACTCAATCCCGAAAATCACAATAGCAGCATACACTCGCACCAATCAAACGGTCGTACATCAGGGATTTTTCTAGGAGCAGGCGTTCGGCGATCAGGCACCAATTGCGGAGCACAGCCCCAGACTGCCAACACTTATGCAGGCACACGCAGCCCAAGAATTTCGCGCGCCTGTCGCCACGTCGCAACCGGCCGCTCGTAGTTTTCGCAGATCTCAGCGGCGCGACGCACCAGCGCCGCGTTTGAGGGGGCCAGCGTGTCGCGATCAAGCCGGACGTTGTCTTCCAGACCGGTTCGGGCATGGCCACCGCTGGAAATCGCCCAGTCGTTCAGCAGCACCTGTCGGGCACCGATACCCGCCGCACACCATGCCACGTTATCCCCAAACAAGCGCTTCACGGTTTCGACGTAATAGTCGAACACATGCCGATCCGCTGGCATTGCGTTTTTCACGCCCATCACAAACTGCACATAGGGCGTGTCTTTGATTTGCCCCTTCGCATACATATCCGCCGCCTTCAGGATATGGCTAAGGTCAAACGCCTCGATCTCTGGCTTGACCCCATGCTCCAGCATTTCGGAGGCCAGCCAATCGACAAGATTCGGTGGGTTTTCGTAAACTCTAGTCGGAAAGTTGTTCGAACCGACCGACAGCGATGCCATATCAGGAGCAAGCGGCAACATCCCGCCACGGGTCTTGCCCGCGCCAGATCGACCGCCGGTTGAGAACTGGATGATCATGCCGGGGCAATGCCTTTCCAACCCTTCCTTCAGCCGCGCGAACTTTTCGGGATCCGAGGATGGGGTCTGATCATCATTGCGAACATGAGCGTGGCAGATCGAGGCCCCGGCCTCAAACGCCTCGTGAGTCGATTCAACCTGTTCGCTGACCGTGATCGGGACAGCAGGGTTATTGGCTTTGGTCGGCAGAGAGCCGGTGATCGCCACACAGATGATGCAGGGGTTTGTCATTCTTTCCGCTCACATATCAAAAAAGATGGTTTCGTCCGGACCCTGAAGATGGATGTCGAACCGATACACAGCATCTGCGGTTTTCTTGGCCAGTAAGGTCGGGATGCGGTTCTGGTGTTCAATGCGCGTCAGGATCGGATCAGCGGCGTTAGCCTCTGTTTCGTCGTCAAAGTAGATGCGCGTGTGCAGGCCAATATTGATGCCACGCGCCACGACCCAGACCGTGATATGCGGCGCCTGCATGCGCCCATCTGGAAAAGGAACCGCGCCGGGTTTGACCGTTTCAAAGCTGAACTCGCCGGTGTTCATGTCGCCGGGCGAACGCCCCCAGCCGGTAAAGTTCGGATCGGCCTGCCCGCGGGTTTCGTTTGCGGATGGGAACAGCCCTGCCGCATCCGGTTGCCAGATTTCGATCAGCGCATCGCGCAGCGGGGTTCCGGTGCCATCATAGACGATACCCTTGATGGTGATTTCCTGCCCCTGAACCGACCCTGTTTTCATCGACGCGCCAAGATCGCCGCCATAGATTTTGATGCCGGTGAAATTGGGTGTGCAGCCGATATGGACATAGGGGCCCGCAGTCTGGCTGGGAGATTCCTTGAAATATTCAAGCTTCTGGATCATGATCAAAGACCCTCCTTGCGGTTCTCGAAACAGGTCTGGCGCCGCCCACGCAGAACCATGTCGAATTTATAGGCGCGGCTGTCCATCGGGACGGTGCGGTGCATGTCTAGCAGCGCGGTCAGGGCATCCACGGCCTCTTGAGATTTCAACCCTCCAACAATCGGGCAAAGCGGGATATGCGGATCGCCCTCAAAATACATTTGGGTGATCAGGCGCTGTGCAAAACCATGCCCAAAAATCGAGAAATGGATATGCGCCGGACGCCAGTCGTTCATGCCATTCGGCCAAGGGTAAGGCCCCGGCTGGACAGAGCGGAATTCATATGATCCATCCTCTGCCGTAATGGTCCGCCCGCATCCGCCGAAATTCGGATCAAGCGCCGCCAGATAGCCTTCTTTCTTGTGACGATAACGACCACCTGCATTGGCCTGCCAGAATTCGACCAGGGCACCGGGCACCCCGCGCCCCATTTCGTCCAACACCCGACCATGCACGATGATCCGGGGACCAATCGCGCTTTCACCCGGTTTGGCAAAGTTGTGGATCAGGTCGTTGTCCAGTTCCCCAATCAAGTTATGCCCAAAGACCGGAGATGTTTCTTCGCTCATCGTGGTTGGAAAGGACAGCAATGCGGACTGAGGGCTGCGTTTGACGCTGGTTTTATAGGCAGGCGTCAGTGCGTCTGGCTGCCAATGGCGATCGCGCGGGACAAAGCCTCCGGTTTGCTTAATCACGCTCATAATTCGACCCCCAGTTCGTTGAATGTCTGTTTGGCAAGTTTAATGGCGTGGTTCGCCTTTGGAACGCCAGCGTAAACCGCGACATGCATAAACGCCTGTAAAATCTCCTCCGGGCTGGCCCCGGTATTGCGGCTGGCACGGATATGCATCGGGATCTCTTCAAAGTTCCCGGTCGCCGCCAGCAAGGCCAGCGTCAGCAATGACCGGTCCCGCCGCGAAATCGTGTCATCTGCCCAAAGCGTGCCCCATGCGCCTTCGGTGATCATAGTTTGAAACGGTTCGTCGAACTTGGATTTGTTGGCCTCAGCGCGGTCGACATGAGCATCGCCAAGAACCTCACGGCGAACCGTCATCCCGGTTTCAAATCGGTCTTGCATGTGCATCTTCCTTGATCATTGTGTCGCCGTGGCCTGTGCGTCACCGCTGCCCATCAGTAAGGAAGCCCGACGTAATTTTCCGCCATCGCCTGTTGCGCGGCCTTGTTCGAGCGTAGGAATTCGAGATCAGCCACCTGCATCTTGAGATCGAAGGCAGACTGGTCTGGATACCGGTGAAGCAGCGACGAGAACCACCAGGAGAACCGCTCGGCCTTCCAAACCCGTTTCAGGGCTTTCTCGGAATAGGCATCTATGCCCTCTTCCGAACCGTTTTCATAGAAATCCCGCAGCGCGTTAAAGAGGTAATGCACGTCGGACGCAGCGGTGTTCAACCCCTTGGCACCTGTGGGTGGCACGATATGCGCCGCATCACCACACAGGAACAACCGGCCCCACCGCATGGGTTCGGTGACAAATGACCTGAGCGGTGCAATTGATTTTTCGATAGAAGGCCCGGTGACCAGCTTATCGGCCTGTTCTTTGGGAATGCGACGCTTCAGCTCTTCCCAGAACGCCTCGTCCGTCCAATCGCTCGGGCTATCGCTCAGCGAGCACTGAATGTAATACCGGCTCAGATTGTCATTGCGCATCGAACACAGGGCAAATCCACGGCTCGAATTCGCATAGATCAGTTCGTGATTGACCGGTGGCGTCTCGCTCAGGATACCAAGCCAGCCGAATGGATAGATCTTTTCGTATTCGCGGCGCACATCCAGAGGAATGCTCTGGCGGCTGACGCCATGAAAGCCGTCGCAACCCGCCACAAAATCGCAATCAAGCCGTCGAACCACGCCACCAACCGTGTAATAAGCATGGGGTGTGTCTGTATTGGCGCCCTGAATGACCACATCCTGGACCTCGAATTCGATCTTGCCGTCGCTATTTTCACGCGCCTCGTACAGATCGCGGGTCACTTCTGTCTGGCCATAGATCATCACGGGCGTGCCCGTGTGTTCCGAAAAATCCACGCGGAAAATCTCGTCACCATATGAAATCAATGTGCCGTCGTGGGTAAAACCCTCGGCGTGCATCCGTTCCGCACAGCCAGCCTCTTCCATCAGGTTGACAAGGCCTTGCTCAAGAACGCCCGCGCGGATGCGACCCAGGACATAGTCCTTGGTCTTACGCTCAAGCACCACGCTGTCGATGCCGCGTGTATGCAAGAGCTGCGAAAGCAACAGGCCAGCCGGGCCGCCGCCGATGATTGCCACCTGTGTTTTCATGGGCTCCTCCAAGCCTGTTGCACTTACACTAATACATCGTAATCTGTATGAAAAATGAGAAAACATGCCAGTTAGTTGCCAAAATGGAATTCAATAGACTGCGCCAGATCAAGATGCGACATCTGTCCGCCTTCGTCGAAACCGTGCGTTGCGGCAGCCTGAAAGCCGCGTCAGAGCGGATATTTCTGACACAGCCCGCAATCTCAAAAACGTTGAAAGATCTCGAGAGCATTCTTGGCGTGTCTCTGATGCACAGGGATCGCGGCGGCATCGAGTTGACCCGCGAGGGGGCGGTCTTTCGTCAGTTTGCAGAACAGAGCCTCGCGGCACTCAGCCACGGTTTAGCCAGCCTTGATGCGCTGTCCTCTGGAGCAACCGCCCCGCTGCGGATCGGTGCCTTGCCCAGTGTCGCCGCTGACCTGCTGCCCGACGTGGTTCAACGGTTCGCAGAACTGTCACCTGCGACCCCGGTCACAGTCGAGGATGGCCGCATCGGTGGACTGGTCGAGCGGCTGCGATCTGGTGATCTCGACCTGCTTGTCGGACGTATGGGCAGACCCGAGACGATGGCGGGCCTGTCCTTCACACAGCTCTATTCCGAACAGGTCGTGTTCGCCATTGCCGCAGATCATCCGCTGGCGAGCGCCAACAGCCTCGAAGCGCTGAATGATTGCCGCATTCTTTATCCCCCCAAGGGCGCGGCGATCCGCCCGTTGGTGGATCGCTTTGTCCTCGCACAGGGCGTTGGTGACTGGCCCAACACGATCGAAACGGTCTCTGGCGCCTTTGGTCGCGCGATGACTCTTGGCCCGGCGCAAGCGATTTGGATTATCAGCCAAGGGGTTGTCGCACGCGATATTGCGGCGGGCCGCATGACCACTCTCCCCATCGATACAAGCGCTATGGCCGGACCCGTCGGAATCCTCGCACGGGCAGAAGAGGACCCGACACCAACGATCCGCCTGTTCCGACAAGCGTTGCTAGAGGCGACGGACGGTGCCGCCGCACGATGATCAGGTAGGGGATTTCGAGCCGATATGGCGAATCTGTCTCAGCAAATGATCGGCATTGTTCAACGCGGCCCCAGTGGCCTCGAACATTGCGGGCAACGTCATCCATTCTACGGCCCATGCAGCGCCAGAACGCTCCTGCTCATGAACCATGGATTGCGCGAGGATCCCCTGTTGCCCGCCAACGACGCGCGCGATCGCAACCAGCACTTCGGCGCGGACCGGATTCTGCTTGTGAGGCATAGCGGACGAGCCCCCGGCCCCATCAAGCTGAACCTCATCGATCCCCTGCTGTGCCATCAGTGCAATGTCTTGCCCCATCTTGCCCAACGTGCCGCTGACCTTGGTCAACCAATGTCCGATGTCCAGCATCCCGGATCGATCCGTATGCCAGACAGGCGACACTCGCAGGCCAAGCGTCTTGGCTACATCCGATGCAATCGTATCGGCGGACCCCCTTGGCGTATCACGACGCCCCACCGCGCCCCCAACTTGCACGACACTGATTTCTTTGATCAGCTCCCGCAGTTGATCCAGATGCGCTGCAAGCGGAGTTCGCCAGTCTTCGATGCGATCCCCGACGACAATCGGCAATGCCAGTTGCATGCGGGTTCGACCCGAAATTGGGTTGTCGGAATAACGGTCGTTCAGATCGTCCAGCAAGCGCAGCAGTTCGATGCAACGATCGCCAAACATAGATAGAACTGCGCGGGCCGTCAGAATGGTGGCGGTGTCGATCACATCCTGGCTCGTTGCTCCGGAATGAATGGCTGCGCGAGCATCCTCGGGCATGTTCGACTTGATCTGGCGCACAAGCGCGGGCACTGGCAGGCCATCCACGTCCGAAGCGCGGGCAAGCGCATCAAGGTCAGGTTTGAACCCATCGATTTGAACGAACGCCATATCCGCAGTATCTTTTGCGACCGTTCCGCTCTCGCGCAAGGCGCGGGTCCAGGCCGCTTCGAATTGCACCATCCGGGCGCAGAACCGGTCCGCCGAAAACTCCGCAGCAGTTTGCGGATCCTGAAAGAGCGTACCCCACAGAGGCGTTCGTGTGAATGCGTTGGTCATTCCGTCAGACCTACGTCCCTTTCGGCGTCAGAACAAGCCGCACCCCTCGCTGACGGCTCCTGCCTTCCTTACGTGACCAGACCGCGCTGATCCTCCATTCCCATGGAAACCAGCATCGGCTGGTCGTCCTGAATTGATTTGAACGATGATTTTCCGTCCAGCCCCCGCCAGTTCGCCAGGATCAGGGATTGCGCGACCGCCCCGCCCAGCGTCGCGCCAGGCCCGGTGAGAATGAACAGATCCGGGGCGAATTCGCGGGCTGCAATGGTGATGGCGCGGGTAAAGTCGTAGGTGTTTGTCACCTGCTGACCCAGCGTGTAATTGTAAAGCGCGCTCAGATTTGACGCTTCTGGCCACCAGATTGCTCCGCGACCATCGATCAACGGCAAGTCTGGCTGCTGAAACAGATCGGGCGACAGCACCGCCCGCCCACGCGCGGCTACTGGCCTTTGAAGATGGCTGTGAAAGGCAGCATGATTGCCCAACCGCATGGGAAAGCGTCCTTGCGTCGGTTCAACCGCGTCCTCAAATGCTTGCAGACCAGCATTGTTGCCCGCCAGAACAAACATTCCCCCCAAATCGATAGAGAGCGTGAGGTCGTGATCCTTGCGCGCATCGATATCCGCGGCCAGTGCAAGAAGCGCCGCGCGACGTCCCGGTTGCGGCACCCAATCCTCATCGATCCAGGGATAGATCAACTGGCCGCCGATCAGCGCCTCTTGCATCAGCGTGCCCATTGTATTGGCGACCCGAAACCCGTCCTCGCTGGTCAGCGCACCGCCACAGGCCAATGCCGAATACCAGCCCATGGAATTCCCGGTGACGGCGACAACCTCGATGTCCTCGCGAGCAATCGACTGGAAATCACCAACCGTTGCGGCAAAGATCAGCGCAGAGGCATTGTCGCCACGGCTATGCTTTGCCAGCGAATACCGCGACGCCCCGTCAAGGGATGAGAGTGTGTCTTGCCCCGCTTGCTCACGCATTCGGTCAAAGGTTGCCAGCAAGCCCGGACCGGGGAAATGACGATACAGATAGCCCAACTCGGTTGCACTATAGGTGCCGCGCCCGGGGCAGATGACAACAGCGGTTTTCATGATTTATCTCCCGCCAGTTCGCAGGCCGCCTTCACGATCCCATCGGCCGAAGGCATCGTCGCCGCATAGGCAGGACCGGTGGGAATGAAACTGTCTTTGGCTGTGAGCCGAGCCAGCTTCGCTTCAGAAGTCTCATGAAAATGCGCCATCAACACTTCGGCAACGCCACCAGAATGGCGGGTTTCATCGACAACAAGAATGGATTTGCACCCTTTAACCGCCGCATCAAGCGCCTGTTTCGGAATGGGCGACAACCAGCGCAGGTCGACGAGGCGCGGATTGATTCCTGCCGCCTCGATCTGCGGCAGCGCCTGATTGCTGAGATATGCGCCATTGCCGAAGGTGACAATTGCCACGTCACGACCATCGCCCGTAATACCCACCTCGCCAAACGCGATCCGCTCGGTCGGGTCCGGATACCGTCGCATCCACGCCCCGTCCTTATCCGCATGCAGGTCACGCATCGGATAGAGCGCAATCGGCTCCAGAAACACCACCACCCGCTGTTCCTCACGGGCGAGACGCACGCATTCGCGCAGCATCATTGCGGCATCGGCACCATTTGAGGGCACGGCAAGGATCAGACCGGGAATATCGCGCAGCACTGCCAACGAATTGTCGTTGTGGAAATGCCCGCCAAAGCCTTTCTGGTAGCCAAGCCCGGCAATCCGCAACACCATCGGATTGGTGTATTGGCCGTTGGAAAAGAACGGTAAGGTCGCCGCTTCGCCCCGCAGCTGGTCTTCGGCATTGTGCAGATAGGCAAGGAACTGGATTTCGGGCATCGGGACAAACCCGTTCTGTGCCATACCGATCGCCAGACCGAGGATCGATTGCTCGTCCAGCAGCGTGTCGATCATCCGATCCGGGCCGAACCGGTCATAGAGCTTTTGCGTGACGCCATAGACACCGCCCTTGCGCCCGACATCCTCGCCCATCATGACGATCTCGCTATGTTCCAGCATCAGTTCGGTCAGCGCCCAGTTGATCAGACGCGACATGGGCTGAGGTTCATCCATCGCTCGCATGTCCGAGCCGAACGCGTTGGCGCGCGCCTCGACATTGGGACCATTGCTTGGCTTGCAGTCGCGCGTCGGCGGAATCAGGCTCGCCATGACCTCTTGCGCCGTTTCCAGATGCGGACGCGTGACGATCTCATCGGCGATACGCTCAACGCGCGCCTGAGCGCCTGTATAGACCTTAAGGGCGCGATCCGGACGCATGGCGCCAGACTCAGACAAGAGCCGCACCGAGTGCAAAAGTGGATCATTGGCCTCATCCGCTTCGACCTCGGCCTTGGGCAGGTATGCGGTGGCCACATCGGCACCCGCATGGCCATAGAGACGCACAGTACGGATATGCAGGAACGCCGGTTTTCTGCACCGCCGCACGTAATCCGCCGCCGCCTGAGCAGTCGCGTAGGTGTCGAATATGTCGAGCCCGTCGCAGGTGAAATACTTTAGTCCCGGCCGCTGCGCGAAGGTGGCTCCGATCCAGCCGCGCGGAGTCTTGGTGGAAATCCCAATCCCGTTGTCTTCGCAACAGAACAACAGTGGCAATGGCACGGATTGGTAAGACGTCCACTGAGCGGTATTGAATGCCCCCTGCGCTGTGGAATGATTGGCCGAGGCATCGCCAAAACTGCAAAAGATGATCGCATCATCCGGCAGGCTTGTATGATCGGGACGATGACGCCGCGCCGCGCCGATGGAATAGGCCGCGCCGACCGCTTTTGGCAGATGGCTGGCAATCGTCGATGTCTGAGGCGGGATATTCAACGCCTTTGATCCCAGCACCTTGTGACGGCCCCCAGAGATCGGATCCTCGGACGAACAGGCGAAACTGAGAAGCATGTCCCACGTCGTAGATTGGCCGGGCACCTGCTCGCCGCGCTGGATTTGAAAGGCCGCATCGCGATAGTGCAGAAACGCCATGTCAGTGGGCCGCAGGGCAGCAGCAACAGCGGCCATACCCTCGTGGCCCGACGAACCAATGGTGTAAAATCCCTGCCGTTTGGCCTGCATCGCACGGCTTTTGAGGTCGAGAGCCCGGCTCAGGCATCCGGAACGATAGATCGACACCGCCAGCGCCGCGCCCAACGGGCCGGCGGGTTCCGCCCCTGAAGGCAGGTCATTTGCGGCAACCCGGCGCAGGAAATTGTCGTGGACGATAGTTGTACGATCCATGCTTCAGTTTGCTTTCGGTAAGGAGATCGGGTGCTGATAGTCGATGTTCGCGAACGCATAAGCGGCACCAGCGCCAGAGCCTGCACGCTTCAAACAGATTGATGCCGCGTCGTGGTACGCCTGTCGGATCTTCATCGCATCACCCACCTGTTGTGCACTAAGAGAACGAGTATCAGTTTACGAATCCAGCGAAAATCAATAAATCCTCACACTCATTGGAGGAAAACTCACATGATTGCCCCGCGGCGTTTCCTGCCTTCGATCAATTCATTGCTGGCTCTTGAAGCCGTTCAACGACTTGGCACAGCCACGGCCGCAGCAAACGAATTGTCGCTGACCCATTCCGCCGTCAGCCGGCAACTCAAGGTGCTGGAAGACCAGATTGGCGTTTCGTTATTCATCCGGCAGGGGAAAGGCTTGCGCCTGTCGCCAGCGGGAGAGGCCTATGCGCGTTCGGTGCGTGACTGTCTGAACGATCTTGCGCGGGCGAGTCTCAAGGTCAAGACGAGCGGGACGCGCTCCAACGTTAACCTCGCGATTCTACCGGCGTTTGGAATGTACTGGCTCAGCCCGCGGCTCACGGCGTTCATAGCGGCCTATCCCGAGATTCTGGTCAATCAGAGCACCCGCATCCAGCCCTTTGATTTCGAAACCGAAGACTTTGACGCGGCGATTCATTTCGGGACGCAGGATTGGCGAGGGGTGAATTACCTGCCGCTTCTGAAAGAACGTGTGATCGCAGTCTGCGCGCCCGGATTTGCAGACACCCTCCCGATGTCGCCTGAACGCTTGCTGGAACAACCCCTGCTGCATCTGGAGAGCCGACCCGGCGCCTGGGAAGACTGGTTCAAGGCGCATGGGCTTGAGGCTGATCGCCTTCGCGGGATGCTGTTTGACCAGTTTACAAACATGGCAGAGGCCACGGCGGCCGGGACCGGGGTATCGCTGTTGCCGGAATTCCTTGCCACGCGCGAAATCCAGCGCGGGCGTCTCGTTCCGGCCAGTCAGGGGGTTTTTGATGTTGTCGGCACCTATTATCTCGTCTGGCCCAAGCATGGCCCGCAGAGCACTCCGCTGACGTTGTTCTTGCAGTGGCTGGCGACGTTGTAACTGAGCAGCAACCCGACGACCGAAATTGCGCATTAGCCGTTATCGCCCGCATCTGGCGCGCCGAGACCACGGGAAATGGTGTTGGCGGCATCACGAACCAGCGCTCCGATCTCTGCTATGCGCTCTGACGCCATGCGGTGGGTTGGGCCGGAAACTGATATCCCCGCGACTGCTTCGCCATAGAGGTTGACGATTGGTGCAGCGACGCAGCGCATTCCGACTGTGCGCTCTTCATCGTCATAGGCATAACCCTGATCCCGGATGAGTGCCAACTCTTGGCGCAGTGCCTCGGGCGTCGTTATGGTCTTGTCCGTAAAGCTATCTTGCCGGCAAGTTCTGAAATAGCGATTCAGCTGATCTTCGCCATGCCGCGACAAGAGCGCCTTGCCAATGCCCGAGGCATGTATGGGCGACAGGGTTCCCGGCGGGAAAAAGGCGCGAATGGACTCGTTTGTCTCGACTTGTGAAACGAACATGACCTCTCCCTGGCGCTCAATTCCGAGGTTGGACGTCTCTCCGGTTGCCTGCATCAGGTCGTGCATGACCGGGCGGCTGCGCTCTGCAACGCTGCTTCGGCGCAGAAAGGCCGAACCGAGCCGAAAGGCCATTGGCCCGACATGCCAGGCCTGTGCAGCCGGGTCCATTTCCACAAAGGCGCGCGCCTCAAGCGTGGCAAGCACCCGGTAGATCGTAGCAGGCGATTGGCCCAAATCAGTTGCAATCTCGGTCAATGTCAGACCCTTGGAGGCAGCCAACCGGTCGAGCACTTCAAGCGCCCGATCCAGAGACTGGATGGTGGTTTGCGCCGCATTTCCCGAGAATGATTTCGGGCGTCCACGTTTGCGGGGATTCTCTTGCATCGGACCTGCCTTTTGACCGTTCAGGATACCTTCAGTATATTTTTGAAAATCCATTCCGGCCAGTGAAAAATTCAACGCACTGATTTTTCGTGGTAATTTTAGAAAGTTCTGATTATGAAATATATTTTCAAAAAAATTTTCAACCCGATGCTGGTCAGCTATGGTCCGGCCAACCGCCATAGAAGGGAACCGCCATGAGCTTTCAGAACCCCGTTTTCATTCCCGGCCCGACCAACATGCCCGAGGCCCTGCGAAAAGCCTGTGATCTGCCGACAATCGACCATCGTTCGCCGATGTTCGGAGATATCCTTCACCCCTGCATTGATGGCGTCCGCAAGGTCTTGCGTTCGGACGACGCCGATGTCTTCTTCTTTCCGTCCACCGGTACAGGCGGCTGGGAAACTGCGCTGACCAATACGTTGTCGGCAGGCGACGGTGTTCTGTCTGCACGCAACGGCATGTTCAGCCAACGCTGGATCGACATGTGCCAGCGTCACGGGCTGAACGTCACGATTGTCGAAACCCCATGGGGCGAGGGCCTGCCCGCCGATCGATACGAAGACATCCTGCGAGCGGATACCAACCACGACATCAAGGCAGTCCTTGCAACACACAACGAAACCGCGACCGGTGTGAAATCGGACATCGCCGCCGTGCGCCGTGCGTTGGATGCCACCAACCACCCGGCCCTTCTGTTTGTCGATGGTGTCAGTTCGATCGCTTCGATGGACTTCCGCTTTGACGAGTGGAGCGTGGACGTCGCCGTGACCGGCAGCCAAAAGGGCTTTATGCTGCCCGCCGGTCTCGCCATCGTCGGATTCAGCCCAAAGGCAATGGCGGCAATCGAAACCGCCACCCTGCCCCGCACCTTCTTTGATGTACGCGATATGGCCAAAGGCTATGCGAACAACGGGTTTCCTTACACACCGCCTGTCGGTCTGATGAACGGCCTGAAACTGTCACTGGATATGTTGCTCGGCGAAGGCCTTGATAACGTTCACGCCCGTCATCGCCGCATTGCCGAAGGTGTACGACTGGCGACCCGGGCCTGGGGTCTGGACCTTTGCGCAGCGTCGCCCGATCTTTATTCCGATACCGTATCCGCCATCCGGACGCCCGAAGGGTTCGACGCCACCGAAATCGTGACCCGTGCCGCCAGCGAATACGGCATGGCCTTTGGTGTTGGTCTTGGTGAGGTCGCAGGCAAGGTTTTCCGCATTGGCCACCTGGGCAGCCTGACGGATGCTATGATGCTTTCGGGACTCGGAGTTGCCGAGATGGTCATGGTCGACCTGGGTCTGAACATCAAACTCGGTTCGGGCGTGGCTGCGGCACAGGAACATTACCGCCATGGCTCCGGCACCGCCCATCGGGCCGCGGCGTGATGAAGGATGCATCTGACATGTATATCCCGACGATTGAAGATATGCTGGCGGCACACGAGCGGATCAAACCGCATATCCGCCGCACCCCGGTCCGCAGTTCGGATTTTCTGAATGAACTGACCGGCGCGCAATTGTTCTTAAAATGCGAGAACTTTCAGGAACCCGGCGCCTTCAAGGTGCGCGGGGCCAGCAACGCGGTTTTTGGTCTCGATGACGCGCAGGCAAAAAAGGGCGTGGCCACCCATTCCTCCGGCAACCATGCCTCTTGTCTCAGCTATGCGGCGATGAAACGCGGCATTCCCTGCCACGTCGTCATGCCCCGTACCGCGCCACAGGCCAAAAAGGACACGGTGCGCCGCTATGGCGGCAAGATCACCGAATGCGAACCGTCCACATCGTCACGCGAAGCCACCTTTGCCGAAGTACAGGCCAAAACCGGGGGCGATTTCGTGCACCCCTATAACGACCCGCGCGTGATCGCAGGGCAAGGCACCTGTTCACGCGAGTTCATCGAACAGACCGACGGGCTTGATGCAGTTGTTGCGCCGATTGGTGGCGGCGGCATGATTTCGGGCACCTGTCTGACGCTGTCCAATCTGGCGCCGGAAACGCAGGTGATCGCGGCGGAACCGGAACAGGCCGATGACGCCTACCGCAGTTTCAAGGCAGGCCACATCATTGCCGATGATGCACCCAAGACCATCGCCGATGGCCTGCTGGTGCCGCTCAAGGATCTGACCTGGCATTTCGTGAGCAACCACGTATCCGATATTTATACCGCGTCCGAGCAAGAGATCATCGACGCAATGAAGCTCACATGGAAGCACCTGCGGATCGTGATGGAACCGTCCAGCGCGGTGCCGCTCGCAACCATTCTCAAAAACCCCAACGCGTTTCGTGGCAAGCGCGTGGGCGTGATCGTGACAGGCGGCAATGTCGATCTCGACAAACTGCCGTGGATGAACCTCTGATTTTGGAGACAGACAATGAACGCACCGACAAATTTCAACGATCTCGAGGTTGGCTTTGACGTGCCGGCCCTGCCCGGTATGGACGCGGCCGATATCCAGACCCCTTGTCTGGTTCTCGACCTCGACGCACTGGAATACAACGTCAAGAAAATGGGCGACTATGCCCGCGAGCACGGGATGCGCCACCGCGTGCATGGCAAGATGCACAAATCCGTAGATGTCGCCAAGCTTCAGGAAAGCCTTGGCGGCGCGGTTGGCGTCTGCTGTCAAAAGGTATCCGAGGCCGAAGTGTTCGCCCGTGGCGGCATCAAGGACGTCTTGGTATCCAACCAGGTCCGTGACCCGGCGAAAATCGACCGCTTGGCGCGGTTGCCTAAGCTGGGTGCGCGGACCATCGTCTGTGTCGATGACGTAACCAACGTGGCTGATCTGTCAGCGGCGGCACAAAAACACGGCACGGAAATCGAAACCCTCGTGGAAATCGACTGTGGCGCCGGACGCTGCGGCGTGACAACCACACCCGCCGTGGTCAAGATCGCCAAGGCCGTAGAGGCCGCGCCGAACCTCAAGTTTACCGGCATTCAGGCCTATCAGGGCGCGATGCAGCATCTGGACAGCTATGAGGCCCGCAAGGAGAAGCTCGACATCGCCATAAACATGGTCAAGGAAGCGGTCGCAGGCCTCAAATCCGAAGGCATCGCATGCGAACTGGTTTCCGGTGGCGGCACTGGCAGCTATTACTTTGAGTCCAATTCCGGGGTCTATAACGAACTGCAATGCGGCTCTTATGCCTTCATGGACGCGGATTATGGCCGCATCCTCGACAAGGACGGCAACCGCATCGACCAGGGCGAATGGAAAAATGCGTTTTTCATCCTGACCCAGGTGATGAGTCACGCCAAGGCGGACAAGGCGATCTGTGACGCAGGCCTCAAGGCGCAATCGGTCGACAGCGGCCTGCCGTTCATCTTTGGCCGGGACGACGTGGAATACATCAAATGTTCAGATGAACATGGCGTCATCTCCGACCCAGATGGCGTTCTCAAGGTGGGCGAAAAGCTGCGCCTAGTGCCCGGCCATTGCGACCCGACCGCGAACGTTCACGACTGGTATGTCGGCGTTCGGGGCGGCAAGGTCGAAACCCTTTGGCCGGTTTCGGCACGCGGCAAGGCCTACTGAAGCCATCACGGTTACCTCCCCTGTGGCGGGGTTCGGCACATCTCCGTCCCCGCCGCTTTTTTCAGACTAATGAAGGTATCGAAATGATTATCGTTCCCGAGCGTGAAATCGCAGACCTGATGACCCGCGACGCGGCCTTTGACGCGGTCGAGCAGGTCTTTGCCGCCATGGCGTCGCGCGACGCCTATAACTTTCCGGTCGTGCGCGAAGCGATTGGCCATGTTGATGCGCTCTATGGCTTTAAGGGCGGATTTGACCGCGCGGGTATGACACTCGGGCTCAAAGCGGGGGGGTACTGGCCCAACAATCTGGACCAGCATAAGATCATCAACCACCAATCCACCGTGTTCCTGTTTGATCCGGACACCGGCAAGGCCAGCGCAATGGTCGGTGGCAACCTATTGACCGCACTGCGTACCGCCGCCGCGTCCTCAGTCGCCATCAAGCATCTGGCCCGCAAGGACGCAAAGGTGATTGGAATGATCGGTGCCGGCCATCAGGCGACGTTCCAATTGCGCGCAGCACTTGAACAACGTGACTTCGAAAAGGTCATCGGCTGGAATTTTCACCCAGAGATGCTGCCGAATATCGAAAAGGTCGCCACCGAAGCCGGTTTGCCGTTTGAAGCGGTCGAACTGGATGGCATGACCGAAGCGGATGTCATCATTTCGATCACGTCCGCCTTTGCGCCGTCACTCATGGCCGATCACGTCGCGCCCGGCACCCACATCGCCTGCATGGGGACCGACACCAGGGGCAAGCAAGAGGTCGAAACCGCCCTTTTGACCCGCGCGACCGTGTTCACGGATGAAATCGCCCAATCGATCAGCATTGGCGAAGCGCAACATGCGATTGCCGATGGCAGCCTGACGGAACAGGACATTAATGAGATCGGTGCGGTCATCAACGGCACCCATCCCGGTCGACGCGCGGCGGAAGAAATCACGCTGTTTGACGGCACCGGAGTCGGGTTGCAGGACCTCGCGGTTGCCTCAGCCGTGGTAAAGCTGGCCGTCGAAAAGGGCATCGCCATCGAGGTCGATTTCTAAGGACACTGGAAACTATACGATCGGCTCAATGCGTTTCAGACCAAACGCATTGCGCCGCGATATTTTGGCTAGCTGGCGACTTCTCCGGTCAGTTCCACTACAATCCGCTCGATCCGGGTCAGCCAGTCTCCCTTTTGCGCATCCACATCCGCCATCATCGCCTTGATGAAACAGATCTGGTCGCGCATTGATGCCGTTTGGCGGAATGATCCACCCCTGCGCCACGCCCGATCAAGACATATGCGGATTTCGGTCTCGGCCTTGCTGTCGGCACAGTTTGGATCCAGCAGTCCACGCAGCACGTCTGTTTGCGGTCGCACGATGCCATTCCAGAAACTTGGCTCTGTGCGGTCTTGAACAACGCTTTCCGCAGCAAGTCGGTCCAGCCAAACCGCTGTTGAGTTTGCTGTGTGATGCGTATTGTCAGCGTCCAACGCGCTCAGGATCACCAAACCGGTCAACCAATTGACTCCGGCATAAAGATTGATCCGGTCCGGATCGCTTGTCAGCGATGTGTGCAGGGCAGTATGGTAGCTCTCCGTCATCCGTTTCAGCGTCTTGACCCGCGATGCGCCCGTTTCCGACAAAGCCTGACATTTGAGCGCAGCACCCCGCAGACAAAGCCGATAGGCCGACGGGCCGCCGCCGGCCAGCAGATCAAGCTGATCATAGCTCTTCAGCGCGTCCTTGACCGCCGTCCGCACCAGCCGGGCCGCCGCAGTCTGTTCTTTGCGGGTTTTGCAGGCCTGCCAGTTGCGACAAGCCTGCCTTACGCCGAGATCCACAAGCCGATGCTTTGCGCCCAACGACCCATGCCGGCCCGTTGCCCGCATGGCTTTGTCAAGATAACCAATGGCCGTTTCAAAGGCGTTGAGCCGCGAATAGGCCTTGCCCATCTCGGCGCACCACGCGCCATCCTTCTCCCAGTCCGGCTTAACACTAAGTTCGATATCGACCAGTTGCGCCATCAGCGACGCGCGGCCCTGTCGGGTCGATCCGGCCTTTTCCGAGATGTTTTGCGCCGCCTTGGTGGCCTGTGCTGCGGAATAATAGCGGGTCTGTGAGGCATCCCCGGTATCAGCGGTGATGTCACGGAACCGATAATCGGGATCACCATAACACTGATACGCCCCCCAGGTGTTGGTCTTGGGAAAGGCCTGAAAAACCTGCTCGCGGGCGAGGTGGACAGACTTGCCAAACGTATGCCCGGCCAGCATCGCCGTATAGAAACTGCGTGCAAACTGCTTTGCCGCACCGTCATCCACCTCCCAGCCGGCGGCGATGACGGCACGTACACCACGCTCGATAAAGGCGACCGACAGGCTGGCAGCAATCTCGTTCACCTCGGTGCCCACATGACCGATGTGACAGCAGTTCATGAACACAAATTCGGGCACATACCGCATCTGTTTGATTTCCGAGACCGTCAGATACAGGTCTTTGCCCAGAACCATGCCCGTGCGATCGTGGTTGTCGGATTCATAGACGCCGTGGCCTGCCAGATGAACCAGCTTAGCGGGGCTGAGGATCATTTCCTTGATCACCTCAAACCCATTCTCGGGCTGATCCAGATGTCTTGTCTTCCAGTCTGCCTTGCTCAGCAGAGTGTTGACGATCTCTGCTTCTTCGCGCGCGCCGACGAGCGCGGGCAGATCGCTGACCGGATCGCCAACCACCAGCGCGCTCAACTCGCTGGGGCGCGGCACTTTCGGCCCCGATGTGATCAGCCGCCGGATAACCGGTGCTCGTACCACCAGCGGGCCGGTGTCGCGCGAGGGTCCTTCATGTTCCGCCGGTCTGACCCCGGTAAACTCGTAGCGCTTGAAATCGTCCTCCATTAATTCCCACGGATAGGCGGCCGTCGTCTTGTCGAGGATCAGCATGATGTTTTCGTTGTTCTTGGCGAATGTCTTGAGATCGCCCGGAATGAGCAGTTCAAACAACAATCTGCCGACATCCCGATCAACAGCAGTGCCGCTCTTTCGTTGGATCAGCAGCTGTTGCAACACCCGTGGCTGATAGGCTGACGTCTTGAAATCGGCACGGGCGTTTTCGCTGATCGCCGTAAAGCTCAGGCCGAGGTTGGCGGACTCTTCCGCATCACTCTTGTTGTCGTCGCTTTGCACCGTAATGCGCTGCCACCAATCCCGCTGCATGCCATAATGGGTGCGCACGCGGGCATCGCGGACCATGCGGATTTCACCATCAAAGGCAAACATGTTGCCCATGCGCCCCATCGACTGCACGTAGTCCAGCGCGCTTGCCGCCTGAAACGCGGTGTCATCGAACAGCTCTACGAATTCCAGATGCTCGATCGGTGTGTCGCCAAGTGCTTCGTTGGCCTCGGCTGCCGCCTGCAGAATGGCCTCAACACTTTGCTGTACCGTAATGTTCGCCCCCCGGTGGCCGATCAGCAAGGTGGACAAGCCGAGCGGACCAGCAGGCGCGTTTCGGACAGGCGACTGCTCCTTGCGCCGCTCGCGGGTCACCAATCCATAGCGCAGAACGGCCTGCCGGAACGTATCTTTCAACGCACCGGGCGTAAGCGAGCCATAGGTGCCAAGCCCCACGACAACCGCGCCCTGTGGCGCACGATCTTCGCGCAGGATCACCTCGCAGGTTTCGATGTCGCCGGGATAGAGATCAAGATTGCGGACATTTGTCAGCGTGTGATCAAGGCATTCATCCAGCGCTTTCTCGGCCCCCATCATCGGGTCGTCAATGTGGTGGCCAACGGCAACCGGATAGCTCGCGAACCGCAGGTTTCCGTGCAAGACCGAAACCTTGGTTGGCCGCGCCTGTTTGGCAATCGCATCCGGCGTTCGGCTGCTGCCGCCCATGAAGTCGTCGAGAATTTCCTGCTCGTCCGGGAACAGTTCAATCGGCGCTTCCAGAACTCTGGTCGGGGTGGCCACCCCGGCTCGGCTGACGCTGGGCTTGTGTTGGGAAAGACGTGCGGTGGTGCCGGTCTGCAAAAGGTCGAGATAGGCAGGAAACGCGTCGCGTGATCGGGGCAGATCACCATGTATTGCACGTACATACCAGGTCGGAATCCCCTCGGGGATGCCCGTGGCCCATGTCACTGTGCCGTCGCCCTCCGGCGTTGCAAAGAACTGGATACGATCCTTGCCACTGGCGGTCGGATCCAGACGGACCGAGGATATGGTGTTTTCTGTCCCCAAACCGGCCACATAACAGGTCAGGTCCGGATCAAGTTGATGTGCGGCCAGCGCCTTGTGACCTGTACGGGCAACCTTGAGAGCGGCCTTGGCAGGCTTTACCCAATCAGTGCCGTGCAATGTATGGAGTTGCTCCCAGAAATCATCGCTCAGATAGCGACCGTCATCATCACTTGGCAGCAACTGCAACGCGCCGTGCATGCCCGCGACGATCCGCAGAAGTTCGGGCATATCGTGTTTGAAATCGACCATTTCCAGCTTTTTGATGGCGCTGTCGCGCCCCAACAGCGTGTACATCATCGAAAACGCGCCGCCATTGGGCGTGCCGAGCATCACGAACCGGCTGTCCCGGCGTTGTTTGATCCGGGTCCACAGATCCGGGCGCGCCTGAAACATTGCGCGCACGACGAGGCCCCCCATCGAATGTGCCATAAATCTGATCGGTTGCGGCGTCCGGTTCAGCTCTGCCTCGACAAGGGCTGCCAGTTTGCGCGCGGCCTCGGCATGACCCTGCTCCAAGATCGACAGCCGCCAGTCATAGTCGAACGACACAACCTTGTGCGTGCGCGAGAGATAGCGGCAGAGGTCCCAGTAATAGCTTCTGACCGGATTGGTCGACCGAACGTCGGCGCTGTTGATACTGATCCGGTCCAGTCCGCCAAATGCGATCTGCAGCGGATTGGTCCAGATCCAGTCCTTGTCCTGTGACAAATGGCTGCCCATGACACCCGGCAAAACGAAACAGACCGGATCATTGGCATCTCCTCGCGATTCCAGTTCGGGAAAGCGTTCTTCGGGAGGCATTTCACCTGACAGGACCCCGCGCGAACTGGGCAGAACAAGAAAGCTGCCGTCATCCTCGATCGCGGCGCCAATGATTTCACGGCGCGAGTCTGCGTTGTAGAAATAGCTGAAATGGGACACTTCGGGTCCCTTGAGCAGAAACGGTTTTACCAGCGATGCGCGCGGCCCGCCTCGCGTCATCGATGCGGTATCGACCACAAAATCATGATCCGCCCGAAAGAACAGATCCGCCGCGAAAACGCCGAGCCGCCGCAACACACCGGACCCTTCGGTATCGCCGCCAATAACACGCAGCCCGTTGGTGTAGGTCACGTCTGGTCTGTTGAGCATCCGGGTCAACGGGCTGGTCGGCATCATCGCTTCAAGCCCCGGAAGGGTCTTTGGGTCGGCCTTGGTCCGAATGAACGCCAGCATGAAGGACTTCAGCAGGTCAGCAGCGCCCGTGCGCCGCAGAACCGGAATCAATTCGAACACGTTCAACGCGATGGACAGGTACCGATCCAGCCGTTCCGATGCGAGAGTCGTACCCGCCAGTGGTCCGGCAACCCGAACAATGCGATTTACTTTGGGCTTCTTGGTGGCCAGCGCTTTGTCGAGCGCCTCAAGCTCCTTCAACTGCGCAGTCCTGTTCGGGAACAGCTTGAAAATCGCCTTGTCCGTGCCGTCAATCGCGCCGTTCTTGGCGATGTCTTCGCGTGCCGCGCGGCTGATCAATTCGCAAACCATACCCCCGCGTGAATGGGACATCAGGCTGATTTGCGCCCCTTTTGGCAACGCGTCGAGCAGGTCAATCGCATTCTTGACCGGGCTTTCGGTGACCGATGCATGCTCTAGCGCATAGATGCCGCCGGGATAGGCAGCCTCCAGCGGCTGCCAGACTTCTTCGCCCGGCGCGACGGCCAATTCACCAAAGCTGCCCTGCGTGCTGGAAAAGGTGCCGTGCACCATGATCAGAATCTTCTGATCGGTCGGGATATCCGTCGATTTCACCGTCTTGAGATCAATCGTTCCAAGGCCGTTCACCACCTTGCGCTCGCACCGGTAGAAACCGGGATTTATTGAGTCCTCGATCTTGCGGGCGAGCGCCAAAGCCGACAGTTTGCCCGCCTGACCCACCGGATCTGCGCGTAACAACCGAACAGCGCGCACCAGATATTTGCCGACACCGCGGCTTTGCCCGTCCTGACCGGTAAAGACCAGTTCACGTGGGATCGCGAGCGCGGCGTCCCCACCTGAACGACTCGCGGTCGACTGAAAATCGGCAGAGGCGGATTCGACCGATTGCCAGAGCCTCAGCCCGTCTTCAAACTCGATTTCCATGATGTCGGTTGCTTCGGTGCCGGATACGGCAAAGGCATCCGCGCCGTCCTCACCTCCGCGCCCTTGGCTGACATGCCCTGCTGCGATGACCTTGCCGGTCATCACGCCTGAAAGGTGTTCGGGCCAGATAACTTCTTCCTGAGATACGGTAACGCGCTGCCCTGGCAGAAAAATCTTTGACATAATGGTCCTCCTCGTCGGCCCGTGAACATCGGGCGCGGGAAATTTGCAAATCAATGAGTAACTCTACTCATGGTGGAGAGTTTGCGTCAAACGTCGCCGCCATAGGGCGCAGCATCCTGGGCCATACCGAAACAGGATGCGCGGTGAATCATAACGCCAAAACAGCGACTTGCCCCTGCGCCGCCCAAGCGGATTTGCGAGCCCCGACTGACCTTGCCGGTTCCAGCATTGCATTTAAATGACTAATGTTCTTGGGAGACCGATTCGTACGCGGCACGGTTGCACTCAAAAGAAGGATCATCCCTCATGCCTCAAGCCGCCTCTTTCCGGTCATGTCTTATGGTTCTGTGTTTGCCGGTCTTGCTTCTGAGTCACGCTGCAAATGCGCAGGAACAAGCCGCTTCGCCCAAGGTTTCGATCGCGGCGGCCTATTCGAAAGAAATCATCGAAGAGGCGTCATTCATCGGTGAAGGCGAGGCGATTGACCAAGTCGACATCGTTGCGCGTGTCAGCGGTTTTGTTGAAACGATTGAGGTCGAAAATGGCGCCCTCGTCGCAAAAGATGACATCCTGTTTCAGATCGAACCCGACAGCTACGCTGCGACCCTTGCCTCGCGAAAGGCCGATCTTGCCAAGGCGCAGGCTGATCTTGAGCTCGCCGGGATCGAATACGAACGAAAGAAGGAACTGCTCGCACGTGGGTCGGCACCGGAATCCGAACGCGATATCGCCCGCGCCAACGAACTGGGGGCCGAGGCAACGGTGCAAGCCGCAGAGGCCGCGATACGACAAGCCGAGCTCGAGCTAAGCTATACAGAAATTCGCGCGCCGTTTTCGGGCCGTTTGGGCCGCTTGTCTGTCAGCGAAGGCGAACTTGTCAGCCCTTCGACACCGTCGCTGGTCACGCTGGTACGCGAAGCGCCGATCTACGTGCGGTTTTCTCTGAGCGAGAAACAACTCGCAAATGTCTTGGAAGAACTTGAAATCAGCGCGGGCGAACTAACGTCAGGAGACCAAAGCCCGGCGGTTCATGCCACCCTGCCCAACGGGACGACGCTTGATTCCGTGGGCAAGGTTGTGTTCGTCGACAACCGGATCTCGCCAACGACAGGGACAATTGCGCTGCTCGCCGAGTTTGAAAACGAGAACAAACAGATCATCGACGGTGCCTTTTTGCAGGTTCGGATCGAAGCGCCGCAACCAACGCTGAGGTTGCTGATCCCACAGGCCGCGCTGCAACGTGATCAGCGTGGTGATTTCGTGCTCGTCGTGAATTCCCAGCAGATGGTCGAACAGCGTTATATCGAAACCGGGGATCAGGTTGGGCCGGAAATCATTGTCAACGAGGGGCTCCAAGACGGGGAGAGCGTGATTGTCGAAGGCCTGCAACGGGTGCGCCCCGGCGTTCAGGTCGACGCCATTCTTGCCGGTCAGCAGGAAGGGTAACGCACCGTGTTTTCAGCGATCTTCATCGACCGGCCTAAGATGGCCATGGTTATCTCGCTCGTCCTGACCATCATGGGCGGGATCGGGTATTTCGTCCTGCCCGTGGAACAGTTTCCGGACATCACGCCTCCGGTTGTCAGTGTCAGTGCCACCTATACAGGCGCCAACTCTGAAACCGTCGAAAGCACGGTGGCCGCGCCCATCGAAGAGCAGGTGAACGGTGTAGATGACATGATTTACATGTCGTCAGACAGTTCTGACACCGGGTCCTATTCCTTGTCAGTGACATTCGAAGTGGGAACGGATGCTGATATCGCGTCCGTCAACGTTCAGAACCGCGTTGCCCAGGCCACTGCGAGCCTGCCGTCAGAGGTAACGGCAACCGGAGTTGTCACTCAGAAATCATCGACCAACATGCTGCTGGTTGCGGTGCTGACCTCACCGGAAGGCACCTATGACGAGGTCTTTCTATCCAACTATGCCTCGATCAATCTCAAAGACGCGCTGGCGCGGGTGCAGGGGGTCGGCAAGGCCGAGGTCCTGACCGATTTCAAGTATGCGATGCGCATGTGGATGGATCCCGATCAAATGGCCAGCCTGGGGATCACCCCCGGCGATCTGATCGCAGCGATCCGCGAACAGAACCTCGAGGTCTCTGCCGGTCAGATCGGCGCGCCTCCGGTGCCCGAAGGGCAACAATTTCAATATACGATCAAGTCCAAGGGCCGGCTGACGTCAGTGCAGGAGTTCGAAAACATCGTGGTGCGGACCGGCGAAGCCGGGAGCATCGTGCACATGCGCGACGTGGCAAAGGTCGAATTGGGCGCAAGCTATTACAACGCGTCCGGGAGATATAACGGCGACGCGGCCACGGTTCTCGCGATCTATCAGGCTCCGGGCGCAAATGCCCTCGCCGTGTCTGAGAACGTGCTCGCCGAACTCGAGCGGTTGTCGCTGAGTTTTCCGAATGATGTCGACTACGAAGTGCCTTTCAACAGCACGAAGTTCGTAGAGCAATCCCTGAATGATGTGGTTTCCACGCTCGTGCTGACCTTTGTGTTGGTGATGTCGGTGGTTTTCATCTTTCTGGGCAACATTCGCGCCACGATCATCCCGGCGGTGGCAATCCCAGTTTCGTTGATTGGAACCTTTGCGTTCCTGTTGCTCTTTGGGATGTCCCTGAACACGATTTCACTTTTTGCGCTGGTTCTGGCGATTGGCATCGTGGTCGATGACGCAATTGTCGTGGTCGAAAACGTCGAACGTCTGATTGCGGATGAGGGCCTCAGTCCACGAGAGGCGACCCGCAAGGCCATGGGGCAGATTACGGGCCCAGTCATCGCAACAACACTGGTCCTGCTGGCCGTGTTTATCCCTGTGACCTTCATGCCGGGGATCACCGGGCGCCTCTATTCGCAATTTGCGGTCACAATTTCCATGGCGGTTGTCATTTCATCGGTAAACGCGCTGACCCTGTCACCGGCGCTCTGCGCGATGGTTCTGCGGCCGCGTTCCGGTCCTCCGAAAGGAGTCCTGAAAAAGTTCGAACAAGGGATCGACGCCACGCGCGGTGGCTATGTCGGGATCGTGCGGCGATTGGTGCGGGTTCCGCTGATCGGACTGGCAATTCTCGTAGCATTGATCGTCGGAGCCGGAGGTTTCATGAAATCCCTGCCAGCCGGCTTCCTCCCGCTTGAGGACAACGGTTATCTCTTTGTTGATGTTCAGCTGCCCGATGCTGCGGCCCTGCAACGCACCGAGCAGGTAACAGAACGCGTCAACACGCAGATCTCGGGGCTGCCGGGTGTCGCCAATACGGTGCTGGTCAACGGGTACAGCCTGTTGAGCGGGTCCGGATCAAACGGGGCGATGATTATCGTCAACCTTACCCCATGGGACGAACGGACCGAGCCCGAGTTGAGCGCGAACAGCATATTGCAAGAAATTCTGGGCGTCGCGTTCCAAGAGGCCAGCGCCAGCGTCATCGCGTTCAACCCGCCGCCGATCCCCGGTCTCGGGATGAGCGCGGGCGTCGAGATGAAGGTACAGCAGACCGGGGGTGGCACGGCACAGGACCTGTCGGCCGCACTTGGGTCGCTGGTATATGCGGCGAACCAGAGACCCGAGATCGCACAGGCCTATACCACGTTCCGCGCCAACGTCCCCAAAGTGTTTGTCGATCTGGATCGGGAAAAGGCCAAATCCCTGAACGTGCCGGTGAGCGAGGTCTTTCAGACGTTGCAGGCCTATATGGGATCCTACTATGTGAACGACTTCAACCTGTTTGGCCGGGTCTATCAGGTGATGATACAGGCCGATGGCAGCTATCGCGACAAGATCGACGACATCCAAGCATTGTATGCCCGTTCGACCACGGGCGAGATGGTTCCGCTGGGAACGCTTCTGGATGTTGAAAGCGTGCTGGGGCCCATTCTGTTGAATCGCTACAACATGTTTCGTTCGGCAACAGTGACGGCGGTCGAAGCGCCGGGCCTGTCGACCGGTGATGCAATCCGCGTTCTGCAGGAAGAGGCCGAGACCGCCCTGCCACCCGGTTTCTCTTATGAATGGACCGGAACCGCGCAGCAGCAATTGTCATCTGCCGGCATGGTGGTTGTCATTCTCGCGATGGCGGTTGTCTTCGGATATCTGTTCCTTGTGGCGCAGTACGAAAGCTGGACAATGCCGGTCGGGATCCTCTTGTCGGTGACGGTTGCGCTGTTCGGCGCGCTTGCTGCGGTCGCCGCGGTTGGCAGTGACGTCAACCTCTATACCCAGATCGGGATGATCATGCTGATTGGCCTGGCGTCCAAAAACGCGATTCTGATTGTCGAGTTTGCGATGGAAAGACGTGCCGCCGGGATGAGCACGGCTGAGGCCGCGCTGGACGCCGCCCAGCAACGCTTCCGTGCGGTGATGATGACAGCCCTCTCGTTCCTGCTCGGCGTGGTGCCACTCATGGCGGCATCCGGTGCCGGAGCTGCGAGCCAGAAGGCTATTGGCTACGCAGTTTTCGGAGGCATGCTGGCCGCAACCGTTATTGGCGTCATTCTAGTGCCTGTTCTCTATGTCATCATGCAAAACCTGCGCGAGTTCGTGAAAGGCCTTGGAGGGAAAAAGGCAGAGTCCTGAGTGCTGGCCCCGGCTCTGCCCGAATTCCCGAACAAGTTTACCTGTTAGCATACCCTTAACGCATCGCCTGTTATCCCGGTTCTGGGTGAGAAAAAGGTGGTGGAGATGAGTGCGCAGACAAATGTCGCGCCGGTCATCATCAAACGGAAAAAGGTCATAGCCGGAGGCGGCCACCATGGTGGTGCCTGGAAGGTCGCTTACGCGGACTTCGTAACGGCGATGATGGCGTTTTTCATGTTGATGTGGCTGCTGAACGCGACGACGGAAAAACAACGCAAAGGGCTTGCGGATTACTTTGCGCCGACGATCCCGATTAATCGGGTCTCGGGGGGTGGTGATGGTGCCTTTGGCGGATCAAACATGTTCTCGGAAATGGATCTGCCGCAGGACGGCACAGGGGCGGTAAACCGATACCCCGACGATGCCCGCCAGTCCAAAGGTACTGTCGGTGTCGCCGAGGATGGGGACGACGCTGCAAACCACGAACAGTTCAAGGTGATCGACGACGCCCTGATGGGCCGCGGCGGCGAGAGCCTGATCAGCGACGAGGCACGCAAACATATAGTGACACGTGTGACCGACGAAGGCCTGATCATCGAGATTTTCGCTCTGGACAATGCCCCCTTGTTTGACGAAGGCAGCGACAGGCCGACGCAGATGTTTCGCGACATTACCCATATGATTTCCAGAATCGCAGGTTTGGTCACCAACGATTTGGCCATCAACGGCCATATTCGTGCCCATCCCGTCGTTCTGGCCAACAGCCCGGTTTGGGAGCTATCGACCGCACGCGCCGATCGCACGCGCACCTTGCTGCAAGCGGCAGGAACGGATGCGGACCGCCTTCAGCGGGTCTCGGGACACGCGGATCGCAAGCCAGCCGTCGACAATCGGATGGCGAACCGGAACAACCGTGTCGAAGTAATCTTGCTACGGAACGGATCGCAGTGATTTAGAGCGGATTTTACCTGTTAGCGCGATGTTAAGTCGGCGCGCGTAGCTGTTGCCTCATCAGAGATTGATGCAGCAGAAAGGCGCGCTTATGACCATTTCCTCTTCGCTTAACGCGGGAATCGCGGGGCTATCCGCGAACTCTACCCGACTGGCGTCGATTTCCGACAACATCGCCAACTCATCGACCTACGGCTACAAGCGGGTCGAATCAGATTTCCATTCGATGGTCATCTCCTCGTCAGGCGGCTCCTACTCCGCAGGCGGCGTCCGGGCCACGACCCAACGCATGATCGATGAACAGGGTCCTCTGGTTTCCACCTCCAACTCGACCGATCTGGCGGTACGCGGGCGCGGGATGCTGCCCGTTGCGTCCTATGCCGACGTGAACAGTGGCGATGGTGATCAGACCATGATGCTGACCACAACCGGCTCGTTTCGCGCAGACAAACAAGGTTATCTGACATCGGAATCCGGGCTGGTCCTGCTGGGTTGGCCGGCGTCGCCGGACGGTACGATCCCCAGCTATCCGAGGGACACCCCCGATGGTCTGGAGCCAGTTCAACTGCTGGTCAACGAGGTGACGGGCGAACCAACGACGAGCATAGACGTCAGCCTGAACCTGCCAGCAACCGACACCAACGCCGCTTCGGACGGCACGGTGCAGTCGGTTTCTATCGAATATTTTGACAATACCGGCACATCCGAGAGCCTTTCCATCACCATGACGCCAACAGTACCGGCTGCTGGTGACTCAAATGAATGGACCATGGTGCTTCGAGATACCGCATCAGACAACGCAGTGATCGGGGAATATGTCCTGACCTTTGACGATTCCCGCGCCAACGGCGGTACACTGGCTTCAGTTGCGACTACGTCAGGTGGCGCATATGATCCAACCACCGGCAGTTTGATCGTCAATGTAGACGGTGGCCCGATCGAAATCACCATCGGTGGACCTGGACTTGAGGGTGGACTTTCACAACTGTCAGATACATTTGCGCCCATCTCGATTGAGAAAGACGGATTTCCCGTCGGCAACATGACCGGCGTAGAAATCGATTCAAATGGCATCGTACGCGCACAGTTCGACAATGGCGCGGCGCGGACTATCTTTCAGATTCCACTGGTGGATATGCCCAATCCCAATGGCATGATTTCGCTGGATCAGCAGACCTACATGCCATCTCCGGATAGTGGATTGTACTTCATGTGGGACGCGGGGGACGGTCCGACGGGTGAGATTGTCGCGTATGCGCGCGAAGAATCTACGACCGATGTGGCGAGCGAACTCACATCAATGATCCGGACCCAGCGCGCTTATTCCTCGAATGCCAAGGTCATCCAGACAGTCGACGAAATGCTTCAGGAAACCACCAATATCAAACGCTGACAGACTGGTTAAGGCGCAACTGAAGCACAGAAACAGGAGCCGCAGACATGAGTATTTCATCAGCGCTGAACAGTGCGCTGTCGGGCCTCACGGCCGCGAGCCGCGCATCGGGGATCGTCTCGGACAACCTCGCAAACGTCATGACGCCCGGCTATGCACGCCGTTCTCTGGAGCTTTCGTCCGCTGCAGAAACCGGGCCAGGGGTCCAGGTCGTCGGCGTGCATCGTCATAGCGATCCGGTCATCCTGTCAGACCGTCGCAGCGCGGATGCCGAGCAGGGCAATGCACAGGTATTGTCCGATTTCTACTCCCGACTGGAATCGCTGGTCGGGACGGGAACGGATACAAGTTCTCTCAGCATGCGGCTCGCAGAGTTCGAAAGCAGCCTGATCACAGCCGCCAGCAGCCCGGAGTCGACACAACGGCTGGATGCGGTTTCGTATGCGGCAAATGACGTGGTTACCGCAATCAATGACGCAGCCGAAGGGTTGCGGAGCATGCGAACCCAAGCGGATACATCGATTGGAACACAGGTCGAACAGCTCAACCAAACACTGGGCAATGTGCAAAAACTCAATGCCCGGATCACGTCGACCCTCTCGACCGGGGGGGATATCTCGGCCTTGCAGGACCAGCGCCAATCGCTTTTGGACCAAATCAACACGATCATCCCGATCAACGTGGTCGAGCGGGACTACGGTCAAATTGCGCTTTATACGGATGGTGGTGCGATCCTGATCGACGGGCCTGCAGCCGAACTCGGTTTCTCGCCAGCCAGCGATACGGTCCCCGAAATGACTTTGTCGGGTGGCGGTCTGTCCGGGCTCACGATCAATGGCATCTCCGTCTCAGAACGCGCTATTGCTGGCGGAACGCTCGCGGCGAACTTTCAGATCAGGGATGACGCGGCCGTCTCGGCACAAGCTGAACTCGATGCAATGGCACAGGACCTGATCGAACGGTTCGAAACAGTCACGCTTGATCCAACGACGGCCGCCGGCGAACCCGGTCTCTTCACGGATGCAGGTTCGACGTTTGATCCGACAAACGAAACCGGTGTCGCCAACCGGCTTAGCCTGAATGATTTGGTCGATCCAACTGAAGGTGGCGAAAGCTGGCGACTGCGCGCTGGCCTCGGGGCTACCGATGCCGGAGAGAGTGGTGACGCCCGCCAGTTGCAGGCCTTTACAGCGATCCTGGAAGAAGGGCGCGCGACCGGAACATCCGTCTTTGGCACCGGACTGGCGAGCGCTGCAGACATTGTTTCCGATCTGACGTCTCGCGTTGCACTGAACAGTGACAGGGCCAACGGCATTCTTACCTTTGCGTCAGCCAACCAGACCGAGATGGCCCGGATCGAAGCCGCGCAGGGTGTCGATACAGACGCCGAGCTGCAGCAGTTGATGATTGTCGAACGGGCCTATGCGGCCAACGCGAAAATGATTCAGACAATCGACGAAATGATGGAAACGCTTCTGAGGCTTTGACAAATGAACATGACATCCATTGGTGACCTCGCGAATTCAATCATGCTTCGGCAACGAAGTGTGGAGCTTAGTCAGGAAATATCCAAGCTATCTCAGGAATTGAGCTCTGGTCAGGTATCCGACGTGTCCGACCGGTTAGGCGGCGACTATTCCTATCTGACGGATATCGACCGAAATCTTGCAAAGTTGGATGGCTACGCAATCGCGGCAAGCGAGGCGGCATTGTTTTCAAGTGCCGCGCAGACCAGCCTTGAGCGCCTCCATGACCTTTCGGCGTCTCTCAGCAGTTCCTTGATGACATTCGATGCAACCAGCACCGATGCATTGCGTGGGCATCTGGCAG
Organism: Sedimentitalea sp.; assembly: GCF_039973035.1. Classification (NCBI taxonomy): domain Bacteria; kingdom Pseudomonadati; phylum Pseudomonadota; class Alphaproteobacteria; order Rhodobacterales; family Paracoccaceae; genus Sedimentitalea; species Sedimentitalea sp. The sequence continues at coordinate 87,587 of NZ_JBDWLR010000062.1, forward strand.
AACGCGCCGAGGGAGATATCGCGTCTGTTATATCTGCATTAAACGCATCCGTCGGAGGCCGGAGCATGTTCGGCGGGACTGCAACGGACCGCCCGCCGCTCGAAAGTGCCGACACACTCATGACCGAACTCAGAACCCTGGTGACCGGACTGACCTCTGCAGGCGATGTCGAAACCGCTGTTGATGCCTGGTTCGCAGATCCTGCGGGCTTTGAAACCGTCATGTACGTTGGGTCAGATGATGTGCTTGCCCCTATACAGATTGGTGCCGGTGAGGAAGTATCATTGGCACTCACGGCGCAGGACCCGGTGTTTCGTGACACGCTGCGGGATATGGCGCTTGCGGCGCTGGCCGGCGATCCCGGTTTGGGGTTTGATCGGCCGACACAGGACGACCTGTTTCAATCGGCAAGCAATGGCATGCTTGCAAATCAGGATAGTTTGACCGGTGTGCGCGCAGACCTTGGCTTTGCCGAGGCTCGCATCGAGGAAATCTCGACGCGCAATACTGCCGCCCGCACCAGTCTCCAATATTCCAGATCAGCGTTGCTCGAAGCTGACCCGTTTGAAACCGCAACCAAGCTGGAAGAGGCACAGTTCCAGCTTGAGAGTCTCTACACCGTCACGGTGCGTTCCGCCAATCTCTCGCTGTTGAACTTCCTATCATGACTCTATTTCGAATATTGTTCCTGTGCTTGTTGCTGCCGATAACGGTGCAAGCCAATGCGATCCGGCTGAAGGATCTTGTTGAGTTTGATGGCGTTCGAGGTAACGATCTCGTCGGATATGGCTTGGTCGTCGGCTTGAACGGTACGGGCGACGGTCTGCGAAACTCGCCCTTCACCGAAGAAATCATGTCCAACATTCTTGAACGCCTGGGCGTCAACGTGACGGGTGAACAGCTTCGCCCCAAGAACGTGGCCGCCGTGATCGTGACCGCGAGTTTGCCGCCATTTGCACGTGTCGGGGGACAAATCGATGTGATGGTCTCTGCCATCGGCGATTCCGATAGCCTGCTCGGAGGCACTCTGATCATGACCCCGCTCAATGCCGCAGATGGGCAGATTTACGCCGTTGCTCAGGGGACCATTCTGGCGGGCGGTGCCGTCGCAGAAGGTGAGGCGGCGTCGGTAACACAGGGTGTTCCAACCGCCGGTGTCATTCCGTCAGGGGCACGGGTCGAACGCGAGATCGATTTTGATCTGTCGACGCTCTCAAGCATGCGCTTGGCCCTTCGCGAGCCGGATTTCACCACCGCCGGGCGTATCGAAACCGCCATCAACCGCGAATTTCGTCGGACGGTCGCGGTGATGCGAGACTCAGGAACAGTCGAACTGGACATCGCCGCAACACGCATGTCGTCTACCGCCCACGCTATTGGTCGGGTAGAAAACATTCTGGTCGAACCTCAGTTGAAAGCGCGTGTCGTTGTTGACCAACGGTCTGGAACCATCGTGATGGGCAGTGATGTTCGCCTATCGCGCGTTGCCGTTTCGCAAGGGAATCTCACGCTGCGCATCGAAGAAACGCCAGCCGTCGTGCAACCCAATCCGTTTGCTAATGGTGCAACTGTCGTGGTGCCACGCACCGGGGCGGCAATCGAGGACGACGAAGGCATTGCCCTCGCCGAAGTTCCCGAAGGAACGTCGCTGTCTGAGGTCGTCGCCGGGCTGAACGCATTAGGAGTATCGCCACGCGATATGATTGATATCCTGAAGAGTTTGAAAGCAGCAGGGGCGCTGCACGCAGAATTCGTTGTGCGCTGAGTGTGAATACGCAGCGCGCAGTTCTAATCGTTTTCATCACCGGGTCTGTCTAGCACCAGTTCTACGTCAAAACGACGCCCGCGATTGTAGGCGGACATAGTACGCGAATTCGACAAGCAGCCTACGAACCAAGAACGCTTATCGGCTTGAACAGTCAAAGCTCCGCGTCGCACCATAGAGAGTCGATTCCAGAAAGCGCTAATGCCTTTAGATCAATAGCTCTGCTTGGCGATGGTACGCCCGTTGTGGTGGGTGCGTCCCTCCGAGACGATCACAAAGAACAATGACAAGATCAGAGCGGAAAGTGTTCCCGTCAGGGAATAGCTCAAGGCGATAAGCATCGGCGAAGCACCGAGCAGCAGGGCGACCAAAGCGCCAAACGACCCCCCGATAGACCCCAGAATGATGAAACCGATGAACATCGCTCTTTCCTGGCATGATTCCAATCCACGCAAGATTGGCGCGCTCTACCTATAGGTGCATTGCCTGATGTGTTCAACCGGAAAACTTGCATGCGGACCATCTGAAAGCTTCGAAAAAGCCGCCAAGTTCCTGCCCTCGCCGTCGAACATTGACCTGTTGCACGATCAGCACGAACAAAACTTGAGTTTGCCACAACAGCGGGCAGACTTGAAAACTGCATAGGTTCAAAGGAAGATATGCCAAAAAAGCCCAAATACTCATTGGGTCGACGCAGACGCACCTATCAGAGAAAGCCCGACATGCAACGGTTCATAGCACTTATTGTTTCTGTACTGGTACTGCCGCTTCTGGCTTCGCAGGCTGTGGCGCAAAGCTCTTACAAGATCAGATCCGGAGACGTTTTGCGGATCGAGGTTCTTGAGGATTCAAGTCTCAACGGAGATAGCATCGTTTTGCCTGACGGTCGCGTCTCGGTGCCGCTTGTCGGTTCGGTTCGGGTCAGAGGGCGCAGCGTCGATGAAGTCCGCAGTGATCTTGTGAACCGGCTCCGGCCAAATTTTGCCTCCGATCCGACGGTCTACGTGTCACTGTCCAGTGTCGCAGAGGACGAAGAAGATGAAGACGAAACTCTGACGATCTATATGCTTGGTGAAGTTGCCACGCCCGGAACAGTCGAGGTTGAACGTGGCACGACATTTCTACAGGCGTTGGCACAGAGCGGCGGCGTCACCAGATTTGGCGCGACCAAGCGTATGCAGCTGCGTCGGCCCGGTGCAGACGGCAGGATGCAGGTTTATACTTTCAATGTGAAAGCAATCATGGATGGAAAATCCAGTTTGAACACCCCGGTTTTGCGAGAGGGTGACGTCATTATCGCGCCGCAACGCCGACTGTTCGAGTAAGAAACCCGTTCAAGGGGGCAGTGTTGAGCAAGCGTCTTATACGAAATGCCGCAATGGGCGGTCTGGCAGTTTTTACTGTTTTTCCGGCCATGGCGCAGGACGAAGAAGAGTACGAGAGTTTTCGCCAGCGGCTCAGGGTCGAACAAAACTTTATTGCCGGCGACAACCTTGGCCTTGAAAACCCAAGTGAAGGGCGCACGTCGCTGTCCACCACGCGCCTGACCTATGGGTTGCAAAGCGAAACAGCGACACAGCAATTGTCACTTGCGATCGGGGCTGGCCTTCGTTTCGGCAACATCGCTGAAGGCAACAGCATGAAGACCGGATTTGTCGATCCGCTGGTCGCCTTTCGCTATAGTCGCGAAGGCGCCAATGCGCTTTTCTCTTTTGATGCAGACTACCAGCAAACCGATATTTCCTTGGCTCAACCGCTTTGGACATTTCTGGACTCGGATGGCGTTGTCACGCCCCCTGCTGATTTTTCCGACATCCGCGGGTCCGGCGAACGGCGCGCGTACAATGTTGGTGCGGTTCTCGAAACAGGGCTGAATGATCCTTTCGGTTTGCGGTTACGGGCAAACACCAGCGGCACCAACTATATCGATGCCACGGATAGCGATCTCGCCGACTACGATAACACCAGTCTCGGCCTCACCGGTCTGTTCCGGTTCAACCCCGTAACCACCGCCACACTCGATCTTTCCTACTGGAAGTATTCCAGTGCTGACGCGGCCGATACCGAGCGCGAAACAAGTACGGTTCAGGCCGGCTTTATCCGCGATTTGTCGAACATTTCGACGCTGACGTTCAGCGCTGGCTACTCCAGCGTCGATAGCACCGAGACAGATCTGGTAACCGGTGTACGCTCGACAACGACTGTAGATGGCCCGAGTGGCGGTATCGACTATGATACGGAAATGCCCAACGGAACGTTCAATGTGGGCGTTGACGTTATTCAAAACCAGGATGGTCAGCGCGGCACCTTTCTGATGGCCCGTTCGCTGGCGCTGCCAAGGGGCAGCCTGTCGGGTAATATCGGCGTGACAAAGCTCGATGAGTCCGATGCGCAGTTAATCGGTGGTCTCAACTGGGTCCACGAGCTTCCGTCCAGTACATTCACGCTGTTGTTGGACCGCGCTGTTTATACAGACAGCAGCGATGAAGACCGCCTGACCAATCTGTTGGTTGCTGGTTACAGCCACGAGATCAATCAGGTTTCCAGCCTGTCTGTCGATCTTTCCATGTCCTACACCGAAGCAGCCGATGGTGAAGAAGCGACCGAGCGCGCCGCCCTCGTGCTCGCCTATAATCGCGATCTGAACGAAAACTGGAGCTTTAACACCGGGGTTGCCTTCAGATCGCTGGAGGAAGATGCGATTGGAGAAGCCGACGCCACTGCGGTGTTCTTTGGCATCGGACGCAATTTCGATTTTTGACGTTGATGCTCGGCAGAGGTCAAGGAACCCAGCCGGAAACTCGTAGGAGTTAGTCCGTTTCGTCGGCCGCCTCCGCGGCTTCGACCGCATTCAGCAAATCCAGCAACGCTTCATAGCGTTCGGCACCTATTTGCGCCTTTGTCTGCTCCAGCACTGCCAAGCTTGCCGGAAGATGGGCAACGATCAGTGCCTCGCCTGTTTTGGAGATTTGCACGACCTGTTTGCGCTTGTCATCTTCGTCCTGCCTACGCGTGATCAGTGCCTTGTCTTCAAGTTTCTGCAAAATCCGGGTCAGGCTCGGAAGCAGTAGACAGGCCAGTTCCGCAATCCGCGTCGGCTCCATCGGGCCGTCTTCCTCGAGAACCCGGAGCACACGCCACTGTTGCTCAGTGATACCCGCTCCCGATAGCATGTCCCGAATTGGGCCCATGACCCGTTCACGGGCACGCAGCAGAGCAATGGGAAGAGCGCGCGAAGTCTTGGGGTGTTTTGATGTCATTCTGTTGTTGTGCCTTTCAATGCAGCCAAGCGCAATCCAAGATTACATGAGTAAAACGCTTGACATCTCAGCAATATTATTTGACATGTTAACTAAATATGAGGAGGAGACCTATGCCGCATCTGATGGTCGACTATTCGGCGAACATGGAAGACCGCGTGGACATGGCGGCTTTTTGCGACGCGCTGCGAAGGTCGGCCATAGAAACAGGCGTGCTCCCGATGCCGGGTATACGCGTGCGCGCATTCCGTGCCGATCACGTCTCGATCGCGGATGGCGCGACCGAACACGGCTATATCGACATTTCGGTTCGCCTGCGTGCTGGTCGCGATCTGGCCACCCGCAAAGCGGCAACACAAACCCTGTTTGAAACCGCGAAGGCGTTTCTTGCGCCAGCATTTGCCCAGCACTCCGTCGCCCTGTCGTTTGAAATGCGTGATATCGATCCTGATCTCTCACCCAAATACGGTACCATCCGCGATCATCTGGCATCAGGTGATGCGTCGTGACCAGCCTTCTCTCGACCCACGAAGGAGATACGTTCATGCTTGCTAGCGAGCCGGACCTTTCACGATCAAACTATGATTTGGACATTAACTCGTTTGGAGTGGCAAGCCTCGCATCTCGCCTCAGAAATTTTCAAGGGATTGTCACGCGATGAACTGGGATGAATTCGGATCATGGGGCCGTCGCGTTTCGGACTGGGCGCAAGACTACCACCTGACCGTCGGTGATCGACCGGTCCGGGCTCAAACCAAACCAGGCGACATTCTGGACGCGCTGCCCGCTGCGCCGCCAGATACCCCCGAAGACATGGAAGACGTATTCCGCGATTTCGAGGACATCGTGATGCCGGGGATCACGCACTGGCAGCACCCTCGCTTTTTTGCCTATTTCAACTCAAACGCCGCCGCCCCTTCGGTACTTGCGGAGTTTCTGGTCAGCGCCATCGCGCCGCAATGCATGCTTTGGCAAACGTCCCCTGCCGCGACCGAGATGGAAACCCGGATGATGGACTGGCTGCGTCAGTCACTTGATCTGCCCGATGGGTTCGCAGGTGTTATTCAGGACAGCGCAAGTTCGGCAACCCTAGCCGCGGTGTTGACAATGCGGGAAAAGGCGCTGAACTGGACGGGCAACACCGCAGGGCTGGCGGGAAATCCGCAACTCAGGGTCTATTGCTCGGCCGAAGTTCACACCTCGGTCGACCGTGCGATCTGGGTTTCCGGCATAGGGCAGGACAATCTTGTGCGCGTTCCGATCAAGGGCGACTGGCGCGGCATGGACCCCGACGCGCTCGACGCCGCCATTCGCGCGGACAAAGACGCCGGGCTGACTCCGGCTGGCGTGATTCTTTGCGTCGGCGGCACCGGCACCGGTGCGACCGATCCTGTTGATGCCTGTCTGGACGTCGCCGCACGCCACGGTCTCTATACGCACGTTGATGCAGCTTGGGCCGGCTCGGCGATGATATGCCCCGAATTCCGGCACTACTGGCCCGGCATTGAACGCGCCGACAGCATCGTGTTCAATCCGCACAAATGGCTCGGCGTGCAGTTTGATTGCTCGGCGCATTTCCTGCGAAACCCCGAAGACCTCGTGCGAACGCTGGCAATTCAGCCTGAATATCTCAAGACCCACGGCCATGATGGGATCATCAACTATTCCGAATGGTCGGTTCCATTGGGTCGTCGGTTCCGCGCGCTCAAAGTCTGGTTCCTGCTGCGCGCCTATGGGTTGGAGGGGCTGCGAAGCCGCTTGCGCAACCATGTTGCCTGGTCGGCCAATCTGCATGACAAACTGGCGGCGACCCCCGATTTCAAGATCACCACGACGCGGATGTGGTCGCTGTTCACGTTTCGCTATGCGCCCGATGGGGTCAGCGATCTTGACGATCTGAACCTCCGGCTGGTCAACGCGATCAACGATGATGGTCGCATCTACCTGACGCAGACACGGGTTGATGGTGATCTGGTAATCCGGTTTCAGGCCGGCCAATTCGAGACAACCGAAGAGGATGTGATGATGGCCTATGACGTGATCACCGAAATCGCAGCGGTACTGACATGAAGCGAACACCTAGAGCATTGATTGGTTTCGAGTGCCGATCATGACCCCGGAAGATATATCCCAAGCCGCCGCCGCCCTGTTGGAGGCTGACCGTACCGGCCAACAGATCGGGCTTTTGTCGCTGCGCCATCCGGGCATGACACTTGATGACGCCTATGCCGTGCAGGCCGCGCTGATTGCGGCCAAGTATGCAGAGGGGCGTCACAAGATCGGCTGGAAAATCGGCCTGACAAGCCGCGCCATGCAGCAGGCGCTGAACATCACCACGCCCGACAGTGGAATTCTGCTCGACGATATGCTGTTTCGGTCCGGCGATCACGTGGCCAAGGGTCGCTTTATCCAGCCCCGGATCGAAGCCGAAATCGCCTTTGTCATGGCGGCCCCACTCAGTGGCGCGGATTGCACCCGCGACGATGTGATCGCTGCAACCGACCATGTTGTCCCTGCGCTCGAAATCCTCGACACCCGCGTTCTGCGTGCCGACCCAAAGACGGGCCAACCACGCGTCATCACGGATACGATATCGGACAATGCGGCCAATGCGGGAATCGTTCTGAGCACCGAAACGCACAAGATCAACGCCCATGACCTGCGATGGGTCGGCGCAATCGTCTCCCGCGACGGGGTAGTCGAGGAAACCGGGTTAGGGGCTGGCGTTCTGAACGATCCAGTGACCTCAGTGCTGTGGCTCGCTCGACGGCTTGCCGAGCATGGACAATCCATTGATGCGGGCGATATTGTTCTGTCCGGATCGTTCATCCGCCCGCTCGAAGCCCCGTCGGGGGCTGATATTCACGCCGATTTCGGCCCGTTCGGGTCCGTTCAGATCACATTTGACTAAAGGACACCCCATGCCCGCACCCACCAATAAACTCAAACAGCGCTTTCAGGCCGGTGACACCACATTCGGCTGCTGGCTCTGCTTTGCCGAAGCCGCCACTACAGAGGTCATGGGAACCGCCGGCTTTGACTGGCTGGTGATCGACAGTGAACATTCGCCAAACGACTTACGTTCGATCCGCGACCAGTTGATCGCCCTGCAGGCCAGCCCCTCTCCGTCGGTCGTACGGGTCCCGGTGGGCGAACCGTGGATCATCAAGCAGATGCTGGATGTCGGGGCGCAGTCCATCCTTGTGCCAATGGTGGAAAGCGGTGAACAGGCGGAACTGATGGTGCGGGCCTGTACCTATCCGCCCAACGGGATACGCGGTGTCGGTGCGACCAGCACTCGGTCTTCGCGATTTTCGACAATCGAAGATTACATGCAGACCGCCGATGATCAGATTGCACTGATCCTGCAGGTCGAAAGCCGCGCCGGGCTGTCGGCCTTGGATGATATCCTCGCGGTCGACGGCGTGGACTGTGTGTTTATTGGCCCCGCCGATCTGGCTGCCGATATGGGCCATCCCGGAAATCCGGGGCACCCTGAGGTCCACGGCGCGATCGTCGAAACGCTGGGCAAGATCGCCGCTTCGGGCAAGGTGCCGGGGATCCTGTCTCTGTCGGAAGAGATGGCCGAAAGCTATGTGGCCGCCGGTGCAAGGTTCGTCGCCGTGGCAATCGACGTCATCACCCTGTCCAAAGCGGCGCAGGCGACGGCGAAACGCTGGATCAAGCAGACCTAGATTTCATCTGCGCGGCTGCCTTTGCGTAGCCGCCGGAGGCGCCGTCGACCAGATGGATATGGTCGTCCTGATGGATCGACGGCACAAAGCAGGTGATCATCGCTGCGTCTTGCTCGACAAGGCCAAACTGCAGGATTCCATCCGCTTTGGCAGCCTCCAGAACGGCAAGAATCTGGTTCTGCGTGTCAGCGTCACAATCCAGAGTCATCTTCAGCCCGTCGTCGAATTTGCGGAAATCCGCATTGGTGCTTACCATCGCCTTGTACTGCGCCGGTTCAAAATCCCCGGTCTTGAGGCCCGCCTTGAAAAAGACCCAAGCAATGGCATTCTCAACAAGCAATTCCAAACTGCGGCGAAAAATCGATGTCTTACCCCTTGAAACATGCGCTTCGAGGTTCAATCCCGGCGGCGGAAATTGCAGGCCCGGGCCGTCCGGCGGCAGTGGGTGGCCGCTGCGGTTCAGCCGCTCGGCAAGTTGCACGATCTCACGCGCCACTCTATCGAATTCTGTCCCTAACAGACCCGGCACAGGCTCTACCACAATCGACAGGATGCACCCGTTCTTTGCGGTTGCATTGCTCCAACGGCAAGACAAGCCTTCGAGATCGGGAATTGCGCCGGGCGACGCAGCGGGAAGCGCATTCTCGCCAGCCTTCATCCTGGCTTCGGCCCAGGACAGACCACCACCGCTGAACATTGCATAGTCAATCCCATCGGACACCTGATAGCGGGCAACCGACACTTCGAAACCAGCAGCGCGCACATCGGCGACCGATACCTGAGCGATGCGCAAAGTAACCCCGAACTCCTCGTCCGCCCATCGCTTGATGACGCCCAGTATCTCCGCCGACGCGACCGAATGTGCCGGGTCCACCGCAAGCGTGGCACCATCACCTCCAAAGACATAGGGAAAGGCCTGACCGTCACTCGCATTGATATGCGCCGAAATCACCGAGGCCCCGATCATATTGACCAGCTTGTATTTGCCGTCGGCGATCAGGTTTGTCGAACCGACGATGTCCGCCGTCGCGATCATCCAGTCATCGGGTATGGGCGAATAGCTTGTCGGATCGGTCAGCGCGTCAAACTGCGCGATGCGCGGCAGATTCTCGTAAAACCCGGTATTCTCACTCATTTCTTCACTGCCCCGCCCTTATCAGTCTTCAATATGTAGGTACGGTCGCCTTCGTGTCTATGACGGTTGCACAAGGTTCACGGTCATGTCACCCACGCGCTGAATATGGAAGAGGGGATGACATGCAGGCCGGGTTGATCGTTCTATGCCTCGCTTATGTTCTGAGCCAGTTTTTTCGCGCCTTTCTTGCAGTGCTGACCTCCGTGCTGGCCCGTGACACGGGAGCGGCACCTGATGATCTGGCGGCGGCCTCGGGGTTGTGGTTTCTCACCTTCGCCGCAATGCAACTACCGGTCGGCTGGGCGCTCGACCGGTTTGGCCCCAGGCGTACCGCTTCTGTCCTGCTTTTACTTGGGGGCGGTGGCGGCGCCGCAATCTTTGCGCTGGCGAGCACGCCGTTTCACATCAAGATGGCAATGCTGCTGATCGGCGTGGGTTGTTCGCCGGTGCTGATGGCCTCGTACTACATTTTCGCGCGCGAATATCCGCCAGCAAGGTTCGCCATTCTGGCGGCCCTCATGCTCGGGGTGGGGTCGGTCGGCAACCTGGTTGCATCCTATCCGTTGGCACTGGCCGTCGAACTGATCGGCTGGCGCGGGTCGTTGGTCGGACTGTCGGCCATTTCGGTTGCCGTAGCCGCTGGTATTTTCTTGCTGGTCCGCGATCCCGTTGCCGTGCCCGGTGGCGTAAAAGGGTCTGTTCTGGAGCTGCTGAAACTGCCGGTCATGTGGGCCATCCTGCCGATGATGCTGGTCAACTATGCCCCTGCTGCTGCTCTGCGTGGTCTTTGGATCGGTCCTTACCTAAGCGATGTCTTTGGCCTCGGCACCGCGCAGGTGGGTCAGGCGACATTGGTCATGGGCGTCGCGATGATTGCAGGCACATTTACCTATGGGCCTCTGGATCGTCTCTTGCGAACCCGCAAATGGGTGGTGTTCTGCGGCAACTTTGCCGCGGCGATTGCCCTTGGCCTGCTTGTGGCAATGATCGACAAAAGCGTTGTACTCTCGGTCGCCTTGATTGCCTTGATCGGCTTTCTTGGCGGCTCTTTCCCAGTCATCATCGCCCATGGGCGCAGTTTCTTTCCACCACATCTGGTGGGGCGTGGCGTCACCCTGATGAACCTTTTTGGCATTGGCGGTGCCGGGCTTGCCCAATTCGCATCGGGTCGCATTCATCAACAGATGGCCCCGGATGGCGCAACGCAGGCCTATGTCGCAATTTTCGGCTTTTTCGGCCTGATGCTGCTTGTCGGCACCCTCGCCTATCTGTTCAGCCGCGACAGCATGGATTGACCAGCCCCCTTTTCCCCAGCGCGCTTTGTCGTTATGAGGCCGCAGCCGGCTTGTGTGTCGGCGCAAATTCTGGAGAAACAAGATGGGTTATCGTATCGTCGTCGTCGGCGCCACTGGCAATGTGGGCCGAGAAATGCTGAACATCCTGGCCGAGCGCCAGTTCCCGGTTGACGAGATTGCCGTACTGGCAAGCCGTAAATCGATGGGAAGCGAAGTAAGCTTTGGCGACAAGACCCTGAAGACAAAGGATCTGGATACGTTCGACTTTACCGGCTGGGACATGGCTCTGTTCGCCGTAGGGTCCGAAGCGACCAAGATATATGCGCCCAAGGCGGCTGCCGCTGGCTGTGTCGTGATCGATAACAGCTCGCTCTATCGGTATGATCCCGATGTGCCGTTGATCGTGCCCGAGGTGAATGCCGATGCGATTACCGGCTATTCCAAAAAGAACATCATCGCCAATCCGAACTGCTCGACAGCGCAGATGGTTGTTGCACTCAAGCCCCTGCATGATCGTGCGCGGATCAAGCGTGTGGTGGTCAGCACCTATCAATCCGTGTCTGGCGCCGGCAAAGAAGGCATCGACGAGCTGTGGGATCAGACCAAGAGCATCTATAATCCAGTCGATGACAAGCCCGCCAAGAAATTCACCAAGCAGATCGCGTTTAACGTGATCCCGCATATCGACGTATTCATGGAAGACGGATCGACCAAGGAAGAATGGAAGATGGTCGCCGAAACCAAGAAAATCATTGATCCGTCCATCAAGGTCACGGCGACCTGCGTGCGGGTGCCGGTGTTTGTGGGCCATTCCGAAGCGGTGAATATCGAGTTCGAAGATCATCTCGACGAAGACGAGGCCCGCGAAATCCTGCGCGAAGCCCCCGGCATTATGGTGATCGACAAGCGCGAAGATGGTGGATACGTCTCGCCAGTGGAATGTGTGGGCGACTATGCCACATTCATCAGCCGCATCCGCCAGGACAGCACCATCGACAATGGTCTGAACCTGTGGTGCGTGTCGGATAACCTGCGCAAGGGCGCGGCGTTGAACGCGGTTCAGATTGCCGAAACGCTGGGAACACGGGTCCTGAAAAAGGGCTGACAGATCGGGGCGGCCTTGGCCGCCCCTGTTATTTGCACAAGTGGCGACCAAACGCGCTAACGTGGTATTCAGCACCCGGTCCTGTCTGGAGAATACCATGCCACATGTCGATCTGAACGGCGCGCATATTCACTTTACCGACAGCGGCGGCGATGGCGAACCCATCGTGTTTTCACACGGGTTGCTTTTTAGCGGGGCAATGTACTCGGCACAGGTCGCCCATTTTCAGGATCGTTATCGCTGTATCACCTTCGATCACCGGGGACAGGGCCAAAGCGGCGTTACCCCAGACGGTTATGATCTCGACACGCTGACTGCGGACGCGGCGGCACTGATCAAATATCTGGGCGTGGCACCCTGCCATTTCGTCGGCCTGAGCATGGGAGGGTTTGTAGGCCTTCGTCTGGCCGCGCATCACCCTGATTTGCTCCGATCCCTGACCCTGCTCGATACCTCCGCCGAACCTGAACCAAAAGAAAACGGGCCGCGCTACCGGATGCTGAACCTCGTTGCGCGCTGGATCGGGCTGTGGGCGGTCATTGGCCGTGTCATGCCGATCCTGTTCGGGCAGACGTTCCTGAACGACACTTCCCGCGCGCAAGAGCGAAAGAAGTGGGCAAAGGCAATCACAGGGAATGACCGCATCGGGATCACTCGGGCGGTCATGGGGGTGATAGAGCGGGATGCGTGCGCGGATCTTCTTGGCAGAATCGACATTCCCACCGGCATCGGTGTCGGTGACGAGGATGTTGCCACCATTCCCGAAAAATCAGAACGCCTGCACGCTGCAATCAAGGGATCGGAACTGGCACTGTTCAGCGGTGCAGGGCATTCTTCGTCGATCGAAACACCCGATCAGGTCAATGCCCTGATCGAGCGCACAATTCAGCGCTAGACTGGCAGAAACTTCTCTTTGGCAGGCTCATAACATTCCAGCCCACCCTCGCCGATCTCGGTCCACAATCCGTGCAGGCTGAGCGAACCCTCGGATACGGCATCGGAAACGAATGGAAAGGTCATCAGGTTTTCCAGCGATGTAATCACGGCTTGCTTTTCCAACTGTCCTGCCTGCTCCGCCGGGTCGGCGATATCCGCAACCAGATCGTATTTTGGTTTGAGGATATCCATCCAGCGCCCGACAAAGCTCTCCTTGGCTTCCATCTGGGGGGCCTTGCCCTGACACATATCAATACACCCGGCGACGCCGCCGCATTGTGAATGGCCAAGCACGATCAGGTGAACAACCTTCAGCACCGTGACCGCATATTCGACCGTGGCGCTGGTGCCGTGGTGATCGCCATCCGGCTCAAAGGGCGGAACAAGGTTTGCAATATTGCGGTGAATAAAGAACTCGCCCTGATCCGCGCCAAAGATCGACGTGACATGAACACGACTGTCGCAACAGGAAATGACCATCGCGCGTGGGCGCTGACCCTCGGTCGCCAGCTTGCGGTACCAACTGCGGTTCTCCGCATAGGATGTGGCCTTCCAGCCGTGATAGCGCTGCACGAGATAACCGGGCAAGGGTTTGGCGAGTTCCATGAATCTGTCCTCGTTCTTGGGCGATGAGTTGCCGTGTTCTGCCCACTAGTTATCCGGAAATCTAGCCAAATTCGAGCCATTCCGCCCTGCGGCCGAAACCTTTTGCAAACCTGTGTCCGCAATGATGGCCAAGCCGTGGGGGCAACGAAACTTTTTGGGGTGATGAAAGTGGACAGGATTACGACTTTGACTCCGGCCGAAACCGTTCGGCTGGATCGCGACCGCCTGAATGCACTGTATGTGCAATTGGGCGAAGCCGGGGCAGAAGACGTTGTCTGCCGCGCGATAGAGGAACTGGCCGTGCGTCTGGCGCATTGCGAGCGTTGTTGGCGACAGGGACAGATTGCAGATTTGCGCAAGAACGCACGATCATTGATCGCGATTTCGGAACAGATCGGCATGTGTGAAATCACGCGGGTTGCAGCCGACGTAACGGCGACAATCGACAATGGCGACGATGCCGCCCGCGCGGCGACGCTTTTCCGGTTGATTCGCCTTGGTGATCGCTCGCTGACCGCCGTGTGGAACTTGCGCGATCTTTCGCTTTGACAGGGCTTGCAGAGCGGCGCTGTGTGGCTAGGCTGACGCAAGTTTCATGACCAAAGAGTGCCCAATGCCCTATACCTTTGCCGAGGACGCCCAAGACGCGATCGATCTGCATATCATAGCCTCCCAGTCGTTGGACGACTGGCTCGCCTCTCAGGACGCGGCAGTCGGCGAATGGGTCCAACAGAATGATTTTTCAGGAAATCTTGGCCAGACGCTGCTGGTTCCGGCCAGCGGCGACCGAAAGGTCATGGCATTGGCGGGGTACGGTACCGCATCCAAGCGCGCCCGCACACATTTTCCGCTTGCATCTGCGGCGTCAAAATTACCCTCGGGGACCTATCGCATTGCCTCGGGCCTGCCCGAGGACGTGGCCGAGACTGAGTGCCTTGGTTGGCTGTTGTCGGGATACAGGTTTGATCGCTACAAACAGAAATCCGATAAGACCGTCTCGCTGGTCCCGCCTCAGGGTGTCGATCCGGTCAAGGTAACGATCATGGCCGAAGCGGAAGCCATGATTCGCGATCTGGTCAACACACCGGCCTCTGACATGAGTCCCGTTGACCTCGCCACCGCCGCGGCCGAGCTTGCCGAGGCGCATGGCGCAGAGTGCTCCACTATCGTCGGTGATGATCTGCTCGATCAGAACTTTCCGTTGATCCACACGGTCGGGCGCGCATCGGCCACGCCGCCGCGCCTGATTGATATGCGGTGGGGTCAAAACGGTCCGAAACTGACACTGGTGGGCAAAGGTGTGTGTTTTGATACCGGCGGCCTGAATCTGAAACCCGGCAGCAGCATGGGTCTGATGAAGAAAGACATGGGCGGCGCCGCGCATGTTCTGGGTATCGCTCGGATGATCATGGCGATGAAATTACCGGTGCAACTCCGGGTTCTGATCCCTGCGGTCGAAAACTCGGTTTCCAGTGCCTCTTTCCGCCCCGGTGATATTCTCGATTCCCGCAAGGGGCTTACTGTTGAAAACAACAACACAGATGCTGAAGGGCGTCTGGTGCTTGCGGATGCACTGGCGCTGGCCTCTGAAGACGAACCCGACCTGATCCTGTCGATGGCGACGCTGACCGGTGCGGCGCGCGTTGCCGTGGGGTCGGACATTGCGCCCTATTACACCGACAACGATGATGACGCGCAGGCCCTCTTTGCCTCGGGCGCGCGCGTCGATGATCCGGTCTGGCGCCTGCCATTTCACGAAGGCTATGAGACCAAGATCGAACCGGCAAACGCGGATCTCGACAATGCGCCATCAGGCGGATTTGCGGGGTCGATCACTGCGGCGCTATTCCTGCGGCGGTTCGTGTCCGACGCCCGCTATGTGCATTTTGACATCTTTTCCTGGCAATCTGCCAACGCCCCGGCCCGTCCACGTGGGGGTGTGGGAACCGGTGCACGGGCGGTGTTTGACGCATTGCCCGCCTTGCTGAAACTATGAACGACCCGCGCCTCACACCGGCCAACAACCGGGTTGCAGCGGCACATCTGAGCGACGTCGCACCCAGCCTGTCCCGCGTTACTGGCACGCCATGTCAGGTGGTGCGGCCTGTGGTGGACCTGCTGCGCGCACCAGATGGCGCGCGCGATCGCCAATTGCTTTGGGGTGAACGCGTGGACCTCTATGAGGACCACGCTGGCATGAGTTTTGTGCGGGCACACAAGGATGGGTATGTCGGATATGTCGACAGCGCGGCGCTCCGTCCGAGCGAGCCTGTAACCCACTGGGTCAGCGCCCCTGCCTGTCATCTTTATCAAGACGCCAACATCAAGTCGCCTGATCGCCACATGCTCAGCTTTGGCAGCCTTGTGAATGTTGTGGGCGAAGCCGATCGTCTTGCGGAAACTCCGTTTGGGTTCATTCCGCGCGTGCATCTGCGCCCGATTGGCGAAACCATGGACGATCCTGTCAAAGTGGCCGAATTGTTTCTCGGTACCCCGTACCTTTGGGGCGGCAACAGCCGCTCTGGCATCGATTGCTCGGGCCTCGTTCAGACCGCGCTTTTGGCAAGTGGCCACGAATGTCCCGGTGATACCGACATGCAGCAATCAGCCCTTGGTCGCGACGTGACGCAGGAGGGGGACTATCAACGCGGCGACCTGCTGTATTGGAAAGGCCATGTAGCGATGGTGGTGCATACAGACAGCCTGATCCATGCCAACGGAACCCATATGGCCGTGGTGCACGAACCCATCAGAGCTGCAATTGACCGGATCGACGGTCAGGGCCAAGGTCCAGTGATCGCGCATAAGCGCCTGTAAGACTGGGGATTAGTCGACCACCCGTATCAGTTTCCGCTCCAGCGGACGCAGTACCATTTTAAGGTCGGACCCGCGCTTCAGGACCTGGCCGTCCATGCCGACAACCGAATACATGCCCTGTCGATGGCGCAGCTTGGGTCGCTTTTCAATACGGTAAAGCGGGTGTTCAGCGGTGCGGCGAAACACGGAGAACACCGCCAGGTCGGACAGGCAGGAAATCCCATAGTCGCGCCATTCTCCCGCCGCGACCATTCTGCCATAGACCGACATGATCATGCCAAGTTCCCGCCGATCAAACGCCACCTGAACCGGTATCGGTCCTTGTGGAAACGTGCTGGGCGGTTGGATGGTCATGCCTTCAGCCTTGCCGTGTTCGTGCCGCAAATCAAGCCCCTAACGCGGCACCAAAGCGTTTCGCGGCGGACTGTGATGCTTTTGGCAGCGGTGCAAGCCCGCCCGTGTCGCTTTCAAGCCAGCCCTCGACCGCTGGCGTCAATGCTGCATACGCCTGCGCGACCGCTACGCGCGGATTTTTCAGAGGCGCATCATCCGGCAGCAACTCGGGCACGCATTCAGGAAAGCGCAACACGATCCGCCGCCACCGGTGTATCAACAGCAACCGCGCGGCGGCGGCATCCAACGGGTCAGTGACGCCTTTGCCCAATGCAGCAAGGTCCGCAGCAAGCGCGGTGAGCGCATTCCGATGCGTTGGTTCCAGTTGCGCTGCGCGATAGGCATTAGAGATGTGTTGAAGATCACCAACCACAACGCAATCGGCCTCACCAGCAGCGTCATCCGCCGGGCAGAGCCGCATCACCTGCGCGCCCGCCGCAGTAGAGGTCATGACAGCCGCCCAACGATGCACGGGAGCCGTGCGCGGGGGTGCATAGATCCGCGTCGTCGCAGGCGCGAACCGATCCAGCCCCTGCGCGCTGAGCCGATAAAGACTGCTGCGGCCAGCGCGTTCTCGGATGATCCAACCATCGCCCGACAGCCGCGACATCGCCGTGCGCAAAGCGCCTTGTTCGACACTCACACGACCCAAGAGCGCCCGCAACCGGGTACTGGAAATCTCGCCGCCGCGATGCTGAACGAGATCGCCAAAAGCGGTGATCACCAGTGACCAGACACGAAGCCGCCCCTGCGAATGCAGCGCGGTGACAAGTGGGGCAAGCGGATCCATCCGCCAGCCTTAGCGCGTATAGGATACCATCGTCAAAAGCTCGTATTCGGCAACCTGATCACCGTCCTGATTGGTCAGGGTGACGTGCCACGCAACCTCGCCATAACTGTCAGTGCGCCGAGTCTTGCGCTTGCAGGTCAATCGAACCTTGATGCTGTCGCCGGGGCTGACCGGTTTTTGAAAGCTGAGGCTGTTTAGCCCGGTATTGGCCAGAACCGGCCCCGGATCGGGTTGCACAAACAGACCCGCCGCGAATGACAGCAGCAGATATCCATGCGCCACGCGCCCCGGAAAGAACGGATTCGCCTTGGCGGCCTCTTCGTCGGTATGGGCATAGAACGTATCGCCGGTGAATTCGGCAAAATGCGCGATGTCCTCCAGCGTGACCTCGCGCGCATCCGTAAGCAGGGTCTCGCCGATGCGAATTTCATTGAACGTCCGCTGGAACGGATGCTGCTGGGCGTCAATCTCGGCGGCACCGGGCTGCCATTGACCTGTGATCGCCGCGATCACGTCCGGACTGCCCTGAACGGCGGTGCGTTGCATATAATGAAGCACGCCGCGCACGCCGCCCAATTCCTCGCCACCACCTGCACGACCGGGTCCACCATGCACCATATGCGGCAGGGGCGCGCCATGACCGGTCGCCTCGTTGGCACTGCTGGCGCCGTTGATATAGAGCCGCCCGTGCCACGCCGCGCTTGCGAGTGTCACCTGCCGGGCGACCTGTGGATCGTCTGTCACCAATGAGGCCACCAGCGAGCCGCCGCCGCGATTGGCCAACGCCGCCGCGTGGTCCGCATCGCGATAGGGCATCAAGGTCGAAACCGGGCCAAAAGCCTCGAGCTCATGAACCGCACGCGCCGCATCAGGATCATCACAGCGCAGCAGGGTCGGCGCGAGGAACGCCCCCTCAGGTCCGGCACCGATCAGATCCAAAGTTTCCGGATCGTCAGTCAAACGGACGGTTTCGCCAGCCAGTGCAGACAGTTTGTCCAGCACATCCGCCTTTTGCGCAGCACTTGCCAATGCGCCCATGCGAACACCGTCTGCCGCCGGGTCGCCCACCGTGATTCCCACCAACCGGGCCATCAGGGCCTCACTGACCTCGCTGATCATCGATTGCGGGACGATGATGCGCCGGATTGCTGTGCATTTCTGCCCTGCCTTGGTGGTGATTTCGTTCGCCGCCTCCTTGATGAAGGCCTGAAACGCTGGCGATCCTGCTGCGACGTCGGGGCCAAGGATGGTGGCGTTCAGGCTGTCTTGTTCCGCGTGAAACCGCACCGAATTACGCATCAGCGCCGGGTTCGTTCGCAGATGCAGCGCGGTATCCGCCGACCCGGTAAAGCTGACCACATCCTGTGCGCCCAGCCGGTCCAGCATGTCGCCGGTGCCACCGATCACCAGTTGCACCGCCCCTTCGGGCAAAATGCCCGATTCGATGATCATGCGAAAACAGGCTTCGGTCAGATAACAGGTCTGGGTCGCGGGCTTTACGATCACCGGCATCCCGGCCAGTATCGCCGGTGCGAGTTTTTCAAGCATGCCCCAGACCGGAAAGTTGAACGCGTTGATCAGGACAGCCACACCCTGCAGCGGTACGGCAATGTGCTGTCCGATAAAGGTGCCATCGCGCGAGAGCGCTTCGGCAGCCCCATCGACATAGATCTGCCCGTCCGGCATTTCGCGCCGACCCTTGCTGGCAATCACCATCATCGTGCCGATGCCGCCATCAATGTCGATGGCCCCATCGCGCCGCGTCGCCCCGGTCAGCGGGTTGATTGCGTACAGCTCTTCCTTGCGTTCGCCAAGATAAACCGCCAGCGCCTTGATCAGTCGGGCGCGGTCATGAAACCCCATCGCCCGCAGGGCAGGGCCGCCTGTGCTTCGCGCCCAGTCCAGCATTCCCTGCACATCCAGCGGCGCGCCGCCAGCCTGTCCGATCAGATCGCCGGTGACCGGCCCATGAATCGCACGCGATTCGGCGCCCGGTTCGATCCATTTCCCAATCGCATAGCTTGCCGGTCTCAACATCACAGTTCCCCCCATAGGTGCGCGGCCACCATGCCCGGTCTTGGCGGCAAAATCAACACTATTGACCAAGCGGTCGGTTTTATGCAGGGTGGTGACACCTTGGAGGAGGCGAGAATGACACCACAGGAACGCGCCGAACGCAGTGCCGCAGCGATGTGGGCGACCGACGCCGCGTCGCAATGGCTTGGCATGTCGTTGGACTCGGTCGGCCCCGGTACGGCCACCATGTCGTTCACAGTCCAAGATCACCACCTGAACGGCCACCATATCTGCCATGGCGGCTATATCTTTACCCTCGCCGACAGCGCCTTTGCCTTTGCCTGCAACAGCTACAACCAGGTGACCGTGGCGCAGGAAAACTCCATCACCTACCTTTCGCCAGGCCAGCCCGGCGAGCGGCTGACTGCCACGGCAATCGAATCCGCCCGCACTGGCCGTTCGGGCGTCTATGATATCACTGTGACCGGTGCGGATGGCCGCAAGGTCGCCCTGTTCCGAGGTCTGTCGCGGACCATCAAGGGCCAGAATTTTGAGGAGACACCATGACTCACGCTTTTCTATGCGGCGGGCTGCGCACGCCCGTCGGCCGCTTTGGCGGTGCGCTGTCCAGCGTTCGACCCGACGATATGCTCGCCCACGTTTTGCGTGAGGTCGTAGCACCCTATGACGATATCGAGATCGACGAGGTGCTCGCCGGTTGCGCCAATCAGGCCGGTGAGGATAATCGCAACGTCGCCCGCATGTCCGCGCTCTTGGCCGGTCTTCCCGATACAGTGCCCGGCGCCACGATCAACCGGCTCTGCGGCTCGGGCCTTGATGCGATCGGGTCCGCTGCCCGCATGGTGCGCTGTGGCGAGGCCGATGTGGTCATCGCTTGTGGTGTCGAAAGCATGAGCCGCGCACCCTTTGTCATGCCCAAGGCCGACGCCGCATTCTCACGCAAGGCCGAGATTTACGACACGACAATCGGCTGGCGCTTTGTGAATCGCGAGATGCACAAGCATTTCGGCACCGATTCCATGCCCGAAACCGCCGAAAACGTCGCCTCGGACTTTAATATCGAACGCGCCGCACAGGATGCGTTTGCCCTGCGCTCGCAAGACCGCGCGGCGGCGGCGATTGCCAGCGGACGGCTGGCGCGCGAGATCACACCAGTCAGCATCCCGCAGCGCAAGGGCGATCCAAAGATTGTCGACACCGACGAACATCCGCGCCAGACCACGCTTGAGAAACTCGCCAGCCTTCCGACCCCTTTCCGTACGGGTGGGTCGGTGACAGCGGGCAATGCCTCGGGCGTCAATGATGGTGCTGCGGCAGTGATCGTGGCGTCCGAAGCGGCAGTTACCAAATACGGCCTGACCCCACGCGCCCGGATTGCCGGAATGGCAACCGTCGGCGTTCCGCCCCGGATCATGGGAATCGGCCCGGCCCCCGCGACCGAGCGGCTGTTGGCGCAACACGGGCTGACCATCAACGACATCGACACGATCGAGTTGAACGAAGCCTTTGCCGCCCAAGGCCTTGCCGTGACCCGGCGTCTCGGCCTGCCGGATGATGCGGACCATGTGAACCCGAACGGCGGTGCCATTGCCCTTGGTCATCCGCTCGGCATGTCGGGCACCCGGCTCGCCCTGACGGCCTCGATCAACATGACCGACAATGATCTGAACCACGCGATCTGCACCATGTGTATCGGCGTTGGCCAGGGCATCGCCCTCTTGTTGGAGAAAGCCTGATGAAAGACCTGTCCCCCCGCCCCGGCGATCTGGATCCGATCGAAACCGCAAGCCGCGATGAAATCACCGCCCTGCAGGTCAAGCGGCTGAAATGGTCGCTCAGGCACGCCTATGACAACGTGCCGTTCTACAAGGCCAGCTTTGATGCCGCAGGAGTGCATCCCGATGATCTGAACACGATGCAGGATCTGGCAAAATTCCCGTTCACAGTAAAACAGGACCTGCGCGATAACTATCCATTCAACATGTTTGCCGTTCCGCGCGATAAACTGCGCCGTGTGCATGCATCGTCTGGCACCACCGGACAGCCAACCGTCGTTGGCTATACGCAAGGCGATCTGGATGTCTGGGGCGAGGTCGTAGGGCGATCCTTGCGTGCCGCGGGTCTGCGCACCGGCGATATGCTGCACAACGCCTATGGGTATGGGCTGTTTACCGGCGGCTTGGGCATCCATCTGGGCGCTGATGCACTCGGTCTGTCTACGGTTCCGGTGTCAGGTGGTATGACCGAACGGCAGGTTCGCCTGATCCATGATTTCGCGCCCAAAGGCATCACCGTCACGCCATCCTATGCGCTGTCCATTCTGGATGAGTTTGCGGCCGCCAACATTGATCCGCGCGAAAGTTCGCTTGAGGTCGGCATTTTCGGCGCCGAACCCTGGACCAACGCCATGCGGCAGGAAATAGAAGCGGCATTCGACATGCATGCGGTCGATATCTATGGGCTGTCCGAGGTGATGGGCCCCGGCGTGTCGATGGAATGCGTTGAAACCAAGGATGGGCTGCATATCTGGGAGGATCATTTCTATCCTGAGATCATCAACCCCGAGACCGGCGAGCTGGTGGCCGACGGCGAACAAGGGGAACTGGTCTTTACCTCTCTAACCAAAGAAGCGTTCCCGATCATTCGGTATCGAACCCGCGACCTGACCCGACTTCTCCCCGGCACGGCGCGCAGCATGCGGCGGATGGAAAAGGTCACGGGCCGCTCGGATGACATGATCATCCTGCGTGGCGTCAACGTGTTCCCGACCCAGATCGAAGAACAATTGATGACCGTGCATGGTCTCGCCCCGCATTTTCAGATCGTGTTGTCCCGGCCTGACCGGATGGACGAGCTGCTGGTTCAGGTCGAAGCGATCGAAGGCTTCACCAGCAACGAAGACCGTGTTCACGCCGGCGCCGACCTCAAGGGCAAGGTCAAACGCAACGTTGGCGTAACCATCAAGGTCGATGTGGCCGAACCGGGCGGCGTCGCGCGCAGCCAGGGCAAGGCCGTGCGCATCGTCGACAACCGCCCCAAAACCTGATGCCTCGGGGAATAGCCAAGGATCACGACGAAAAACGCGCCGCCTTGCGACAGGGGGCGGCGCGCTACTTTGCCAAGAATGGGTATGACCGTGCCTCAATGACCGGCGCCGCGCGGGAATGCGGAGTCTCCAAGGCGCTGATCTATCACTATTACGACAGTAAGGAGGACCTGCTGTTCGACATCCTGCAGGCCCATCTGAGCGGACTGTCCGATAGCGTCGAAGCCGCCCGCGACAACGGGTTGTCGAGCCTGATCCACGCCATTCTGGCCGCCTACTCCGATGCAGATGCCGAACACAAACTGCAACTGGATGCGCTTGCCACCTTGCCACCCGAAATGCAGAAACCGCTGATTGATCTGCAACGACAACTGGTGACGATCATGTCCGATGCGATTGTCGCCGAGAACCCAGCCCTCGCCGGTGACCGATTGCGCGCGGCCACCATGACGGTCTTTGGCATCCTCAACTGGTTTTATATGTGGAACCGGCCCGGCAAGGGACTGACGCGGACGGAATATGCCGATCTGGCGACAGATTTCGTGCGGGGCGGGCTGGCCGCGCTCTGAATTCCGTCGCTGGCGCCGGCAGGCAAATCTTCACACATTGCACTCTAGACTGAACGCGGCGAAAGCAGCGGACAGGGGCGATGCACAATATGACACCAGCAGATGGCGTGCGAGGGGCGGGGCTGTTTCTCATGCTGCTCTTGCTGACAACCGGTGTGTTTGCGCAATCCGGTCAGATCAGCTGGGTCACGGACCCCGGCGTGCGCAATCGCATGTCGGCAATGAATACGAACAATGCAGCCTTGACGGTACTGGGCGACATGATGGGTGGCCGCGCCGTCTTTAATCGCGACCGCGCACGGGATGCCCGGCGCACCCTGATCGCAACCACCCGGCGGATACCGGCCCTGTTTCGCAAAGCGCATGCTGATACGCTGTCCAACGCACGACCCGATATCTGGTCAAACTGGAGCGATTTCAAAGGGCGGGCCAAATCCGCACAAAAGGCGGCACGTGGGTTGGACATCTATTCACTGCCGCGCCTGCGCAAGACTCTGCCGCGCCTTGTCCACGCTTGTCTGGCCTGTCACCGCGCTTATCGGAAAGACATGCGCTGAACGTGGCGGCAACAGATGCTAGCCGCACCAAACGCGCAAGATAACACAATCTTCGTCCACATCGACATTGATCCGATCTGGCCGGTAATCCTGAGTGATTGCGGAATCCGGCGGGATGATGCGCGCTTGTTCCGGCAGGACCGACTGCGCAGCATCCACATCCTGCCCCGGCAGCGCCATTTGCGCGTCTGTCAGACAGGCGGTCCGTGCCCCCTGATCATCAGATTGCGCCATCCCCGTGATTGAGACTCCAATGGCAGCGATCAGCATTCCGCAGAACAGGCCCGAGAGAAACGGTAGTTGCATGGTGATCCCCCAACAGTGATGGGGGAACTCTGGCACACGCAGATCGCAAAGGGAACATCCCAGGTTTGCACCGACCGTCAGGCGGCAACGCTGCCCCAGGCACGGTCCAGTACACCCTGTTCCAGATCTTCAGGCGTCACATAGATACGCAGCGCGCGACCTTCCCCAAACATCCAGCCCAGCAACTCGCTCGACGGCAGTTCCAGCAACAATTCCGCCTCGCCAACATTGATCGGTGCAGGCAGATCAGCCGTTCCGATGCACCCCGTTTCGTGGCGCGCATTATGTGCCCAGAAAGGTTCAAACAAGGCGCGTTGCGCGGATGGCAGATGACAAGGGCTCTCCGCATAGACTTGGCGGCAGTGGCGCTCAAACGGCGCGAAAAAGGCCTGAGCCGCGCAGGGATGCCGCGACATTGGCAATAGGTTCCTTGCAGACGCTCCTGCACCCCTCAGGTTCGCAGGCAGGGTCAATGCAGCAAGCCCATCTTGCAACGTGTGGAGCGCCAGATCATCAAATGCCTGCCCCGTCTGGGCCACGACAAGCGTCGCACGCAACTCTGCGAGCCCATCAGAGGTTTGCCGAAGATGCATGATTTGATCATCGCTGGCAGCATCGCCCAATCGCTTTGCATAGCTCGCAATCAAGGCATCCATTGAATTCAACAGCATCGCCGCGCTGGTCCAGTCAAAGGGCTGGTATCCGGAATGTCTCAGGTCCACATCATGCAGAACGCCCCAATCCGGTTCCGCACCAGTATCGGTCGCGACAAAGGAGTCATCCTGATCGGCGGTTTGCACCAGCAGCGGCCATCGAGGGCGCCGATCCTGGCGAACGGGTGCTGAAACGCAGGTCAGCGGACCTTCGACATGCAACACCCGCACGGGCAACTCACCACCATCGTGGGCCGCCGCTCGAAAGAACGCCATCGAACCGTGGCGCGGCCCTACGCCTTGCCACAGCGTATCCGGCAATGCGGCACAGTCGATCTGCGCCAGAAACTGTGCGGGCTGTCCGGCGATCACCGGCCATTCTGCCCCTTTGGGCAACCTTGGCGCGCCGCCCAGCCAGCTTGTGCACCCCGTATCAGATGAGGTCGGCAACATCGGGACCACCCGCGCGCATGTGGCAGGTGCCTGTTGCGTCACGATCGGGCTGCCGGGTTCAGCTTCAACCGACGTATAGGGACCATGCGCGGGTGTTGCCCGGATCATTGCCGACACGCCCAACCCCACGCCGACTACCGCTAGTGTCATCAATAGCGCACCCGGGGCCATATCGCCGATTGCGCCGGACCGCATCAGAACCAGAATTGCGGCGGCTCCGATGCACGCCAACCCGAAACTGCCAAAACCAAATCTAAACCAAACCATAACCAAACACCTAACTTTGCAATTCCATCACTAGGCCCGTGCAATTGGGCGCAAATTTGGCGCTGATGCGGAATTCAATGGGCCCAACGGGCTTGCACCGTGGCTCAAGTTGCATCACGGTCCGGCTGAAACGGACATACCGGAGGACGACAGTATGCGAACGCGAGCGGCGGTGGCGATGGAGGCTGGGAAGCCTCTGGAAGTTATGGAGGTCAACCTTGAGGGCCCGCGGGCCGGTGAGGTTCTGGTCGAGGTCAAGGCCACCGGCCTGTGCCATACCGACGAGTTCACCCGC
>NZ_JBDWLR010000063.1:0-3575 GCF_039973035.1 Sedimentitalea sp.
TCTATGAGCGGACCAGCGTCGTCATCACTACCAACCTCAGCTTCAGTGAATGGGCGCAGGTCTTCGGTGATGCAAAAATGACAACAGCACTGCTCGACCGGCTCACGCACCGCTGCCACATCTTAGAAACAGGCAACGATACCTGTTGACGATGATCCGTTTCTTGCCGTGCAGTACGATCCGCTGGATGAACTGAAAAACCTGGCCGAAAAATACGTAGAAAAACGGGGAAAAATGACGTCTGGCGCGATGCGCACAGCCATGATGACCAACATTTTCGCTGACATGCAGAGCGTGGCGATGATGGTGGACGAGGATGACGGAACCATCACGGGCTGGATGAAGGGCAACGACGATGGGTTGCAGCTTGCCGCAATCGCTTGGCTGCGCAATTATCCTGCAGCTATGCCGCCATCAGCCTATATCGACCTGATCGAACGCGCGACTCAGCCGTTCGTGCAATATTGGGGCCTCCGGGCCTTGTCGGGAAGAATTTCGGCGTTGGGGCTGCAGGAGATCTCAATTGCCGACCGGATTGCGCTTAAGGAACTGGAATCTCTGATACGCCCAGGTTCGGATAGCCAAGTCCAGATCCGGCGGATCAATCGCGAGCTCAGCCGATAGTTTCCAAGTCGCATTGATTTGAGCCTGGGCTGCCAATTTTCGGTTAACGGACAATGCTGTCCAGGCCCTGATCGGCGGCAAAGCCTGCACTGTGTGAGTCCGCCCGGCCAGTGCCTTTGCATGTGCGGAGAAAGCCCGGTCTGACGGACCGGACCGCAGAGCTGCGCCAACTGTCACAAACATAGTTTCGTAAGTTAGCGTGCTGATTGACACTTGACCTAATTCATAACTATTGAAGTTATATGAAACGTGATAGCCGCCTCTCCTTGGTCCTCCATGCGCTCCTCCATATGGCGGAAAGTGAAGGCCCCATGACATCTGAAGAGCTGGCAAAGTGCATCACGACAAACCCAGTCGTTGTTCGGCGGACCATGGGGTTCCTGCGAAAGGCTGGTATTGTGGCCTCGGGTCGGGGCCATACGGGGGGATGGCGCATCACGGCAGACTTGTCGTCGGTCACGCTACGCCAATTGCATGACGCCTTGGGAGAGCCCGCGCTCTTCGCTGTCGGCAATCGAAATGAGGCACCCGCCTGTCTCGTCGAGCAGGCCGTCAACGCCGCGTTGGATCAAACCTTTGCCGAGGCCGAGGCCCTGCTTTTAGCGCGCTTTGGCGAGATCACCCTTTCCGATCTCGCTGCGGATTTCGCTGTGCGATACACCGCACAGCTTAAACAGAAAGAACACTAAGATGCTCCGTGATGTCATCGTCATCGGAGGAAGCTATGCTGGCATGGCGGCTTCCCTCCAGCTTCTGCGTGCGCGCAGATCCGTGCTCGTGGTCACCACGCGGAGCCCACAATGTAGCAGTCACCCGAGCCGACGTACTTGATGGGCGTCTGTCGGTCTCCAATCACAAGTTCGCCGCATAAGACCCCCAGCTTTTGCCCACTCCGCACCACATAGGCATTCATCCAGTTCCACATCGGTCGTGCGGCTGGCACAGAATACTTGGCATATTGGCGTGATCATTGGTCAGTTTAAAAAGCGCAAGATCTCTGAGCATCGAAAGTTACCGCAGAGCACGAGCAGGAGCTGATTGTGAGGTCAAGTTTCCAAGGGCAAACGCCATAGTTGACGCTGCGATCAGTGCCGCCGCATGTGAATCTGCCTGCGCCTGCTTGGCGTCCAACAGCCCGGTGTCTACAGCTGAGACGTCCGTCAGGGTCCCCAAGCCGTTCCGATAACCCTCAAAGGCGGCGTCATAAGCCACTTGGGCTGCTTTACGCATCTCGCTTGCTGCCTCATAGGACGCAAGTGCAGACTCCAAGGCGTTGGACGACATAATGATTTCGCGGGTGGCCACATTCATCGCCTGTTCATGCGCAGCGGCGGCGGCTGCCGTTTCCGCTTGCGCCTGCAGGCGCTTGTTTTTGCGAATTTCACCATCATATATAGGTATCGACGCACCAACGACCACTCCGGTCGTGGTGTTCTGCAGCCCGATACCAGGCAAGGCACCTGTCTGGATACGTCCGCTGTTGTCGGCGGCGACAGCGCCCAAGTAGACCTTGGGGCGGAAGGCAGCGTCTGCAGCAAGTTCGTTGGCTTCACTTGCCTTCAACATCGCGTAGCTGGCAAGCACGTCAGGTCGTCTCGACAACGCCTTTTCGATCAATTGATCGGTCGGCATAGCGCGCGATCTGGGCAATCTGCGTCCCGAAGAGGTCGCGATCTTGATCTTGGATCTCGGAGATACACCCACAGCCCCTAGGAGGTCCTGATAGCTATTGCTCCAACCGTCCTTGGCCTGAACCACGCGAAACTTGGACTGTGCGACGATCTGCTTGGCCTGAGCCGTTTCGATACTCGTACCGATCCCGTTAGCAAATCGGGATTCTGCTGCTTCTTGCAAGGCAAGACTGTTCTGGTACGCCCGCTCAGCGATCGCCATGTTTTCCTGTGCCGCGCCATATTGGTAATAGGCCCGAGAAATGTCGTGGATCAGTAATTGGTGCGTGCCATTGAAATTGACATTGGCTGCATAGGCCGTCTGCTCCGCAGCGGTTTTCCAAGCCTGCCGTTCTCCGAAGTCAAACAACAACCATTGCAGCGTGATATTCGGTACGACGCCTCGTGCATCCGTGTCGACATAGCTGGTGCCGCCTTGAAGATCAGGCAATGGCGTGATCACGTCCTGAACCCCACCAATCACATTTGCAGTGATAATCGGCAGAAATGTGCCCTCGACCATGCCCACTCCCGCCGCGGCCTGCCGTGCTTGCTGCCAAGCTATCCGGGTGGCTGGATGGCTTTTTTGACCGAGGTCAATCAGTTGCGGTAAGTCATATGCCTTGCCTGACTTAATGTCATCGCCCAGATCAACTGTTCCAATCGCTCCATCGACCGAAAAATCTGAAGTGGCCTGTCCGTTTGGCGACCAAGCCTGATCTGAAGATGCGGCGGTGGAAAGAGTGGTTTCACCCGTACAGCTGGCGAGAACTAAAGCAGAAACAGCTGCTGTCGAAAACTTGCCATTGCGGAACTTTAACGGTCTACTCCGCCTCTGCGAATGGCGACTTTTTAATAAAAACTTTAGGGGCAATGCAGTTCAATCACTCAGCTAGAGAAACTTAGCTTATTAATGACACGTTCGTTGCAGACGGGCAATAAGCCATGTCGTGAACAACGGTTCTGATGGAGTGGACGCCCGCGCCGACACCATTTAGGGTTGTGTCGCAAAGTTGCCTTCGTCGCAGCGGAAACTTCGCGACACTACCTTATGAAGGACGGAATCGCCGTGAAGAACCTGCTGTAAGTCAGTAAGATACAGCCAGTTCGAATTTTGAAGCACCGCCTGTGTCACTAACTCGATTTCCCCAGGGTTTTGACCTGTCGGCTTTCGTGCATCATCAGTACAGCTCCGAGAAAGAAGCAAAGCGCGCCAAGCCAGAGATGGATATTCGCCAAGTTGATGATCCAATCCGGATCAGTCCCCTTCGGAACAAAGGC
>NZ_JBDWLR010000064.1:0-14704 GCF_039973035.1 Sedimentitalea sp.
ATGGCCATCTTCGAATACATCAACGGCTTCTACAATCCACGCCGAAGGCACTCAGCATTGGGCTGGAAAAGCCCCGTCGCCTTCGAGCGAAAAGTGGCCTAAACGAGCACTTGGGGCGGCACAAATACGCGACAGGTCCACAGACCGTCCGGATCCGAGTGTGATCGCGGCGCAGAACGACGCGTTTCGCAAGCTCGCGTGCCTTGGAGTGCCGCCCGCCCAGCCCATCCAGGGCCGGATGCATGTGACCCGCTCGCTAATGGAGGCCAGCGATGGCTTCATGGCCGAGGCGGTCAAGGCAACCGGTGAGTTTGCCACGTTCGAGCCTGAGAATGATCCCGAGGGCTGGCACGATTTCGGGGCGGTCGAGATCCGGGGCGAGACCGTGTTCTGGAAACTGGATTTGTACGAAGCGGATTCCGACTTCCGCTATGGCGCCGAGACCCCGGACAATCCCGCCACCACCATGCGCGTGCTGACCATCATGCTGGCGCGCGACTGGTAGAAGGGCAGGGGGCTCCTCCCCCTCCCCCTCCTGATACCCCAGGCGATGAAGGCCCACTGACCCCTCAAAGGGAAAGTGGGCCTTTTGTCTTGGTGATCCCTGAAGCCGGGGATTGGTCACGCGCAAGCGCGCGGGCCGCATCTCACCCACCTGGAAGGATATCCCATGACCACAAGCTTTGCCCCTCTCACCGTCGCCATCGGCGATCTGGTCCCGCATCCAGCCAACGTGCGCAGCAACGCGCCGGAAACCTATGACCCCGAGAACATCGCGCATCTGAAGGCCAGTATCGCTGTGCTGGGCCTGCTCCAGCCGCTCCTGGTCCAGAAGCTTGACGGGAAATATGCTGTCCTCGCTGGTGGCCGGCGCCATGCAGCCCTGAAGGAGCTGATCGCCGACAAGGCCAGCAAGGGGTTCACGGCGAAAACCAAGGTCGACTGCCGCCTTGTGCCGGAGGACTGCGACGTCACCACGGCGCTGTCGCTGGCCGAGAACATCACCCAGGCACCGATGAATGCCATCGACGAGTTCGAGGCTTTCGCCCGGATGATGGAGGTCGACGGCCAGACGCCCGAGACCATCGCAAAGACCTTCGGCGCCACGGTGGCGGCCGTGAAAGGCCGGTTGCGCTATGGCCTTATCCACCCCGACATCCGCGCCGCGGCCCGGGCCAAGGTGATCACGCTCGACACGATGAAGGCCTTCGCCGAGCACCCGAGCCAGGAGGCGCAGCGCGAGATCTTTGAGGCGCTCACGAAGGACGGCGGCTATCTACAGGCCTATACCGTTCGACAGGCGCTCAAATCCCGCGGGGTGCAGGTCAGCGATGATATCGGGGCTTTCGTGCGCGCGGACTACGAGGCGCGTGGCGGCGCAGTCGCGGCTGACCTTCTGGAAGAGCATTCCGTGCTCGAGGATGCGGCGCTGGTCGAGACCATCCTGCTTGAGAAGCTCGGTGCAGCCGCCGAGGACGCCCGTATGAGGCTGGGCTTCGCCTGGGCCGATGCGATGGTGCGCTATGATTACGCGACCATGGCCGACTATGGCCGCGTCTATCCCGGCCCGATCGTGCCGGATGCATCCGCCCAGAAGCGCATCGATGAGATCACTGCCGAGCTTGATAAACTGCAGCTCCAGATGGAGGATGAGGGGCTCGAGGACGGTGCCTACAATGCCCTTTACGAGCGCGTGGACGCTCTGGAAGAGGAAGCCCGCGATCTGCAGGAGGCTTACAGCACCGAGGACCTCGCGCGGTCCGGGGTGATCGCGTCGTGGCAGGGTGGGCAGATCACGCTCCATGTTGGTCTCGTCCGCCCGGAAGACACCGTGAAAGAGGAGGGCGCGCGCGGCTCTTCGGCTAGCCCGACCGGGGAAGAGGCCCCGGACGCCGGCGAAATCACCTATCCAGCCTCACTGGCCGAGGACCTCAAGACCGAGCGGGCCATGGCCCTTGGCGCCGCGATGGCGCTGCATCCGGAAGCCACGCTCGATCTGACGCTCTTCAAGCTGGTGAGCGACGTTCTGGCCAGCGGCATGAGTGTCACGCAGGCGATCAAGATCGATGCCCGCAAGGAATACCGCAACCACGCCAAGATGGACGAGATTGACGAGACCTCCCTCGCGCAGGTGGCCGCGGCGCATGATGTGCTGGACCTCTCGTGGCTCGATGATACCCGCCCGCCCGCCGATCAGTTCGCGGCGTTTCGCGCGCTCGAAGCAGGGGAGAAGGCCAAGCTCGTCGCCTATGCCACGGCCAGCACCACGCAGTCCTGCTTCGCGCGGGACCGCCAGCGCGACAGCCTGATGCATGCGTTCGAGATCGAGATCATGCCCGATATCCGCGCGCATTGGACGCCGAACGCGGCGCTCTTCAATCGCTTCAAAAAGGCATGGCTCCTGAAGATCCTCGGCGAGGATCTGGGTCTGGCCCAGGAGGCGGTGACGCTGGCCTCGTCGAGCAAGAAGGAGATCGTCGCCTTCTGCGACAAGCTCTTTGCAGAGCCGTTCGCCACACTCACGGACGCGCAGCGCGCTGCCGTAGCCGCCTGGTGCCCGCCGATGATGCAGACCGCCGGTGTCGTCTGTGATGAGGCGGAGCCCGCCTCGGAATCTCCCGAGCCTGACAGCGAGGTCGCGCAAGCGGCCTGAGTCCTCACGCGACCCGCGCGAGGCATTTCCCGCGCGGGTCGACCCTC
This sequence comes from Sedimentitalea sp., assembly GCF_039973035.1. NCBI lineage: Bacteria > Pseudomonadati > Pseudomonadota > Alphaproteobacteria > Rhodobacterales > Paracoccaceae > Sedimentitalea > Sedimentitalea sp. Next base: position 2,701 of record NZ_JBDWLR010000064.1, read on the forward strand.
CCACACCCAACCGAAAGACATCCCCATGGCTATTCTCAAGTTCTCTGCGTCCGCTGTTGCGGCACAGATCGCCCATGCGCGCGCCTGCAAGACCTTCCTGCCCAACTGGAACGGGCCCGTGGACAGGCCCGCCCTGATCCTGATCGTCGGCAATGGTGTGCATCTGCGCTCAAACGGCATCGATGGCACGACCACCCGTATCGTCACCACCGAACAGGCAGATCCCTCCTTCGCCTTCGCCGACGGCATGAACCCGTTTCGGGATACCGACTGGATGGCGCAGCGCCGCATGGCGTTTCGCGATCTGACCGGCCAGTTCTACACCGACATCCTGGATGACGTGCAGGTGCTCATCGACCGGGGGCGGGGGGCGATCCGGCTCGCCACCGATGGCCACAGCATCCGCGTCTTCGTACGCCGGGCCTCGGATTATCTCATCGGCGGGACCTACGAGGTGCCCTCGGGCCTCGGCGGCACCTTCCGGGTCATCCTCAAGGATGCCTGCGATACCTTCGCGATCGTGCAGAACTGCGGCAATTGCGAGGATTTCGACGCCATGCAGCCCTACCGCGTGCCGCTCGATGCGCTGATGGAAATCGATGACCGGAGGGCGGCGTAACGCGCCCTTTCTCAAACAAGCATCGCCAATACCCTGCCAGGCCTGCGGCCCTCTCGGGACATTGACGACAACAATTTCCCCAATGAGAGAAAGGACTCTGAGATGGGATGGCTCTTCTATACCGATCGCCGCGTCCAGACCTACGCGGATGAGAAAGCGGAGATTGCCCGGCTCTGCACCTTCGAGAGCGATAGGCGCAAGACGGAACTGGTCAAAGCCTGCAAGGTGGGTTCGACTTGGTACGCGGCGGCAAAGGTCACAAGTATCGATGGCTCGCCGGTCGAAGACACGACCTATGTCACCGATGCGGATGGCTCCATCACTTTCGGTGCTGTCTTCCTCACCCGATACGATGACGGCTGCTGGGGCTACAAGGACATGGAGGAAAGTGCTGGCCCGAACGAGTCTCGTGCTCCCCTTGGGCTGATCGAGCTCCTCTCCGACCTGAAAGACCCGGACAGCTATGCTCATGCCTGGCGCCAGCGCTGCCAGGACTGGGCTGCGATCCCGGACTACGAGGAAGGCGACAAGATCAGGCTCGCAGCACCTGTGACGCTCACCGATGGCAGTACCTGCCAGATTGTCACCGCGACCCACTACAGGCGCGGGCGGCAAAAGCGCCGCTGCTACCGCATCGAGGAAACTGGTGGGCTCGTACGCCTGTCGAAGGCCTCGCTTGCGGGTTCGGAGCTGCTCAGCTCCGCGAAAGGTGCGGCTAGCCCGGTGCTGGCGGAGTTCCTGGCGGGGCGAAATTAGGTCCTGCGCCGGACGGTTCATCGACCTGCCCGGCGACAGCAGATGCTGCGGCTTGTCTTGACAAGGCAATGCAAATGCATTACCTATCGCGGGCAGCAAAGACCCTTTTCTTCAGGAGACTGCCATGACAGCCCTCGCACAAGATGTCTCGAAACTCACGGATCGGTATCAGACGACCGTGCCGGCGGGTGTGCGCAAACAGCTCAAGCTGGGCAAGGGCGACCAGATTCGTTACTGCACCGAGCCGAGTGGCAGGGTCTATATCGAGCCCGTGCGCAGCGACGAGGAAGATCCCGTGCTCGGAGCCTTTCTCGATTTTGTCGAGGCCGATATCAAGGCGCATCCGGACCGCATTCGGGCGTTCGATGGGGCTTTGCATGACCGTCTTGCAGCACTGGTCGGAGACGTTGACGTCGATCTCGATGCGCCGCTATCACTCGAGGATGAATGAGCGGCGATAGCGTGCCCGCCCAAGCGCCCCTTGTCGTAAACGGATGGTCGATTTATGCGCATCCGCTCTTTCTGGATCAGCTCGAAGGGCTGATTGAAGAGGTCGAGGCGCGTAAGGCACGCGATCCTAAGACCTGGCGCAAGAAAAACCCGACGAAACGGCTGGCCGCCATTTTCAAGCTGGTCACCGAGGCCATACCGGCAGATCCGGGTGCCGCCGCCTTCCGGCAAGGCGGCACACTCGGCGATCACCGCAAGCACTGGTTCCGGGCGAAATTCTTCCAGCAGTATCGGCTGTTCTATCGGTTCAACAGCGATGCGAAGGTCATCGTGGTGGCCTGGGTGAACGACGACAAGACCCTGCGCGCCTACGGCAGCAAGACGGATGCCTATGCGACGTTCAAAGGGATGTTGGAAGATGGCAATCCACCTGACAATTTCGACGCGCTCTTGAAAGAAGCTGCAGCGGCGGGCAAGCGGTTCGAAACTTCCCTTGAAGCGGTGCCCGATCGGTAAGTGGGCCAGCTTGCTGTGACCCTTTGGCATTATCGTTTACGACGCCCCGCTGGAAGATGTAGCATCGGCTGATAATACGGTCGGAGAAAGCACAATGATTGAGGCGGAAAAGGATAGGCAGCACCTCGGGTTAGAGGAGCAATGCGCGCCTGACCTGACGGGGCACCGTTTCCCAATTGCCGTGCACGTTGCAGACATGCCCGATGACCTCGGCAAGCTGCTGGATATCGGGCTCGAGGAGCATTTCCGTGGCGGCTGATGTCAATTCGTATGACGCGTGGTTTCGCGCGAAGGTGCAGGCCGCGCTGGAGGAGGAATGCACGGGAACATCTCAGGTTCAGGTTATGCAGGCCGCACAGGCATTGATTGATGCGAAGCGGCAGGTCGAACCCAAGACCTGAGCAAGCCTTGGAGGTCAGCGCGGTCTGACCCCCGTCACCCTGAAAAGCGAAAGTGGGCTTTTTGTCCTTTGGAACTCAGACCCTAATCCAAAGGAAACCCCCATGACCAAGCCCAAACCGGCAAACCCGGCTCTCTCGATCTCCCACCCTGACCTCGCCTCTGCGCTCGCGCAGATCGGCGCGGAGATCGACCACCAACCCCTGCGTAGCTCAGCGCTCGCGCGCATCATGCGCGAGACGTTTCATGGCAGCGATGCCGGCGGTGCCTGGGACTGGCGCATGGCCTATGACCTGATGCAGGCCGCGGCTGTCCAAGTGCTGCTGCGTGGGAACGGCGTGGCAGATGACATCGCCGCTGCAAAGCTGCTTGCCTCGCGGCTGCTGACGGAAACCCGCCGGTCAGAGCAGCAGATCCGTCTGCAGCAGTTTTCCACGCCGCTGCCATTCGCGGCGCTGGTCTTGCGGGCCGGGGCGATCCGCAAGAGCGAGACCGTGCTGGAGCCGTCGGCGGGCACCGGTGCACTGGCCGCTTTCGCCGCCCGGGCTGGTGCCACGCTTTTGCTCAACGAGATCGACCCCTTTCGCCAGCGCCTCCTGCGCGCGGTTTTCGGCGGCGAGGTGACGGGCCATGACGGCGAGCATATCGACGATCTGCTGCAGTCGCCGCTTCTACCCGACGTCGTGGTGATGAATCCGCCCTTCGCCTCCTCGGTCGACCGCTCCCGGGACAAACACATCGCCGCCAAGCATCTCATCGCGGCTGCAAAGCGTCTGGCACCCGGCGGGCGGCTTGTGGCGATCATGCCGCCGGGATTCACGCCCGAACGCGATGCCGCGCATTGGTCCCGCGCCTGCGGTCTCTTGACGCCGCGCTTGGCGTTGACGATGCCGGGGCAGGTCTACCGCAAGCTCGGCACCTCTGTCGAAACCCAGCTCATGGTCTTCGACAAGGTGCAGGAGGGCGGCGAAATGATCCGCGTCCCTGTGCGGGATCTGGATGAAGCCTTGGCATATGTTGATGCTGTGGCCGCGACCCGGACCGAGATGCGCCCCGTACAACAGGCAGCGGCGATCCCTAACGGGCGGCCGACCGTTCCATCCTCTGCTCCGCGCAAGACCGCCGCTGCGCCTGTCGCCGCCTCCAAACCCCGGGCCAATGCCGTTGTCCCGCTAGTTTTCACGAGCCTTGATATCCCGCGCGACAACACGCCGGTCTCGGACATCTATGCGCGCTACCGTCCGCAGCGGATCGAGATCGCGGGTGCGCAGGAACATCCCACGCCGCTCGTTGAAAGCATCGCCATGGCCTCGGTTGCCCCGCCCATGCCCTCAAACACGGGCAGTGATGACTTGCGCCTGCCCACACGGTTGATCGAGGAGGGAGATCTCTCCGAGGCGCAGCTCGAGACCATCATCATGGCGCATGATGCCCATGGGCGCGACCTGCCCGGTCGGTTTATCATCGATGACGACCAGACCAAGCTGACGCGCGCCGATGATGACCCTAATGCACGGGCCTATCGCCTTGGTTACTTCCTCGGCGACGGCACCGGTTGCGGCAAGGGGCGCGAATGCGCAGGGCTCATCCTTGTCAACTGGCTGGCCGGACGCAGGAAGGCGATCTGGGTCTCCAAATCCGCCACGCTCGTTGAGGACGCGATCCGCGACTGGACCGATCTCGGCGGCTCGCCTGCCGACATTCAGCCACTTTCCAAATGGAAACCGGATCAGCCCGTCCCGATGGGCGACGGAATCCTCTTCGTCACCTACGCCACGCTGCGGTCCGCGGGCAAATGCGGCACCACGCGACTGAGCCAGATCCTCGGCTGGATGGGCGAAGACTTTGAAGGCGTACTGGCCTTTGATGAGGCCCATGCCATGCAGAACGCGGCCGGGTCCGAGCAGGGCAGGGGGGTCAAACCCTCCCAGCAGGGCCTTGCTGGCCTGCGGCTGCAACTGGCAGCACCCCGCGCTCGCGTCTTCTACATCTCGGCCACGGGTGCCACGAGCGTGCACAACCTGGCCTATGCCGCGCGGCTGGGGCTCTGGGGGCAGGGCCCCGAATACCCCTTCCCAAGCCGCGAGAGCTTCGTTTCTGCGATGGAAGCCGGCGGTGTCGCTGCCATGGAGGTGGTCGCGCGCGATCTCAAGACGCTCGGGCTCTACACTGCCCGCGCCCTCAGCTTCGACGGCGTGGAATATGACGTGCTCGAACACGCGCTCACCTCGGCCCAGATCGAGATCTACGACGCCTATGCGGGTGCGTTTCGAACGATCCACCACAATCTCGAAGCCGCGCTGACGGCGACCGGCGTCAACGACGCCTCTGGCGAGACCAATGCCTCGGCCGCTCGCGCCTCGGCCAAGTCCCGCTTCGAGAGCACGAAACAGCGCTTCTTCAACCATCTCCTGATGGGCATGAAAGCCCCGACCATCATCCGCGCGATCAAGGACGATCTGGCAGCGGGCAAGGCTTGCGTCATCCAGGTGGTTTCGACAGGCGAGAGCCTGCTGAAACGCCGGCTTGAGACGATGGACCCCGAGGATGAACTCGTCGAGGGTGCCTTGACGCCGCGCGATTACGTCCTGGGCTACCTCGAACAGGCCTTCCCGATCCATGCGCAAAAGCTGGTCGAGGTCGACGGCAATATGGTGGCGGAACCCTTGCGGGATGAGACCGGCGCGCTCGTCGTCTCGCGCGAGGCGCTCGCCCTGCGCGATGCGGCCATGATGGAGTTGATGACGCTGGCGCCGATCCCCTCGGCGCTCGATCAGATCCTCTGGGCTTTTGGCGACGAGGCCGTCGCAGAGGTCACGGGTCGGTCCATCCGCCCTTTGAAGGCCGAGGATGGTCATCTCTTCATCGAGAAGCGCGCCGCCAGCAGCAATTCATCCGAGACCCAAGCCTTCATGGACGGCGAAAAGGATATCCTTATCTTTTCCGATGCGGGCGGGACGGGCCGGTCCTATCATGCGGCACAAACGGCGAAGAACCAGAAGCGGCGGCGGCACTATCTTCTGGAGCCCGGCTGGCGCGCGGATGCGGCCATCCAGGGGCTCGGGCGCACGCATCGCTCGGCTCAGGTCAGCGCGCCCTTCTTCCGGGTCTGCACCTCGGATGTGCATGGCGAGAAGCGTTTCACCTCGACTATAGCCAAGCGCCTCGACCAGCTGGGGGCCTTGACCAAGGGTCAGCGCGAGACCGGCTCGCACGGCATGTTCCGCGAGGAGGACAATCTCGAAAGCCCGATCGCACGGGCGGCGCTGCGTGGGTATTTCGCCGATCTTGCCGCCGGGCGCGCTGAGGCGATGAGCTACGAGAGCTTCACCGACTGGACGGCCCTGCGGCTGATCGACAAGGACGGGGTGCTCCTTGAGGAGCTTCCCCCGATCCAGCGGTTTCTGAACCGGGTTCTGGCCCTTCCCATCCACATGCAGAACGCGCTCTTTGCCGAGTTCATGCGCCGGATCGCTGATCAGACCGAACGGGCGCGCGCGGCCGGCACGCTCGATCTCGGCGTGGAGACCCTGCGTGGCGAAAAGATCGAACAGGTCTCCACCGAGGATCTCTGGACCTGCCCGAAATCCGGTGCGGTCACGCGGATCATCGGACTTGAGGTGACGGACCCGGTGCACGTGCTGTCGGCGGATGACGCGCTGTCGCGCAATCCCGACAAGCTGCCCATGGTCAACCGCGCTTCCGGCCGCGCGGCGCTGATCTCGGCGCGGCCCATGCAGATGTATGACGAGGACATCGTCACGCTGATGCGCAAGGTGGTGCGGCCAAACGGGTCGAGCTATCTGGAGGAGGCGCGGTTCGAGTCCTCGGCCTGGGAAGAGATCAGCAGGCCCGAGTTTGCAGGACTTTGGGATGCCGAGGCTGCATCCCTGCCAAAAACCACCACGACCAAGCTCTACCTGCTGACCGGGCTGCTGCTGCCGATCTGGAAGGATATTCCGACCACGAATGAGCGCATCTACCGGGTCACGCCCGACGGGGCGACGCCGATGATCGGGCGGACGCTGAGCGAGGAAGGGGAGGCAGCGTTACGCGCACGCTTCCTCGTCTCCAATCCGCAAACACCGCGGGAGATGCTGACCGCCGCCCTCGGCACCACCGCGCCTGTCGATCTGGGCCGGGGTCTGACCCTGACCCGTCGCCGCGTCGCAGGCGAGATGCGCCTTGAGTTGGGCGGTGCGGATCGGGGCATGATCGACGGCCTCAAGGCCATGGGGTGTTTCACCGAGATCATTGCCTTCCAGCTGCGGGTGTTCCTGCCGCATGGGGACGGGATCGACACGGGAACCATTCTGGCCCGGATCGTGAGGCAGGCACCAGATGCCGCTTCATTAGCAGCAGAATAGGCAAGGGGGGAAAGATCATGACACTCGAAGACATCAAGGCCGCCGTCGATGCCGGCCAGACCGTTCACTGGGCCAATACCGGGTACGTTGTGCACAAAGATCGGCTCGGTCAGTACCTCATCACCTATTTGCCGAATGGTAGCTGCATCGGTCTGACCGACCGGGGCGGGCACGGGTTGAACGGAAAAGCGGCGGAGTTCTTCATAGCGCGATCGGAGGACGGCGCGGAAAATCCGGGCAGCCAATCAAGACCAGACGGGCAGGGCGGGGCGTTGCACCCGGAGGCGCGGGGGCATTCCCACTCGGACGGCAGCTTTGACCCGTGGGCGGGGCTGAAAGGAAAGCAGGCTTTCTGATTTGTGATCCCTCAAGGGGTCGAGAAAGCAATCCCGGATGCGCTGGCAAGAACGTCAGGCACCGGCCAATCCAAAAGGAACCATCCCATGTTAGCAGGAACCCTCACCCGCAACGTCGAGACCGCAGCCGCTCAGTACACCGGCATGATCCATTCGACACGTTTCGATATCGCCATCCAGCTTGAAAACCGCCCGAAGATGTCCGAACGCAGCCCGGATTACGACGTGACGGCAGTCAACAAATCAGGCCGCAAGGTGCGCATCGGCACGGCCTGGAACGAGACCGGCAATACCAGCGGCAATCCCTACATCTCGATGCAGATCGATGTCGGCTTGGGTCCGTTCCGGGTCAACGCGGTGCAGACGAAAGAGGCGCGCGCGGCCGAGAGCGGCGAATTCGAGATCATCCCGCTGGTCTCGAACGGCCTGATGAAATCCGGCTCGATCTCGGGCGAGCTCACCGCCATGGACGCGGACAACGCCTTCACCGGCTACATCGCCAACATGATGTTCGATCTGGAGTTCATGCTGATCGAGAACAGCTATAAATCCGAGGAGACCCACCCCGATTACCGGATCGAGGTCAGCTCGCCCCGGGGCACGCCGATCCGCGTCGGCTCGGCGTGGATGGCCAAAAGCAACCGCACGGGCAATGACTACCTGTCGCTGCTGATCAACACGCCCGATGGCGACCTGCGCGTCAACGCCGTGCAGAACGAAGAGCAGCGCGGCGGGCAGACCTTCTCGATCATCCCGTTCATCGACAGTGGTGAGCAGCCGCAGGACGCGGGCAAGGGGCTGTCGCTGGTCGCCTAATCGGCGCGCGAGGGGGAGACGATCTGAACCGAAAGGGGAGCCGTGGGATCACGGTTCCCCTTTTTCTGTACTGGTGTGGTTGAATGAACCCGGCGTGCATTGCAGACGTTCGTGTCGCCCGCAGCTAGTGCAACCGAAGAGCCGATTCTGTTGAAAAACTCCGAATTTCAGATGTCGCAATTTTTCGGAAAGAACCCATGATACCGAAAAGTCAGATGAGATTTGGCATGAGGCGCAGTGAGCTGCCACATGATCGGCAAAAGTCCAATTTGGCCGAACCCCTGGCCTCGAAGAGTTGGTCGCGCTGTACGGGCAAAAAATTCACCGATTTCGTCAAAAACGGAGTTTTTCAACAATATCAGCCCATTGCAGAAGTGGCGATTTCTCGCTGCGTGCGCTCGCAGCAGAGATTTTTCCGAAGCGGCGAAAGGTTTTATGCTGCCTGGCAGCGGAAACAGCAGCCGTTCATGCAACGCGCAGCAAATCTGAATCCATGAATTCGAAAATTGCGGAACAATCCCGCCTTTTTGCTTTTGCCTCTTTCGCTGACGCAGAAAACCTTGGTAAATTCAGCGCAGAGCGCGCGGTGTTCTTGCAAATTTCCCTGAAACCGCCGTTCATGAGCTTAACGTCCACAGGATTTCAAGCCCGCCTCTCGCTGCGATCATTTTCAGCCCGCAACCAGTCCAAGAAGCCTTGCGCGCCCTGAGACATCGGCTGATCCGTGAAAATGACAAAGTAACCCGCATTTTCAACTCGGATGTCGGACAATCTGACAAGTGTTCCGTCGTCAATTTCTGGCGCGATCAGATCATCCCAAAGCGCCAACCCCTGACCATCCACCACCGCCTGCACGCGGCTGCCCGAGTCAGGGATCGTCAGGCTGGATCGGCTGGGGGCGTAAGGTAGCCCCGCAGCTTTGTGCCAGGCGCGCCACCCCGCATCGCCGGAGCTGTCACCCAAGAGCGGAAGCTGTTTGACCGCTTCGGCCAATCCAAGCTGCCTGACCTGCTCAGCAACTGCACGGCTGGCGGTTGGCACAGCGGGCAGGGACAGAAGAAGTTCGCTCTTGTGACCCTCCCAGCCGCCAATTCCCCAGAGGATTGCCATGTCGACCTTCGCCGACCTCATCATGTCGACGGAATTGATCGGCTCAATGCGCAGGCTTATACCGGGATTGGCCTCGAAGAAACGGGTGAGCCTTGGTGACAGCCAGCGCGACGAGAAATAGGTCAGTGCGCCAACGGTCACGGCACCCGAGGCCGTGCCGCGCAGGTCTTCGATTTCACGGTCGATCTGGCTCAGGGCCGTTTGGGACACGTGCCACAATCTGCGGCCTTCCTCGGACAGTTCGAGTTTCGCGTGCGCGCGCTCGAACAGGCGAAAGCCTAGCTCGGCTTCAAGCTTGTTGATTTGGTAGCTGATCGACCCTTTCGATTGATGCATCTCGTCCGCCGCCTTGGTCATCGACAGAGTGCGGGCAACGGCATCAAAGATCTTGAGGGCATCATAAGAACGAAAGCGCATGATTATTGTCTAATTTTTTCGAACGACTTGTGCAAATCATTAGATTTGCGCTGAGCGCAATTGGTCCAATATTGCCAACTTAATGCGTGGCACCCATCTGTCCTTGTCGAAGATCACCCGCAGGCGTCTAACAACTCTGAACGGTGAACAATATGACAACTGACCTTTCCCACTTCCGCTTCGTCGCTAAGGCGCTCCCCAATCAGGGCGCGCGCCCGCGCGAATTGGCCCGCACCATGCCTGCACATCCGCTGAGCTACATGGAGCTGCCCTATGATCCCGAATACACGCTCTACAACTCGCGCCTGACGCCGGAGAAACTCGACACGGCCACGGATGACGAGATGTATTGGGCGGTGCGCACCAACGTAATTTTTCGCCACACCGGCGAATTGCCAATCGAGATTAGCGGGCCAGATGCCGAAACCCTGCTGAACAAAGTGTTCACCCGCAGCGTCAGCAAGGTGAAGCCGGGGCGCTGTTCCTATCAGTTCGCCTGCTATCACGATGGCGGCATGATCACGGATGGGGTGCTGCTGCGGCTTGCGGAAGACAGGTTCTGGATGGCGCAGGCCGACGGCGACCTGTTCAGTTGGTACAAGGCACACGCCGAAGGGCTGGACGTGAAAATCCACGACCCGAATGTCTGGGTCAGCCAGATTCAAGGCCCACGGTCGCTGGACTTGCTGGCTGCTGTGCTGGACGGCCCCATGCCCGATCCTTTCCGCTATTTCGACTGCGCCGAGGTTTCCATCGCGGGGCAGGCCTGCTGGATCAGCCGCTCGGGCTTCACCAACGAATTAGGCTGGGAAGTCTACATGCTGCCCGACACTGACATCCCCGCCATCGGTGACAAGATCATGGAGGCAGGTGCTGCCTTCGGCATTCTGCTGACCGGAACACCAGTATTCCGCGCGCGGCGGATCGAGGCCGGGTTGCTCAACGCTGGGTCGGATTTCGGGGCGGACACGACGCCGTTCGAGGCGGGTCTTGGCGGTTTTGTCGCATTTGATGATCGCGATTTTGTTGGCCGCAAAGCGCTGGAGGCCGCCGATAAATCCTGCCGCACATGGGGCATGCGGGTCACCGGCGGTGTCGCACAGCTTGGACGCGTCATGACCATTGATGGCAAAGAGGTCGGTCGAGTCTGCTCCTCGGGCTATTCGCCCTATCTGGGCTGCGGTGTCTGCATCGTGCGCATGGACGACCCCGCACAGGGTCCCGGCACGCAGGTCAAGGTACTCTGCGCCGATGGGTCCACCCAAAGCGGTGAGCTCTGCACCCTGCCGATGTATGACGCTGACCGCCTGATCCCACGCGGCAAGCTGGTGGACATCCCGACCAAACCCATTGCTGCGGAATGACTTGGCAACTAGGCTGCGTTCGCAAGGAACCCTGCGAGTGCAGCCGCGGCCACTGACGCGCGTTCAACATGAAGGAAATGTCCGCATTCATGGAAGATTTGAAGCTGAGCCTTTGGAATAGCTTGCGCCATGGCATTGATTTCAGCGGTTTTCACCAAGCGATCTTCCTGCGATGCAAGGATCAATGTCGGGACTTGAAGCGCTGCCAACTTTGCGCTCAGGTCCAGTTTTGAACATGCCGTGAAATCGTTCAGCAGAACGTTTCCTCCGGCAGACATCATCCTTTGCTGTGTGGTCTTCACGAAGTGTTCTGGCGTTGATTTGTGCCAGCAAGAGCGGGCGATGGCGGCGACGGTATCTTCGGTTTGGTTCTGCAACCCCTTCAGCAATTCGGGTGTGACTGGCATGCGCGCCGCCCCGGCGATCAGGCAGAGTGAGGAAATCCGCGCGCACGATTGCAACGCGGCTGACAAGACAACGCCGACACCCATTGAGTGCCCCACTAGGCAGACGTTTTCTAAACCAAGCGCTTCAATGAACCTGATCACAACTGCACCGTAGCTGTCGATTTCACTCAGGCTTTGACCACCCGAGCCACCATGGCCCGTAAGATCAATCGCAATCACGGGATGCGCGTGCAGCGCTTGCCCCCCTTGACCGGGCAGAACAGCCGTCATTGAGGGAAGGCCAAAAGGGGCAGTCGCCTCGGCCACACTCCGCCAAGATTGCGGCCAGTCGAGTTTGGACCCTCCGGCACCGTGCACCAGAACAAGTGTGGGCCGCTCCGGCGTCACTGCAATTCCGTTGGTGCTAAAGCAGATTTTTTGCCCGCCG
>NZ_JBDWLR010000065.1:0-24003 GCF_039973035.1 Sedimentitalea sp.
ATGGAGGAACCATTACAACACCAAACGACCCCATAGTGCTCTGGGCTACCGCCCACCTGCGCCAGAGGCCATCGTTCAGATGGACCAAAGGCCATTCATGCACTAACTCTCAATTTGGACCACTCAAGTGGGGCTGTTCACTCCCAAACCTATCAGAAGAGATCAGGGGATGTCCACTCCATCACAACCCTCGAAGATTGCACTCCATACAATTGAACGGTCTCCACATCAGCATTCTTGGCAGGCCGGAAGAAAATGTGACGACACCAACACGATGTTGCCAGTAAACTGGCTGAGGGATATTCGATCCGCTCTTGTCGATTGCAACTTTGTCTGGCCAGCCGTTATTTCCGTTGGCTTTCATGAAAAACGCGGTCGCTGCGGACTCGTCGCGACGCTCAAACAGCATGAAATCAAGGGTGTTCCCTGTTTGTCGATTGCTCGGTACAAATAGGCCAACTCGCCTTTTACTTTGACATAGGTCTCATCCATTCGCCACGAGCGGCCCGTCGGTGACTTCCAGAGATGGGCTTATTCGGCAATCGCGTCCACATATTTCTCGACCCAACGATTGAGCGTCGCATGACCCAAATCGACGCCACGTTCTGCCATGATCTCTTCGAGATCGCGATACGAAACGGGAAAGCGGACGTAGAAATACACGGCGTACAGGATCACGGATTTCGGGTACTGCGCGCCTTTGAAACTGATCAACTCTTCAATCCTGCTACCGGCTTCTGAAGTCGCGCCAATTGGACCAGGTTGGAACCGGACGCAACGGAACTCCGAAAGTTAGCGAGACAACCGTTCAGATATGACCCGCTGACGTGTCAGATGACTGTCGGACAGAATATGGTATCTGTTTCGATCCGGCTCTGACCTTCTCTTTGATATTTGAAAGATATTTATCCATCTGGTGATCTTTAACAGAAAGGTGGCTAATATTTCGCCAAAATTCGCCGACAGATACACGGTTGGCATCATGCTCTGGTAGATAGACATAGTCAGGGCCATCCATGAGAATAACCTCAGGCGAGAAGTGCTGGTACTTCCTGCCCAGAGCGTTTGGTGGAATCATGGGTACAATGTCCTCCTCGTTTACAACCCGTGTGATCAAATCAACAGGATCATCAACGGGTCTCTTGGATGTGACCTTGGGTTGGCCAAAGGTGACGACACGGTCTACATCGTAGTCTTCCCGTTCGAGATAGGCGGCCACGATCACCGCAACGGCCCCCCCGAGCGAATGCCCCGTCACGCGTATCGGTAAGTCCTTTCGCAGATAAGGGGACGCATCGGTGTAGACTGCCCATGCATCATCTCTAAATCCGCGATGCAAAGGAATACCTATAATTCTGTCGGGCAGGAGGGCAATTTCGATGTCTTCCCAGACATTCGGTTTTTGTGCCGTGCCCCGGATCGACAGAGTCTGATTTCTGTTGGTCAAATCAGTTTCGATGAAATACTGGACGCCGACGGATTTAACCGTCACAATCCGTGTGGCCAACGGGAATGCTTTGCGGATATCCGAAACTGAATCGTACGCAGCCTTGGAACGCTTTGCGTAATATTCAAGATCGGCGAAATCGACCTTCGTCGGGACAACGACTGAAAGAGATTGCTCCAAGTCCGGTGACAAAGGCGCGGCACAGCCTGTCAGCGCAAGCAGTAGAAAAGCCATAGTTGGGATGAAACTTGATCGGCTTATCTTTCCAGATGTCCCGATCGTACATTTGTCATAAATCACGGCTGTCTTTCTCACGAATACGAGCTTGGCGGGGTGACGTATCAAGACTATGCGACATCTTCCGATCATATCCGCGCTTCCCCACGTTTACGGTTCTGCTGAGATCCTGGTTTGAGTATTACAGAGAGGCCAAATTAGGACGTGGGCGTGTCGGATTTGGCAGAGAATGCGAAACCATCAAAATTGCAGATGAAAGTCGTGACTATTTTTGATCCAACAAGGCATGAATCGACATTCCCCAGGTCGCTTTCCGCATGAATTTAAGATTGCAGGACCATGCTTGCAGATCAAGAGTATATTGCCCTGGTTGGTTTCTGTGATCCTCCAAGCATACGAAGTTCGGTGTTGCACATCGCTCGTCATCGCCGCGTCTGGCGCAACTGCCTCGCTCTTGTGCGGGTATACTTGTATCGCGGCATTGTTGAATTTTTGACGGCGGTGGTGGTGTTCCGGCTGTATGGGGATCGAACCACATCAATTGCGGTAAATCACGAGGCGCACTTGGACAAGAAGACCAGTCAGCATCGAAAATGCCGTTTCGTAGATGCTCAGGTCTGCTATACGCGACGCGCGATTGTAAGAAAGGAATAGTTTATGTTGCGTTCTAGCTTGATACTCCTGTTTGCGACGGTTGCAGCAACTGGAGCGGGTGCACAGGAGCAGCGTAAAGTTTCCGGTTCTGCAGTCTATCGTGAACGCATGGCGTTGCCGCCAAACTCTTCACTATCAGTCGAAGCTACTGGATTTCAGGGCGCTGATCTTGGGGCGGTTGATCTGGATGCCAACGAGCAGCAGGTTCCTTGGCCGTTTTCGTTTGATATCCTGGCTGGGGTGAATGCCACGGTTCGCGCAGCCATCCGGGTTGACGGTCTCCCCCGTTGGGTCAGCGACCCGATCACCATCGACGCCGGGGCTGAAAGTGTCGACCTTGGTAAGATCATGATGGTTGGATTTGAGCCGATTGGCTTTGAGAGCAAGTACACATGCGGTGACATCGATCTTGATGTGGGCTTTCGCGATGATGAGGCCGTGGTGCAAACGGATGAGCGCATTTATATCCTGAAAGAGACGATCTCAGCCGATGGCGCGAAATTCGAAGCAGAAGATGGTTTGAACATCTTCTGGAGCAAAGGCGACCGGGCAATGGTAACGCTTGACGGAAATGACCTCGCAGATTGCGTGATAATACCTGAAGAAGCGCAAACTGCCTGGATTGCGCAAGGTAACGAGCCTGGGTGGACTGTTGCCATCGCTGACAGCCGTATTTTGATGAGCCTTAATTATGGCGAAGAGAGGCTTGATCTGCGCCTGCCGGAACTGACGCTCATCGACGGTGGCTATCGCTACAGGTTTGCGCAGTTCGGGCTGGAATTCAGCGTGATGGACAAAATTTGTCGTGACGATATGACTGGGCGCGTGTTCCCTCAGACGGCCGAGCTGACCACGGCAGACGGCACGCTCAAGGGTTGCGGCGGCAACAGCATGAGCTTGCTCGAGGAAAAACAGTGGACTGTGTCAAGTATAAATGGAGAACCTGTAGTGGAAGCGGACAACGCTCCATTGATCTCGATCACAGATGATATGCAAATTTATGGCTCGACCGGTTGCAATCGCTATACTGGTCCGTTTTGGATGCAAGGTGATGGTGCCTTGGGCATAGGCTCTCTGGCGGTCACGCAGATGGCCTGTGATACCGCGCTGACGGAGCAAGAGCAGCTATTCTTGGATACTTTGGCGTCTGTGCAGCGCTTCGATATAGATGACGCGGGCAGTTTGCTTCTGCTTTCTGACGATACGCCTGTGATCCGGGCGGAGCGTTAATTCGCCTGAAACGCTTGGTGTCTGACGGCGTTGTTGCGCAGGTGGTTTGGCATGATCCCTGCGGTAAGGCGCGCTCCGGGCGCTAAGTAATTCACAGTATATCCCCATTGTCCGCAGGAGATATTTCTCTCATTTATGGCCGTGTTGCACAGATCAACTGCAACTCAAAACGCGCCCTACTGGAGACGGATTTCAGGCGGTGCGTTCGAGAAACGCGGGCGGTCAAGCCCGGTCATCCGGTTGAGAACTCGGACGCCGATCCTGTTTTCTGACTCTCGAAGGGGCGAGCCTTAATTTTGGACCCATTGACGGCTTTCTGGCGGCCCATGAGAGTTTCGCCCAGGCTGCGTTGAATTTAGCCAGTGACTTTCTGCCAGGCCATCCGCCCGCGGGCTGCGATCTCGGCGATATCCCAGTCACGTGCCGCCGGATTCTGTGCCGCATTATGGCTCGGGCTGGCATTCTTGGGAGGAGGGATTGTGACCTCAATCATCGCTCCGAAGCGCACGGCAAGAAGGTCGTGTGTTGGGTCGCCGTCGTATGCACCGTCTGCCAGAAATTGGGCGAGCGGGCTGGCTATTTGGTCCAGCAGACCCGGTAGGGCTGTCGGACCACCGGGATTTCACCACGGCGGTCAGCATTTATTTGTGCGGCATGCCCAACATCCTGAAGGGGAACGAGTAATCTCAGTATCAGGCTGACAACGATCCCTGCAACAACGTCCCGCCATACCATTCCTTGAGCTCTTTGTGTTGGCTGCATACGGGTTGAAAAACTACGACCACCTCTGTTTTTTGTCTTTTGGGGTCTCCACTCGTCAGGCAATGCAACCAAAATTCGGAACATCACAACACGGCTAAATAAAATCGCGGCTGGCCCTAAGCACAATCTGACGAGTATAGGCTTTATCCCAGAACCAGATCTATGAGGACAAGAAACCATGCCTGTTCCAGAGCATCCCTTCGACCAACGGGCTATTCAGAAGACAGATATATATCAAATCGCGTTCAGGGTTTGGACCACGATGAAGCAATCTGAGACAGGATCGCACTGCGCGAGCGTGGGCTTTTTCGGCTTTCTGTCTGTGTTTCCCATCCTAGCTATATTCGTGCTGATCTACGGCCTTGCGTTCTCTCCGTCGGAGATCGAGGCACAATTTGCGACACTTCGGCCGTTCCTGCCGGAGAGCGTGTATCAGCTTCTTGATGAACAGTTGAAGGAACTCGGCTTAAGCACAATCTCGAACCTCACGATCGGATTGCTCTTCTCTACCCTGGCATCGCTTTATATGGGATCACGGGGCATCAAGTATCTGATCCTTTTGATCAATTTTGCATCTCACGAAACGACGTCGCGAAGTTTCTTTAACCGAACCATTTTGGCCGTAGGGCTGACAATTGGGGCGTTGCTTCTCTTCATTTCTTGTCTCGCAGCACTCACTTTTCTCCCGCTGTTGATCAGGCATCTTCCTTTTCCCAGGGCCATGAACGATCTGGCACTATGGGGTCGGTGGCCTTTTCTTATGACAGTCATCTTTGGAAGTTTCCTTCTGTTGTACAGATTCGGGCCGGAGCACGGAAAACTAAGCAGGCGGGCATTGGCTCCAGGCGCCGCACTTGCGACCGTGTCGTGGCTGGTTCTTTTGGTGGGGTTTTCCTACTATGTGAACCACTTCAGCCATTACAGCGTAACGTTCGGCACTCTCTCCGCGGCTGTCGTGTTGATGCTTTGGATCTATTACTCAGCATTTGTTGTTGCTCTTGGCGCTGCCCTCAACTTTGAAATTGATCGTTGCTCGCGATAGTCGATGCGGCAGGAAACGAACGACTTATCAGGGTGCGGCCTGCGAGGTATAAAGCGAGAATGGAACTCGAATACATGGACCTCTGCTTGGACGGGAAACGGCAGCTGTCCGGAGCTGATGATGGATCATGTTTGCATCAGGGCCGATTGCGTTTGAATCGCGGTCATCAAATTGATGATCCCCGACAAGCCTCTGTGCGCCTGTTCGGGGCGCGGTCGTTTGTTCAATTCTGATCTTTTTGCGCGTCTGAATCGACCCACCATAAAACCAACTCGTAAAAAACCGCCAGAACGATTGGACCAATAAAGAGTCCCGGCAGGCCGTAAACGATGGCCCCGCCCAGAACACCGATCAGGATAACGATCATCGGCGTATCAAGCCCGCGACTCATGATCATCGGCTTGCCTATGCTTTCAAGGGCATAGGTCGGCACCATCGCAAGCGTGAACGGCAGTGCAGCCATCCAGTCCTTGGTAATCCAGACCCAAATCACAAGAGGGGAAATGAGCACGATTGCCCCGATCTGTGAGATCGCCAGCACAAGGGCCACGGCGGCAAGCAGCCCGGCATGGGGGACACCGGTCAACAGAAGCGCCAACCCGATCGCGATGGCCTGCATGACCGCAATACCGATGATCCCTTGTGCGACGTTGGGTATTGTCACGATTGCGAGGTCGACAAAGGTGGTTCCACGTGGGCCCGCGACGCGCAGCGCCAATTTACGGGTGTATGCCCCGAGCGCGGGGGCGGCCTCTTGCAAGAACCCTGTTGCAATCACGGCCACAGCGAAGACGGATATGCCTTTTGCGAGCCTTTCGACAGCCTCAAGTAACCATTGCCCCGGTCGCACGAGCGTGTGCCCATATTGCTTGAACAGCCCGTGCAGATCGGTGCCGGACAGAGTCCAGTTCTTGTCCAGGAATGAGCCGACAACCGGCAAGGCCGTCACTTGTGTGGGGAGGTCGGGTAGGCTGATGCCCCCATCTCTCACGCTAACGGCCAACTGTTCGAGGGTGATCACGAGGCTGGAACTGAGGGCCCCAATCGGGCCGATCAACAGAACCATCAGAACAACAGTCAGCAGTGCCGCAGCCAATTTCCCGCGTCCACCGAACCGGGCCTTCAGCCACAAATAGACTGGGTGCGTAGCGACCGTCAGAATGATCGTCCAAACAAGAATACCTGCGAATGGTCGGACTATCGCGAGAGACACATACACGAACAAAAGCAATGCGCCGAGGCGAATGGCACTTTGAATAAAGATCTGCTCGGGTGTGCGCGTGGGTAAATGATCTTCGTGATTGATTGACATCTGATCTCTGGTCTCTGGTCGTTGGCAGTGGTTGCACTGAGGGACGACGTCAGATCGATTCAGGCCGTTTCGTCAATTCCGCGCCAAATAAATGTGAACAGGGCAAAACATGCAATGCCAAACAGCGTCCCGGGCGTTGGTAAATGACGCATCGCACGAGAACCGGCCCACCTTCATTCTTAAGAATTCTATAAGAGATTGTCGGTTAGGCCTCAGAATGAAACGGAAAAATCACCACAAGATGTGGCATTGCATAGCCAATGTGTATGGCAAATTGCAACATAATTACCATAGTAGAAAATTTGGCCGACTCTGAATCCAAACCCGTTCTTGTAGACTCTGTTGCATAAAGTCGTTTCTGAACGAACTCCCCCTTTCCCCGGACACAGCTATCCCATGGTTTCCGTGACGGGTATGCCGAGCGCGGTGTAGCCGTTCATGACTGCAATACGGACCTGAACCTCTGCAACATGTCGGTCAAAGTCCCGCGCCATGAGGCGCTGTCCCAAGAGTTTCATACAGTGCATCTTCGTTTCGGCACGGCTTCGGCGGTGGTATTGGCTCCAGTTTTGCCAGATCGCGCGGCCGAGGTATTTGGATGCCCGCATGGCCTCGTTGCGTGCGATGAGTGCAGTCTCTAAATTTGATCACCACGATCAATCCCCCCCTAAACAGGGCTGCCCTAGAACCGCCATGTAAGCCCAAGCAGGGGGCCTTCCATGGTCCAATCGATCTTTGTCCCTCCATTCTCGTAATCGACATCCAGGCGACGATAGCCTGCCGACAGGAATAGGTTATCGTTAACTTGATAATTAGCGGTGATCAACGCCTGAATAGTTTGGTCCGAACCGACGCCGAAACCGCCGACATCAAAATAGGCAATGGCCGACCAACGCGGTCCCAGCTGGATATTGGCGCGAAGGGCCAGAACCGGATCGGTAAAGCTTTTCTCGACCCTGGCCAATCGCGAACCCGCGACATCAATGTTGGCTTTGATGTTCCAGAGCCGCGCCCCGCCCAGCACATCCAGAGACCAGGATTTTTCTTTGTGGACGCGCCAGCCCGCGGCCAGAGTCATCGAGCGTTGTTGCAACTCCCCCTCGACCGGAATGCCCGGTGGGATGCGGCCACCCCGAGAACTGGAGGAATAGCTGACATCCGCCAGCACCACCAAACGATCCCTGCGGGCAAATCCAGTCAGAAAAAAAGCGCCCTCAAGATCATCCCTGCCTTCGGAAAAACTTCTGTTGAATGATAGGTCAGGCGCGCCAGAAAAGGGAGTCAGGTTCCCACTGACACCAACCGCCCAAACATAGGGTGTAATCTGTCCGACCCATTCATCCTGTGCGGCAGCAGGAATGGCGGCTAGGGTCGAAAAGACCGCAAGTGCACATGATGTCACTAATTTAGAAAGCATTTTGTTATCTTTTTGAAAATTTCTTACTGGGGCGTTTTCTGACCTGCTGACAGATTCCCCGTGCTGTAGGCTACCAGAACGGAAAAGAGGGCGATACTTATGGTCTACCTCCGCATCCAATTTGCGGGTCTTGGCCGCAATGTTTCTTTAGTCTTTCGGACATATCCTCATTCCAGTCTTGAGGTGCGGTGACGGCTACCCAGGCGTCGATATAATCCTTAGTGCTATAGGTGTGCCCAAAACCGGCAGGCGGCAACGTGCTGAGCGCCATATCGACTGCTAGTTGAAGCTGGGTCACAATCGGAGTGAAAAACAATGCGGGCGAGACATCCGGTGCCGCCGCTTCGCGCATCCAGATAGGTTCTTGCCATAGCGTCGAGGGGGAATAAAAGACAATCGGATCGCTGGCATATTGCAAGAAAAGGACCCGCATCCTGCCCCAAGGCTCGCCCGAACGATCGGGTTCCCCAAATTGACTGGAATAGCGGATGACCTGCCCCTGATCAATTTCGGGAAGGACATAAGGGCTTGAGGACCGACGTGCAGAGTTTGCCTGATTCCACAAAGTTGAAGAGAAAGGCGGGCCGACCCAAAGCGCTCCGTCGATGGGTTCGTTGATCATCTGGAAGATGTTGAAGGCAAACATCGACGACCACGCCCCAAGCGACATCCCATGCATGTAAAGCCGGGGCCGATGCTCCTTGGGAAGCTCGATCCAATATTTGTAGACCACCTGCATTAGTGCTGTCGCCTGTTCAAGTCCGGATTCGGTTTCAAAGATCAGCGCCAGCGGACTTTGCAGATAAGAGTATTGCGCTGCCACCGTCGCTATGTCGCCATCATGCATGTATTCCAGCGCATCATAGCTAGCGGGATCCATCCAGCCGGTTCCTGTCGGGCTGGCCACGATCAGAATTTTACGCTGGAAGGCACCTGTCCGGATCATCTCCTCCAAGGCAAAGCGTGCGCGCACCATCGGATCGCTGTCCTGGGCAAGCCCCACGTAAATCCGCAGGGGTTGCTTGGCCGAACGTTGGTTAAAGGTCTCAATATCAATTTTCTTCGGGCCGCCAAGAACAAATTCCCGCCCTGGCTCCCCCATCAGGTCCCAACTAATCTCTGATTGTACTGAACCTGATTGCCAGCCGGCCGTGGGCGCGGCGAGCTGCGGTTTGGTCAAATGCTGGGCGGCTACGTAAGATTTGTCGAGGATTTGCATGGCATTGTTGACGACGCCATCGCGGGTGACAACGATCACTACCAGCGCAGATAACAGCAGGCCCAGTACATTGGCATTACGCTCGGGGATATAGCGCGAGAGCCGGTTGCGCAGCAAATCGAAAAGCTGTTGGATCAAGACACCAATCAGAAAGAGCGCCAGAAAAACCACGAGCGCGACTGCAATAACTTTCAACGTACTAGTGGCCTCAAGCACGGGCAGGTCCATGCGCAGTCGAATACTGTCCTGCCAGTCCCTAGCTTCTCCGGCGCAGAAAACCAACAAGCTGAAAACGGGAATTGCCAAGGTGATCTTCGCGATCCTTGCTGGCACGCCCGTCAGCATCGGAACTGCCAAAGCGCTCCATAAAGCCAGGACAAAGCGCATTATCAGATAGCCGCTTGCCATCGCCACGCCGGCCAGAAGGCCTTGAAATAGCATGTCGCGGGGGATCAGCGACGGGGTCAGGGTCGCCGACGACAAGAACAATCCGCTCAAAAGCGACACGACTGAAAATCTTGGCAGGGTTCGAAATAACAGCATGAGAGTAAATTCATTGAAATTAGACAAATCACTTTGCGTATATCTTGGACTATACGCCGGAGGAAGTAGATGTTTGATCCCGCAGATTGACGGTGCGATCCTTTCTCATAAATGGAAGGAAGCTATGTGGGAGGCGTTGAGCGGGGGTATCCACACCATCACGGACGGTTCGGACCAAACTATTCAGGCGTTGATCACCGCTAATTATCAAGTTAACGATAACTTATTCCTGTCGGCAGGCTATCGTCGCCTGGATCTCGACTACGAGGATGGAGGAACAAAGATCGACTGGACCATGGTAGGCCCCATGCTTGAGCTTACATGGCGGATCTAGGGCAGCGCTGTTTAGGGGTGGTTTGATCGTGGTGATCAAATTTGGCGACTGCACTCACCCGTGAACGGTTTGGTACAGTGGTACGATGCCATCGATCTGAGCTGCCCGCGACCAAATGTTTTTTGGTGTTCCTGCGTTTACTCACGTTACCTCGCCCCGAGACACCAACATCTATCAATAAAACCGGAGATTTTCGAATGAACAGTCTTTCCCGAGTACGCCGCATTGCCTGTGCGTCTTGTGTCGCCTTTTTGTTAGTCCCTTCAACGCTGGCGAATGCATGCACCCGTGTGGTTTATCTCGGCGCGAACGACACGATCATCACCGCGCGCTCCATGGACTGGAGCGAGCCTATGCTGACCAATCTCTACGCCCTGCCACGCGGGATGGAACGAAATGGCGAGGCTGGGCCAAATTCGCTGCAATGGACCGCCAAATACGGCTCGGTCGTGGCGACGGGTTACGACGTCTCGACAACCGACGGGATGAACGAGGCAGGTTTGGTCGCAAACCTCTTGTGGCTGGCGGAATCCGAGTATCCGGAGTTCTCGGACGAAACGAAGCCTGGCTTGACCATCGCGGCTTGGGCGCAATACGTGCTCGACAACTTCGCGACGGTGTCCGAGGCGGTTGAGGTGCTGCGCAATCCGCCATTCACCTTGGTGTCAGCGAATGTGCCGGGTCAGGATCGTCTGACGACGCTGCACCTGTCGCTTTCCGATGCCACTGGCGACAGTGCGATCGTCGAGTATATCGATGGCAAGCCCCTCGTGCATCACGGTCGTCAGTACCAAGTCATGACCAACTCTCCCCGGTTCGACAAGCAACTTGCGCTCAATTCCTACTGGAAAGAGATCGGCGGAACAGTGATGCTGCCCGGTACGTCGCGCGCGGCTGACCGCTTTGCCCGGGCGTCTTTTTATGTGAACGCTGTCCCGCAGGACACCAGTCCAGATCGCGCACTGGCCAGCGTCTTTGGCGTAATCCGAAATGCGTCGGTGCCGCTTGGTATCGGTACGTCGGACCGCCCCGAGATCAGCTCGACCCGGTGGCGCACCGTGGTGGACCACAAGCGCGGACTGTACTTCTTTGAATCGGCGCGAACCCCTAACACCTTCTGGGTGAACATCAACGATATCGACTTTTCGGCTGAGTCGGGGCAGGTCATGCGTTTGGATCTGGGTCCGGAGCAAACGCATACTTTCGCAGGCGACTCGACTGACGCTTTTGAGCCAGCCGAGCCCTTTAAGTTCGAAGGACTCTAAACAGACAGCTTCGAGCTTGACGAGCAGCGCCGGGAACACGAAGTGGCTTTCCCGGCGCGCCACCCTCTACAGCCGCGCATCTCACCGGCCAAGTGGGCGTGTTGCCCGCATCTGACGAAGGTTAGATGCTTTGTGAAGTCAATTGCCTGCAACCGAGATTCTGTTAATTTGAATTTTTGGAAAACGACAATTGCCCAAAAAGTGACTGAATATGACGGTTCGATTAATCAAATTGGTTTTGAAAGCGTTCGGAGTTATCGTCACTCTTTTGGTCGCTTTGATTACCATAGCTATTTTGGTCCTAGACGATAACGATTATCGCAAGATATCGATCTATTTGGCAGAACGGTTCACCGGCCGGACAGTTGCCATAGACGGACCGTTTTCTTTAACCGTTTCCATGCACCCCACACTCTCGGTCTCGGGTGTACGGATCGATAACCCGTCATGGGCGACGCAACCGTACCTTGCGCAAATTGGTCACCTTAACGTTCAGATGTCGCTACGACAGCTTCTCTTAGGCAAGCTTTCGGTTCCGCTGCTTGCCGTTTCAGATGCGCAAGTCAACTTGGAAATCAATGCGGATGGCCTCAGAAGTTGGACGAACGATACGCGGCGCCCCGAACCAACGACCAAGAGCTTTCGGGTCCCGGCATTTGGCGATGTGAAGTTAAAGAACTTCACCGGGCGCTATCTCGATACGGTTACTGGTCTTAAGACTGTTGTTGAACTAACGACGCTGTCGATTGACGAGGTCGACGCCCTTAACCAACTCAATGCCCAGGGACGCTGGAATGACAGAGCCTTCAGCGCATCCGGGAGCTCCGGAACACTGGCTGATGCCTTGGAGTCGACCAAACCCTTTCCGGTCGATATGGCAATGTCGCTTGTCGGCCTCGATTTGACGATGAAAGGTACGATTGCCGAACCGACAGATGGCGATGGGCTCGATATTCATGTGACAGCATTATCCAGCGACGTTTCGAAGATCGGCTTGGCATTGGGCGAAGATACAGCCGTCAAAGGTCAGCTCACCGGGAGCGCAGACCTAAGACGAAATCTCGCGGCACCTGAGTTCGCAAACATAAATTTGACCGTGACCGGCGGACAAAAGCAGCCTACCGCGTCGACCAAGATCGTTTTAACTGGTGACATCGCTGGAATGCACCTTGGCGGCCAGACGTTTATGGATGGCGTTGACATCAAGGCAGGGGTCAACGCGCCGTCAACGGTGATTTCACACCTATTGAATGCGCATTTGCCAGACCTTGGGCCCGTCGAAAGTAGCTTTTCGCTTACAGGAAGTTCAAAGACGCTTAGAGTTTCGAATACCCAACTCAAAATCGGTGACGGAACAGATCTGACAATCGCGGCGACTGGCGGCGTGACCGCATTGCAGATAATGCCAGCACTGGCCATGTCAGGATTGGATTTTCAACTGCGCGCCAGTGCACCAACGGTCGCAGATGCTGTCAAACCGATTGGCCTGACGCTGCCCGATCTTGGCCCGGTTTCTGCCAGCGCACAGCTAAGCGGTGATCTCCAGCAGCTTGATCTCGATCAGATCGACCTTCGCGTGGGCGGAAGCATTCATCCGATGCAAGCCACCGGGAAGATTGAAAATATCCTCATTCAAGGAAATAGGCCCGCCGATGTCGCTATCACGGGTGCGGTGACGCCATGGTTGGTGGGGTTGGTTGGCAGGAAGCTGCCAGATCTCGGAATAATGAATGTGGCCGGACAGGTGAGCCGGGTCGCAGGTAGCTTGCAATTCGACCATGTTCAGATCGTGGCGGACGACACGGATATCTTATCTATAAAGGCGACCAGTGCAGCGGTCAGAGACCCCAAGACGGGAAGGGCCGCACTGGACATAGATATTGCGGCCAAAAATCTTGAAGTTGTCGGCTCGATTATTGGTCTGCGGATACCCGCGCTAGGCCCATTTTCCTATAGTGGCCGCCTGATGGGCAAGCTCGGCGCACTCAGTACCATAGGTAAAGGACGTCTCGGCCAGACGGTTTTCACCGAGAACCTCTCTGCTACATTGTCGGGCGCGCGTCCGCGCGTGTCGGGTCAGGTGTCGATCCCTGTCCTCTATCTGGCCGATATTGGCATCCATCCCGATGGACCCTGGCAATCGAGCGCACCCGATGATGCCCGAACCAAGCCAAGAGCGTTGCCGTTCGGCGCCCTCCGCGCTGTGGACCTTGTCCTGCTCTTGGACATTGACCAGATTGAAGGCCATGATATGTCAATAGACCGCGGCAGATTGGACCTTGCCCTCGAAACTGGCGTTCTGCAAATCAAACCACTCAGGTTCGATACCGTGGGTGGATCATTCACAATCGACGCGAATGTAGACGCGAGATCATTACCAACGCAGATCACTGTTGATGCCGCAGGTGAGAACATAGTTCTCGAACAGGTGTTCAAACAGGTCCAGAGAACTGTTCCGCTGGATGGCGAGCTGGATTTTCTTCTGAAACTAAATAGCAGTGGCGACACTCTTGGAGAGCTCGTGTCCACGCTGGAAGGTTCGACCGACTTCGCAATCTCGCGTGGCCACATCTACAATCGGTATTTCGACTTGCTCGGATCAAGTCTGATCCATTGGCTGTTGCTCGGCAGAGAAGTGAGATCAGCGCCCGATCTCCGTTGCTTTGTTGGCCAATTTGCGATCGATGCAGGAGACGCAAGAGTAAGGACGCTTCTACTGGAGACCGCGTCGACGATTTCCCGGGCTTCAGGCAATATCGATTTCGCGGACAAGACACTTGATGTTCTGGTCCGGCCACATTCTCTGACATCGCAGTTGTTGATCACCACGCCTTATCAAGTCGAGGGTCCATGGAGCGCTCCGCGTGTCCGCTACAGCGAGCTACGTGTGGCAGCCCGACTGGTCGCAGAACTGGCACTTTCGCCAATTCTAACGATCCAAGAGCTGGCGCATCTACTGAGAGGCCGTAAAGTGGAACGCGATAACCTTTGCCTAGAGTGGGGACCCACACCAACGGAACTGGCACCATCTTCGGCCTCGGATTTCAAGCCCGGTAGCCCCGGTTATTCAATCGACCCGGTCAGGGCCAGTTCATATGTCGCTCTGACCGATACGCATTTACGCCACGGCCCAGGCACCAATTTTGCAATCGCAAAAACTTTCGCCCCGGGGGAAACAATGGAAGTCACTGGCAAGTTACGGGGTTTGAATTGGTATACCGTAACCATGTCGCATGAGCGCCAAGGCTACGTTTGGGGAAAGCTCATTCGCCCGGCCAACTAAGTATCCCGATGAGCGGCGCTGTAGCACGGATGCTCTGAAGTTCGGAACGCGCCCTACTGGAGGCGGAATTCAGGCGGTGCGTTTGCAACGTGGCCGGCTAAGTCCGGTCATCCGGTTAAGAACCTGCACGCCAATCTTAGCCTCTGTTTTCTGGTTCCAAAAGCTGCACGCCCTTAGCTTGGACCCAATAACCGTTTTCCAGCGGCCCATGAGAGGTTCACCTCGGCTGCGTAGATTGTAGCCAGAGGCTTTCTGGCACGCCATCCGTCCGTGGCTTTCGATCTCGGTGATATGGCAGTCACGCGCCGTCGGATTGTGGGCCTCACTGGGGCTCACAATCGCGTTTCTGGGAGGCGGGATCGTCACCTCGATCATCGGTCCGTACCGAGCGACAAACAAACCAGATATTGCTGCTCCGTCGTAGGCTCCATCTGCAAGGAACCAATCAACCGGACCGTCAACTTTATCCAAAAAAACCTGGCAGTGCGGTCGGATCGCCAACGTCGTCCTTGGTGAGATCAAAGCGAACAATCTCCCCGCTGACAAGATCAAGACCGAGGTGCAGCTTGCGCCAAGAGCGCCGTTTGCGCTTGGTTTTAGGCCTTGTCTTCAGCTATTCGCCTTCGCCGAAGATCTTCAGGTCAGTACAGTCCGTGACCAGTTGTAGAGGTCTGTCGCTCTTGGATTTCGGGTTCGCGCGCAACGTCCGCCTACCGCCCCGGCGCAATAGGGTGGAAAAATCCGGCACTGCGATCTCAACCCTCAGCAGCCGCGCAATAGAGCGCATCAAGCCTTGGGTTTGCCGCAATGGCTGCTTGAAGACCAAGCCCAGCGTCAGGCACATCTCGATCGCCAGATCAGAGTAGCGCCGCTGTCCGCCACGCGTGGTTCGGCATAGTGCCGACCACAAGGCAAGCGCGTCTTCGCTGATCCAAGCCGTTAGATCCCCGCGTTGTCGCAGGCAATTGTTGTATTCAGCCCAGTTTGTCACTTGATGCCGTTGCTTCGGGATCTTGCCACGACGACTGGCGTTTAACTTGAGCGGCATTTACAGCATCCTGAAAAGAACAGACCGCCTCGTTATTAATTACCCGTGGGACGATCCCTGCAACAACGCCAATGCGCAACTTCGTGCTGAAAGTGGACGAGTTCCCGAAAGGGCGTTTCGACGAATGGGCTCGTGATCTGATCAACGGTAATTCTATGGTGGAGGCAGCCGCCGGTCCATGGGGCATTACCCGTCAAGCCACCTGAATTTGAGGTATATTTATCTGCAGTTGCTGCCTCCGAAGGCGCACATCAGATGCTTGGCATGCCTTTTCGGCTACCCATCACCGAGATTATAGGACAGGTCTGTCCTAGGAAAGGGGAGCTGTGCTCAAAGTCCAACTTACGCAACAAGGCTCCTAACCTTCAGAGAAGGCGCCGACGCCAAGCTGCTCAAGAATGGTGAGTTATCGCTAAAAAACCCAAAATTCAAGGCCTTGAATTTCCTCATAAAATATCGCACTCAGATCTCAACTGCTTAACAAGACATCCACTCAGAAGGGTCGGACAACGATGTCACGGCAAGAGGTCATAAATTCTTGGTCTATTGGTGCACCGCTGACAGGGGTGGCGCTGTTTGGAGTGATTGAAGCAGTATTTCACGCAAATCCACCTGGCCTTTTGTATTTGATTGCTGTGCCAATATTGTTCGTGACCGTATTTGCCGCAGTTCACCACGCAGAAGTCATTGCATGCAAGGTTGGGCAGCCCTTCGGATCCCTCTTGCTGGCCTTGTCAGTAACGATCATCGAAGTTGCGCTGATTGTATCAATGTTGCTGTCGGATGATGCCGGCGACAGCCCTGTTGCGCGTGACACGGTGTTTGCGGCCATCATGATCGTTCTGAACGGAATCGTAGGTCTCTGCCTGCTGATTGGCGGTCTGCGTTTTCACGAACAAGAATTCCAAGCGCGCGGCGCCACCGCTCCATTGGGTGTGTTGGGGACTTTGGCCGTCTTGTGCCTGATCTTGCCCAATTTCACGCAGTCTATCTATGGTCCCGTCTATGCCCCTGCACAGTTGATGTTTGTGGCGATCATGTCGCTCGTTCTGTATGCACTGTTTCTTTTTGTCCAGATGGTATCGCATCGCGGCGACTTTCTGGATCTTGCCAGCATTTCTGTGGAAGACCACGGGCCGGTTCCTGGCCGCACCTTGTTGATGGCAGTGATATTGCTGCCTATCTCTTTGATCACAGTCGTACTTCTGGCCGAAATGCTCGCGGAGCCGGTTCGCAGCGCCATCATTGGGGCCGAGCTCCCTGAGGCACTGGTTGGTGTCATCATCGCGCTGATTGTGCTGATGCCCGAAGGTATCGCCTCAATTCGTGCAGCCACCCAGAACAAGTTGCAGACCAGTCTCAATCTTGCCTTGGGGTCGGCGCTCGCAAGTTTGTGTTTGACGATCCCGGTGGTCTCGTTGATTTCCATCGTACAGGGGCAACCCTTGGTGCTCGGGCTTGATGCCGAACACATCGTCCTGCTGGTCTTGACGCTGTTCATGAGCACGTTGTCTCTGGCCATGGGCAAAACAACTATCATGCAGGGTGGCATCCACCTTGTCATATTCGGTGCTTTCCTAGCCATTTCCGCAATTCCCTGAGTCGCCGCTCTATGGAGCAGGTTTGTTGTGAAACTTTGAAATTGAGAACGTAACAAGATGTCGAGACTTCGTTTCCCCAGAGACCCCATTACGCTGATGAATACATTCGCACTCACGCTCTTGTTTGTCTTCGCGGTAACGTTTGCCTCTGCTCAGGATGAGGCGCCGAATCTGATCGTCGGGGTACATGACAGCCCACCTTTCGTAATGTCCGAAGATGGTCAATATTCGGGCTTCGCGATTGATCTGTGGGATCGGATGGCAGGCGACTTGGGGTATCAGTTCGAATATCAAGAATACGATACGGTACGCGAATTGATAGACGCGACCGCAGAAGGCGAGATCGATGTAGCGGTCAGCAACTTAACCATTACCGAAGACCGTACATCGCGCATCGATTTTACCCAGCCCTGGTATGACTCTGGGTTGCGGATCATGATCGACGACAGGGCCGGTTCCAATTTCTGGAGCTTGCTCGCGGGTTTAAAGGATTCGGGCTTCTTGCGCGCCTATGCTTGGCTGGCATTTGCGATCGTCTTCGCTTCGGTCGCTTTCACCTTTTTTGATCGCAAATTCGACAAGGATTTCCCAGCGGCCTTTCGCGACGGCTTTGCGGAAAGTTTCTATACCGTGATGACTGTGGCGACCTCGGGAAAACCGCCGAAACGTAAGAACTTGTTCGGTTGGTTGGGCAGAATGTGGCAAGGTTTCTGGCTGGTTTTCGGAGTCGTGGTCGTTGCTTTCGTCACGTCCTCGATCACCAGCGTCATGACCACGCTAAGCATTAAGAACAACATTCGCAGCGTAGCCGATTTGCCTGGTCTAAATGTCGCCGTTGTCGATGGCAGCACCGCGGAGAGCTTTGCGTTGAACAACGGGTTGGCAACCATATCCTACCCTAGGGTTTCCGCTGCGGCGAATGCTCTGCTTTCCGAACATGTTCAGGCAGTGATCGGTGACAAACCGGTGCTGGAATACTATGCGCAGCAGCATTCCGGCGAGCCTCTGACTGTTGTTGGGGCAGTATTCAGCCCAGAAAAGTACGGTTTTGGCCTGACCAGAAACAGCCCATTGCGTAAAGCAATCACCGTAGAGGTGGTCGGGGCACGTGAGGACGGGACCTTGCGTGAACTCAGCATCAAATACTTCGGACTTAACCCCTGATGGCATGGCGCGGTGCAGGCGACATGTTGCGCGATACGTTTACCGAACCTTTTCGTTCGGCCCTGAGCATCGCAAATCCAGAAGCGATATTGCTGCAGTCCGGTACTCGTTGCGGCGACGCCGCCGAACAGATCGCTGGTGCCGGGGCGCAATTGGTCCCGTCGGCCTGTGTCTTGGAAGAAAACGCCCGCTTGATCGGCATTCTCAGCCTGCGACAATGCCTGCAAAACCCGTCAGAGACACTGATCGACGATGTCATGTCTCGCGCGCCTACTTACGCCGGTCCGGACTGGTCGTCTGATGAGGCTGCGCGCAAGATCCTAGACGACGACCTGGCCATCCTGCCGGTATTGGACCACGACAACAAGCTGGCTGGGGTTATTTCCCAGAAACGGGCATGCCGCCATCTTCTGGGAAAGGCCGAGGATGACGTTAACGACGCAGCTGGCTTGGTCGGCCCGCCTGCGGACGACTATGCCCAGATGTCAATCTGGGCAGATTTTCGTCGTCGCGCGCCCTGGGTACTTATTCTGGCCGTGGCCGGTCTCGCCGCGGGGTATGTCGTTCACATCTACGAAGACGCCCTGGACGCGCTGGTCATTCTTGCGCTCTACATGCCGATGGTCGCGGACACTGGCGGCAACGTCGGCACCCAGTCCGCTAGCCTGGTCACGCGCGCAATTAGTTCAGGCAGCATTAAGGTGCGCAGCGCAATGCTGGTACTGTGGCGCGAAACACGGGTGTCGCTGATGATGGCGGCGGCCCTATTCTCGTTCGCCTATTTCAAGGTACTGCTGATTTCCAACCCGGCGGATATTCCGCTGGGGCTGACGTTGAGCGAGATCGCCTTTGCCATCGGAGTCGCGCTGGCAGTACAGGTCGTCAGCGCGACATTGATCGGTGCAGTCCTGCCGCTTGGCGCGGTAGCCGCCCGGCTTGATCCAGCAGTTGTATCCGGACCCGCTCTCACCACGATTGTCGATTTGTCCGGGTTGATTATTTACTTCGGACTAACGACCCACATGCTGGGACTCGGCATGACCGGATAGTACAAGGATATAGATTTCATGCTCAATGCGTCAGTTCAGGCAACCGCCGCAAATGCCCCTTCGCTGCCCATGTTCGGTAGCTACTTCCCCTATTGGCTGATCAGCCTGTTCAGCGCCGTGATGCTCACGGTGGTGATCCGTGTGATACTGGTGACCGTCGGGGTTGACGACTTTCTACGCTGGCGGGTCGTCACCTACATGAGCCTTGCGCTGTCCCTGACCTTTCTGATCTCGTTTCTGTATTTTGGACGCTGAGTCATGACCGCCAAACCGTTTTCCCGTTTTGCCTTAGTACTTGGAACATTGCTCAGCCTAGCGATTGTCGCCTCGGCTGCCGTCCTTGGCTATCGCAGCTACCGTTTGGGTCAGCAAAATCCTTTGTCTGACGATGCTTCGATAGATGCCGAAATCATTCAGATGGCGATGGGCGTACCCGGCAGGATCAAGGCCGTTCACGTCAAGGAAAACGCCCTTGTCAGCAAGGGCGACATTCTGGTCAGCCTAGATGATACTGCGTTGCGGCTTGCAGTCGAACAAACCCGTTCGGATGTCGAAATGGCCAACGCCGCAGCCAGTGACCAAGCTCGCAATATTCAGGCTGAACTGGCCAATGCCGAAATCGCAGCAGACCAGGTAGAACGCGCGCAGGCAAATCTGGAGCTGGCAACGCAAACTCTGGATCGTCTGTTGCCGATGGAGGACAAAGGGTTCGTGTCCAAGCAACAGGTCGATGATGCCCGCACACTTAAGCGCAATGCTGAAGTCAGCTTGCGCGAAGCCACGCGGCAACAAGAGGCTGCGCGAGCTCTCATCGGCGATGAAATGGGGGCCGCTGCCCTCATCCGGGCCCGTCTGGCAGCGCTGGCTATTGCTGAATACGAACTTGCAGGAACGGTGTTGCGGGCACCACAAGACGGACGAATAGTTGGCATGACAGTCGCCGAAGGGGACTATGTCTTGCCTGACCAGTCGATGTTCTCGCTTATCCGCACCGGTGAATGGTTCGTGACGGCAAGTTATCCAGAAACAATTCTGCCAAATATAACTGCCGGAAATTGCGTAACGGTCTATGCGCTTTCCGAACGCAAGAGACCTATCAAAGGGATCGTCGAAAGTATCGGCTGGGGCATTGCGTCAAAGGAGCTGATCAACCTGCCGATTTCCCTGCCGATCGTTCCAAAATCACTGGACTGGGTTCGAGTTCAACAACGCTTCCCAGTGCGGATTCGGTTGACCAATCCCCCAGAAGACTTGATGCGAGTCGGCGCCTCTGTAGTGGCAACGGTGCACCAATCCGATGACGACTGTTAGCGCTCCCTTCTCCCAGCTGGTCGCACAGGCCTGGCAGGATTTGCAGCCGTTTGAAGGACGGTTTGCGCTGGCTTGGCGCGTGGCCTTATTGTGCGCCCTGGTGACCGGCGTCGCCATGACCTTTCGCATCCCCGAAGCGGCGATCAGCTGTTATTTGGTCATTTTTCTGATGAAACCTGACGCGGTCATGAACTGTCTCTTGGGCATTGGCTTGATACTGCTCGCATCGCTTGTCGTACTATTGATGATTCCGGTAATCAATTTCAGCATCGACAGCGCCGCCATGCGACTAGCCATCATGTTTTTTGCGTCCTACTTTTTCCTGTTTCTCAGCGCGACTACTCCATTGGGGGAACAGGCGGCCATCGTGGGGCTGATCATTGCCTTCATCATGTCATTGGTCACAAGTGTACCAATCGGGCAAATCGGGGATCAGGGACTGCTGGCAGCTTGGAAAATGGCCTGCATGCCGATGGCGCTGATGGTCCTGTTCAACTTGATCTTAGGCGTGCCCGCACAGACGCATGTGCGAAACCTGATCGTGAAGCGGCTCGAAACGGCCGCACTGGAACTGGAACTTTCCGGCAATCCCGAGGACCTCACCGAAATGCTGGCGGAAGGAAACGATCCGTCGCTACAGCAAATGGTATTGGTTCGAATTCTTAACCTGGTTCCACGACCACAGTCGACCTGGCTGAATGGGGCAATCGAAACCAGCTATCGGCTGCTTCTGGCCTCTCAGGCCCCATTGGCTGATATCCAAATCGACCGTCGACCCGAAATCGCCGCGCAGATTCGACAGATGGCCAAGCAGATAGCGGGCGGTTCTATACCGGCTGCACCAGAGTTTGAACCGCAGAGTCACGCGGAACAGACGTGCCTTGCAACATTACAAGGGTTGGCTCGGTCGGATGGCGGCGCTGCTCCTAAACCAACTCCCCAAGCCTTACTCGCAGCTGATGCATTTACCAATCCCGACTATCAACGCTACGCACTGAAGACTTCAATTGCGGCTATGCTGTGCTACCTGATCTACACAGGCATCCAATGGGACGGCATCCATACTGCCCTGATCACCTGTTACGTGGCGGCGCTTGGCACCACCGGAGAGACCGTGCGCAAGCTGACCTTGCGGATTGTCGGCTGCCTGTTCGGAGCTGCACTGGGATGCGCGGCGCTGTTGTTTGTGATGCCAAGCCTGACATCGGTTGGCGGGTTGATGCTGCTGGTGTTTGGGGCGGTATTGATTGCCGCTTGGGTATCCTCAGGCAATGAACGCATTTCTTACTGTGGCGTCCAGATTGCCTTGGCCTTCCTCTTGACGACACTGAACGGGTTCGGGCCCAGTTTCGAATTTTCGCAGGCCGGTGACCGGATCGGGGGAATTTTGCTGGGAATTTTCGTGATCTACGTCATCTTTACGCAGTTTTGGCCGGCCAGCATATACAACCGGATCCATCGGGAACTCGCAGAAACCGCCACGCGGGTGTACGAACTGGCCCGTCTTTCGCAACCTGAGCGCTCTAAAGAAATCGCGAGTTCTGCTGCTATTCTGAAGACGCTTTCCGAAACGCCTAATGCGCTGAGCATGGCCAGTTTCGAACCGCGCCATCAGCGTGCTGACGCAACCACACTGGCACGCTGCGCGGAGATTCGTGACGAATTGGAGATGCTTTTTCGAACGGTCTGGTTCGCAGAAACAGTCCCGCCGACCGCCCTCTTCCAACTATCGACACTGAACAAGGAGCTATCCAACCCAACCTGACCCACCGAGCAGTGTTCGGCTTTGACTTGCTATCTCTGCGGAGCCGGCAATGACAGAGATGCGAACACGTTTGACCAAGCCTCGCAGAGCGTGTTGTCAGACAAAAGTAGTCCAAGACATCTCGCGCGTAGAACCAGACCAGAAACAGAAAGACGTCGCATGTGTACTTCTCTCATCTATCTTGATGCATCGGGTAAGGCCTATTTTGGTCGAACACTCGAACTCACCTCGGACCTTCCGTATCAGCTTGTCTACTTTCCAAAGGGGCTTGCCTTTTCGTCGGAAATCGAGGGCCACCCGGCGCTAACCTATGACAGCAAATTTGCCGTTCTTGCTGTGACTATGCCCGGGCGCATTCCGACCGCAGATGCTCCACTGGGTTTTGCTGATCTGAAAGTTCTCGAAGGTATGAACGATCAGGGATTGACCTTCAGTCTGCTGTCTTACCCCACAGCGGGAGGGCCGCATGCTGCAGTCGAGGCGACGCAGGCCGTGCTTTCGGCATCTGATCTGGGGACTTGGGCGCTTGGACAGTTTTCCACAGTGGCTGAGGTCAAGACGGCACTGGAGGAACAACCGGTCCTGCTTGAAGCGCTGACGCTTCTGGGCGGTGTGGAATCGCCTTTCCACTATGTCGTTCACGACGCAAGCGGCGCATCCTTCGTGATCGAATTCAACAAAGGTCAGATGACGACCTATGACAACCCTGTCGGTGTCATGACCAATGGTCCCGAATTCAGCTGGCATCTGACAAATATGGACAATTATACGTTCCTCAACAACGTCGATAAGTCCAACGCCACCTTTGGCAGCTATCGGGCAACACAGCCGGATTCCGGTATCGCCACCGCCGGTCTGCCCGGTTCCAACACATCAGTTGGCCGCTTTGTACGGGCCGCTTACTATGCGCAGTATGCCGAAAAGGCCACGGAGCCTGACACCGCTGTCATGACGCTTGCTCACGTGATGAACAATTTCGACCGCCCACGTGGCATTTCGATCGATTACCCCTCCGAAGGTGGCGGCCATCTTGAGGTCGCTGGGCTCTCGCAGGAATCAAGCGAAACCTACGCGACCGAATACACCTGCTGGACCAACCTGTCGGACCTTGACCGCAAGCGGTTCTACTTGAGGACCTATCGCAGCTTGAACTACGCGAGCTTTGACATGACAGCCCTCGCCGAAATGAGGGGAGTCTGCGTCCTGCCTGTCAGCCATCTGGATGGTCTTTCCGGAGATGCCAGCGAAACCCTGAAACAGGCCAAAGCGACCTGACTGATTCAGACAACATCACCAAACGGGCTGGCCTACTGGTCAGCT
>NZ_JBDWLR010000066.1:0-4083 GCF_039973035.1 Sedimentitalea sp.
CAATCAAATCGCTGAAGCGCAAATTGCCTCAAAAGCACTCAACCGCACGACAGCTCTCGGTCGTGCGGCATATGAGCGTGTCTTCTGAGACAAATGGGTTTGGGACAAACTCGCCTAAAACTTGATCCCTGCAACATGGTCCGACAGAACCCACAATAGCAGTGGGCCTATGGTCTGCTCAAATTGAGTATCAAGATTGTTATTGAGGGGGTGGGATCAAGGGAAAAGAAGTTAGGCGAGGCAAGATCGCAGCAGAGATTTTCGATGATTACTCACTGATGCCGCAACACCTCGATCGGGTCCAGACGCGCGGCACGACGCGCGGGGAAATATCCAAAGATCACGCCTACGGCTGCCGAAAACAGAAATGCAATCGCCACAATGACCGGGTCCGGACTGAACGGAATGACCATGAAATTGGAGGCAACTGCGGCAAGCCCGAGTCCCAGCAGGATGCCCACGATGCCGCCAATCATGGAAAGCACGATCGCCTCGACCAGGAATTGCAGCAAGACTTGATTGGCGGTCGCGCCGACGGCCAGTCGGATGCCGATCTCGCGGGTGCGTTCGGTCACGGAGACAAGCATGATGTTCATGATCCCGATTCCTCCGACAAGAAGGCTGACGGCCGCGACGGCGGATAGCAGGCCTGTCAGCACATCGGTGATGCCCGTCAGCATCGACGCCATCTGCTTCATGTCGCGGACATGGAAATCATCTTCCTCACCGTCGCTGATCCGGCGGCGCTCGCGCATCAGTATCTCGATATCGACCAGGGTTCGATCGGTCGACACGCTGGTCGCGGCCGCCACATAGATCATCGAGATGTCCGACGATCCCGTGACCCGGCGTTGAAACGTCTTGATGGGCATCAGCACGATGTCGTCCTGATCCGAGCCGAAGCTTGAAGCCCCCTTGACTTCGAGCAGACCGATCACCTCGTAGGATACGTTCTTGAGGCGTATCTTTTCCCCAATCGGGTCCGTATTGCCGAACAATTCCTGACGCACCGTTTCGCCGATGATGCAGACGGCCTTGCCCGAGCTTTCCTCGGTGGGCAGAAAGCCGCGCCCCAACACGATCGGCCAATCCACCACGTCCAGATAGCGCATATCGGTGCCGGCGACCGAGGTGCGGGTATCCTCGGTGCCATATACGGCGTTCAGGCTGGTCTGGTTGTAGGGGGCGGCAGTGCGCACGCTGGAAAGCTGATCGATCAACGCCTCGACATCCTTGATTTCCAGAGCCGCCGAAACGGAATTGTTGCCTGGTCCCATCTGACCAGCGCCGGGCATGACCATCAAGACATTTGTGCCCAATTTGGCTACATCCGCCGTCACCTGATCCGAGCTTCCTTGCCCAACCGTGACCATGGCGATTACCGCCGCCACACCAATGACAACGCCAAGTACCGTCAGGATCGAGCGCAGTGCGTTGCGATAGATGGCCTGGATCGCCAGACGGATTGTTTCCCCGATCATGCCCCCGATCATGCGTTATGCCTTTCATGACTGAAGACTTCCGCAGGCGGGCCGTCGCGTTCGACCCGGCCATCAACCATCCAGATCACCCGTTGGGCATAAGCGGCCATGTCTTCCTCATGAGTGACCATGACAATGGTGATGTGGTCACGTTCGTTGAGCAGCTTCAGCAAATCCATGATTTCCAGTGACAGTTTCGTATCAAGATTGCCTGTCGGTTCATCCGCCAGAAGGAGCTGGGGACTGCCGACCAAAGCCCGGGCGATCGCGGCGCGCTGCTGCTGGCCACCCGACAGTTCCGATGGATCGTGGTGTTCGCGCCCTTTCAGCCCGACCTTTGCCAATGCATCCAGCGCCTGCGCACGTCGCTCGGCGGCGGGAACACCCTTGTAGATCAACGGCAGTTCCACATTATCCAGCGCAGAGGTGCGGGGCAGCAAATTGAACCCTTGAAACACGAACCCCAAGTAGTTGCGGCGCAAAATCGCGCGCTGGTCTTTGGTCAGGCTTCCGACATGCACGCCGTTGAACAGGTACTCACCGCTGGTGGGGCGGTCGAGGCAGCCGATCATGTTCATCGCAGTCGATTTGCCCGACCCCGACGGCCCCATGATCGCCACGAACTCTCCCTTTGCGATCGACAGGCTGACCCCGTCCATGGCGTGCACTTCTGCTTCGCCGTGGCCGTAGGTTTTCGAGATGTTACGCAGCTTAATGACGGGCGCGCTCATTTCCTTGCAATCGGCCATCTTATTTGCCTTCGATCATATCGGTGATGACCTGATCTCCGCTTGCCAGCTCGCCGCCGCTTGCGACGGTTTGCAAGCCGTCGCTGTCGCCCGTTTCAACGGGGGTCTCAATCGCCGCCCCATCGCGACGCACCCAAACGGTGCTGTCGGACACCGCTCGTGCAGTGTCGCTCCGGTTGCGCGACGGCATGATCAGGCCCAACAAGCCGCCACTGCCGCTATCGCCATCCGACGCTTCCTCTTCGATCACCTGCGGCGGGGCAAAGCGCAAGGCAGCATTGGGCACCAGCAGCACGTCTTCATATTGCGCGACGATCACATCCGCCGTGGCCGTCATGCCGGGGCGTAGTAAAAGGTCATCGTTCTCGACCGACAGGATCGCCTTGTAGGTGACAAGACCATCAACGCTTTCGGACGCGTAGCGCACCATGGATATCTGGGCCGGAAACAGCATGTCATCATAGGCATCGACGGTGAAACTTGCCTTGTCTCCCACGTTGATGCGGCCGATATCAGCTTCGGCCACGTCGACTTGCAATTCCATCTGCGTCAGATCCTCAGCAATGGAGAATAACTCGGGCGCTGACAGGCTGGCGGCCACGAACTGCCCGGCATCGACCGAGCGGTCAAGCACGACACCGTTGATCGGGGATATGATGGTGGCCTTGCTCAGGATCGCCTGCTGCGAGTCCAGCTGGGCCTGCGCCAGATCCACGTTGGCCTGTGCACTGGCCAGAGTGGCGCGTGCGCGGCCCAAAGCCGCCTCGGACGCGGTAAAGTTTGCGTGGGACGTCACACCGCGCTGATCCAGTTGCCGGACAATTTCAAAATCCGCCTCTGCCTCAAGCAGGCTTGCGCGGGCGCTGGCCAGCTGTGCCTCGGCAACTGCGTGGCTGGCGATCTGGACAGACAATTGTGCATCCAACTGTACCGTGTCCAACCTTGCCAGAACCTGTCCGGCTTTGACGGTATCGTTATAATCCACCAACACCTCGGCGATCGTCCCCGACAACTCAGATGAAATTTCAACTTTGTTAGTCGGTTCGATCGTGCCTGTCGCCGAAACGCGCACCGTCAGGTCACCTCGGCTGACCGGTTCGGTGAGGTAGGTCACCTGAGCGCGCTCTTCGGCGCCTTGCATCCACCAGACCCCAAGCGCCCCAACCAAGACGACTGCGCCAATCCACCCCACCCATTTCAAATGATGGTGCTTTGCTTTTCCGACACCAAGAGAAGCTTCGATTTCGCGTTGAGTTTCATTCATTCGCCGTTCCGATCCAATGGAGCACTTGGACAAACCCTACAGCAACGGACGGATAGGGCGTTGATACGTGTCAATAAACGTAGCCGCGGGAACTTTCCTTCGCTGTCAATGAGGTTTTCGACTACGAGATTGACCTCACAAACACCGAAACTGAATTTGAAGGCTGGCAGTGCACAGGTTCGCGTCAATGCCTCGCTTGGGTTTGGTCAAAGGCTAATTCCGTCTTTGAGGAAGCAATCTGACGCGCAGCGGAGGTCTGTTTCTGTGAAGCTGCGCCGCAGAAGTCGACGTCTGAATCCGGTTCCAGTTAGGTGGAGGTCTCTCGGACGCCACGCGGAGCGTTTGAGTGGCGTGCGGCGTTGCCTAACGTCGGCGAGACCTGCACCTAAACGGATGATGTGGGTGGCTCCTGCTCCACCGTCATCGAATGTGCCAAAGTGCAGTTATTAACGACTGCTAGGAAAGGAGCCACCCAATGACAGTTAAGACCGTAGGCCTGGATTTGGCCAAGGATGTTTTTCAAGTGCACGGCATTTCGGAGAATGGCCGTGTGATCTTCAACAAGGCGATAAAACGCGCGAAGCTGCTG
>NZ_JBDWLR010000067.1:0-14166 GCF_039973035.1 Sedimentitalea sp.
AGCTGACCAGTAGGCCAGCCCGTTTGGTGATGTTGTCTGAATCAGTCAGGTCGCTTTGGCCTGTTTCAGGGTTTCGCTGGCATCTCCGGAAAGACCATCCAGATGGCTGACAGGCAGGACGCAGACTCCCCTCATTTCGGCCAACGCGTCGTTGCAACCTGCATAGTTCAGGCGGCGATATCTACGCAAGCAGAACTGTTTATGGATATGTTTGGCGGGTTTACCTGTCGTGTGACGACGCTGGCCACGCGGATGCGCAGGACCCTAGATGTGAAGCGCTTTGGCTTTGTGGTTAGGAATTCTGACTACTGTGCGGGAGCGGGCTCGGCGCCGCCACCCCAGTGCTGGAGTATTCTTTATACTGAATGCGCGTGAGATGGAGACTTTGAACGCGCTCTTTGACACGATTGAGAGATGCGAATTGCGAGGATCGCGGTCGCAAATCATGCCTCAATAGCTTCTGAGAGTCTTCAGCATGACGTAATTGTCACCAGTGCGCCGCAATTTTGTGCGTATGCCCTTGATCGTCTAGGCTTCGTGCGAACAAGCTTCAGCGGGCCTCAAGCCCATTCGGGGTTGGCAGTTGGCATCGGATCGTGACAGGTGAACGGAGGCACGGACGGGAGTTGGGTGATACTGTGAGCAAGAGCAAGGATGAGAAGAGCCACTTTGATGAGCCATCGCCGCAACGGATGCGCGAGGCTTTGGGCGGGTTTGCGACGGGCGTAGCGGTGGTAACCTGCGGCACGGTCGGCAAAAATGCCTGCGCGGTTACGATCAACTCTTTCACCTCTGTGTCGCTCGATCCGCCGCTGATCCTGTTCTGTCTCGACAAGTCAGCCTTTCATCTGGACCGTTTTCTTGTCGCTGATAGCTTTGCGGTGAACATCCTGAGCGACTCGCAAATGGAAGTGTCAAATCGTCTTACGCAGGAAGTTGTTGACGGGTTGGAAGACCTGGAGACCGCATCGCTCGTGACAGGTTGTCCGGTGTTTCCGGACGCAATAACCGCGCTGGATTGCCGGCCCGAGCGGGTGATTGAGGCTGGCGATCATCATATCATGATCGGCAGGGTGGTTGCGATTCGGCCGCCGGTTACGGCCGATCCGCTGCTGTTCTTCAGAGGGCGCTATGCCGCGCTTAAGCGCTGAACAGACTCTCAAAGGCCGGCGAAGCGGCGTCGGTGAAGTTGCCATCGCGACCCGAAATCAGGAAGGCGGCAATGTCATTTTCGCGGGCGAAATCCATTGCGTCCTTGGTGCCCATCACCAGCATAGCGGTCGACAAAGCGTCGGCTTGTGTGGTGGTTTTTGCGATCACCGTGGCCGAGGCCAGATCGTGGGTCAGTGGGCGGCCGTTGCGCGGATCAATGATGTGTGCGTAACGCTGGCTGTCCGCCTCAAAGAAGATGCGGTAGTTGCCCGATGACGCAAGGGCATGGCCGGAAAGCCCGACAATGCGCTGAATGTCACGTGCGGCGGGATTTGGCTTTTCGATGCCAAGCCGCCAAGCGCGATCCTCTGGCGAGAGGCCACGGGTGCGGACCTCGCCACCGACTTCGACCAGATAGTGCTCGACACCTTCGGCATCAAGCAACTCGGCCACCTTGTCGACGCCGAAACCCTTGGCGATCCCCGAAAGGTCAAGGCGTGCGGGCGATGTCTTGGCAAGGTCCTGAACTGCAAGAGAAATATTGCGATATCCCAAATCCGTCATCGCAGCCGCGATCTCGGTTTCGGCTGGCACGTCGGCGCGACCACCGTTCGGTCCAAAGCCCCAGAGATCAACCAATGGGCCAACTGTGGGATCGAATGCACCGTCGGTCATCTCTGCCACAGCGAGTGCCGTTTCAACGACCCTGGCTGTATCCGTCGACACCGTACGGCTGCTGCCAGCACGATCGCCATTGAACAGGGACAGTTCAGAGGTCGGACGATATGTCGACATCAGGCTTTCGACACCATCAAGGCTCGCCTGAATGCGTGATGCGAGCGCGTCGCTGTCGAGCGTGCCCGACGCGTGGGCGATCTTGACGTTATAGGTCGTACCCATGGTCTCGCCGCTGACGCTGTGGGCGCCGTCCGCGCTTGTGTCATCACACCCGATCAGGCCGAGAAACGGTATCGTCAGCGCGATGCCGTTTGCGCCGCGGATGAAGTCTCGCCGTGAAAGCATGAGTTCAAGTCTCCAAAGTATTTCATTTCGCGCCCCGCCGCTGTCGGGTGCGGGTCTTTTCTCTTATATTCCCTAAAGCGTCTTGTATGTGGTTTCCAGATACAAAGCGCCTTTTGTCGCACGCCTGGCGTCGGACAGATCAGCGCAAGTCCACCATTCGCTGTGCATTTGAAGTTGTGAATTCTGACGATTTATGCAGTTCTTAACTGGCAAGGAGGACGATCATGGCACCAACATCGTATCAGGGCAGAATGGAAAAAGACGAGAAGGACACTCATACCCACTCGCAGACCCAAGAGTGGAGCACGGGTGTCAACTCTCCGGGGATCAAAGTCGAAGACATTCTGAGTCACAAGGGCGGCGATGTGCACTCGGTCACGCCACACAGCACGGTACGCGAAGCTGTGGGCAAATTGACCCGGATGCGAATCGGCGCGCTGGTGGTGGTCAATTCCGAACTGGAGCCCATCGGTATCGTATCGGAACGCGATATTGTGCACATGATTGATGCAGGTAAAGACATTGATGGTGCAATCGAAACGATAATGACGCCCAATCCGGTGACATGCACGCCAGACTACACCATCGAACAAGTTATGAAGATCATGTCGAATCGCGGTTTCCGCCACATGCCAGTTCAGGAAGATGGTCATCTTGTGGGGTTGGTTTCTGTGCGCGACGTGGTTAAGCACCGGCTCCAAGAAGTCGAATACGAGAACCTCAAGATCAAGCAGGCGATGGTAGGCTGACACAAAACAGGGACGCCTCTTTGTCTCATGTTATTTCGCGGAGCGATTCGCGATAAGGCACGTTAACGGCGCCCAGGACCACGTCCAGGGCTGAATAAGCGGATTGGAAAGCAAGACCGAGATGGCAAGCGCTGCACAAACCTCTGACAGAGGCAGGAATGTTGTTCTCAGCCGCGGATTGGATTTGCCGATCGACGGCGCGCCGCAAGGCGAAGGGATCGAAACGGCGGTGGACGTCGCCGCTTGTGCGGTTGTGGCCGCTGATTTCGTCGGCCTGAAACCAAGGATGCTGGTCGAAGAGGGCGACAAGGTCGCCTTGGGTCAGCCCCTGTTCCAGGACAAGAGATTCGAGGGTGTCGTCTATA
Organism: Sedimentitalea sp.; assembly: GCF_039973035.1. Classification (NCBI taxonomy): domain Bacteria; kingdom Pseudomonadati; phylum Pseudomonadota; class Alphaproteobacteria; order Rhodobacterales; family Paracoccaceae; genus Sedimentitalea; species Sedimentitalea sp. The sequence continues at coordinate 3,290 of NZ_JBDWLR010000067.1, forward strand.
CGGCACCGGCCGCTGGTCAGGTTCGGGCGATCAACCGGGGTGCCCGACGGGTGCTGCAATCGGTCGTGATCCAGATCGAGAATCGCGACGATGCGATCGAATTCCAGACGGCTACCGGCGACGCACTGGCGGGGCTCAGCCGTGACGACGTGGTCAAGAACCTGCTGGCCTCCGGTCTCTGGACCAGCCTGCGCACCAGACCGTATTCAAAGATTCCTGATCCGGCGACGACCCCTTCGGCCATTTTTGTCACAGCCATTGATACGCGGCCCTTGGCTGGCGATCCGGCTACGGTCACTGCTGCGGCGAGCGAAGATTTTGCCAATGGTGTGGCGATCCTGTCCAAGCTGACCGAGGGCACGACCCATGTCGTCCATCAGACCGGTGCCGAAATGCCCGCTCTGAATGGTGCAAATGTCGCCGTCAGCAGCTTTAGCGGTCCGCATCCAGCGGGACTGGTCGGTACGCATATCCATTTTCTTGACCCGGTTGATGGCAACAAGACGGCTTGGCACATCGGCTATCAGGATGTGATCGCGGTGGGCGAACTGTTCCGCACCGGGCACTTGCCGACAACAAGAGTTGTGGCAATCGCAGGTCCGGCTGCTGCCAATCCGCGTCTGGTGCGCACCCGGCGCGGCGCGTCGCTGGCCGAGCTGGTGCATGGCGAAAGCAATTCCGACGATTTGCGCGTGATCTCGGGCGACGTGCTCAGCGGCATGCATGCACATGGTGCATTCAACTATCTGGGCTCGTTCGACAATCAGATCACGCTGCTGCCTGAAGGTAATCATCGTGACTTCTTTGGCTGGATCATCCCGTCGAGCAAGAAATTCGCCACCGCCAAGGTGCATCTGTCGAGCCTGCTGGGCCTCGACAAGATCAAATTCCACACCAATCTCAACGGATCGCCGCGCGCGATGATCCCGATCGGCCTCTATGAAGACGTCATGCCGATGGACATCCTTGCGACACAGATGCTGCGCGCGATCCTTGTTTCGGACACCGACGTTGCACAGCAGCTTGGGGCGCTTGAACTGGACGAGGAAGATCTCGCGCTCTGTTCCTATGTCTGCATGAGCAAATACGAATACGGTTTGGCCTTGCGGGTCAATCTCGACAAAATCGAAGCGGAAGGCTGACAATGGGTTTGCGCAACATACTCGACTCGATCGAGCCGCATTTCACAAAGGGCGGAAAGTACGAAAAATACTATGCCGTCTATGAAATGTTCGACACGATCTTTTACAGCCCGAAGACTGTGACGAAATACGCGCCGCACGCGCGTGCGGCACTCGATCTGAAACGGGTGATGACCTATGTGGTGATCGCGACCATTCCGGCGATCCTGTTCGGGCTCTACAACACCGGTTTTCAGGCCAACACCGCGCTTGCGAACCTCGGTCAAGAGACCGCAGGCGGATGGCGTGGCTGGGTGCTGGACACCTTCGGGATCGGCTATGATCCGAGCAGCATCCTTGCCTGCTTCTTTCACGGGTTCCTCTATTTCGTCCCGATCTATCTGACGACACTCATCGTGGGTGGGATCGTCGAGGTCACCTTTGCGGTGATCCGCGGGCACGAGGTGAACGAAGGTTTCTTTGTCACCTCGATGCTGTATTCGCTGATCGTACCGGCAACGATACCGCTCTGGCAGGTTGCGGTCGGTATCATATTCGGCGTGGTGATCGGTAAGGAAGTCTTTGGCGGAACAGGGAAAAACTTGCTCAATCCGGCGCTTGTCGGTCGCGCTTTCCTGTATTTTGCCTATCCCGCGCAGATGTCGGGGGACTCGGTTTGGGTGCCGGTCGACGGATACTCTGGTGCGACCGCACTGAGCATCAGCGCAAGCGATGGTTACCAGGCGCTGCCCGCAATCGGGCTTGACTGGTGGACAGCTTTCTGGGGCTTTATGGATGGCTCGATCGGAGAGACATCGGCCTTTGCGATCCTGCTTGGCGGCCTGTTCTTGCTATACACCAAGATCGCCAACTATCGGTTGATGGCCGGCTGTTTGGTCGGCACCATAGCGATGAGCAGCGTCTTTAACCTGATCGGCAGCGACACCAATCCGATGTTCGCGATGCCGTTCTGGTGGCACATCGTCGTCGGCGGTTACATGTTTGGCCTTGTCTTTATGGTGACCGAACCGGTCTCCGGTGCCATGACCAACGCCGGGCGCTGGTGGTACGGCGGTCTGATCGGGGTGATGTGCGTTCTGATCCGGGTGGTGAACCCGGCGTTTCCGGAGGGCATGATGCTCGCGATCCTGTTCGGCAATGTCTTTGCTCCGCTCATCGACAACTTTGTCGTGAGCGCCAACATCCGGCGGAGGGCACGTCGCAATGGCTGAGAACAAGTCGATCTTTTCCAACGATCACCCGTTTAAGATCATCTTCATGGCGGTTGCGTTGTGTCTGGTGGGTTCGGTGCTCGTGTCGGCGGCGGCGATTGGGTTGCGACCTCTTCAGGAGGCGAACGCCAAGCTGTCCAAGCAGACCAACATTCTACAGGTTGCGGGGCTGTATGAGGACGGAACAGACGTCGGTGCTGTTTACGCTGAGCGGATCGAGCCGCGCGTTGTTGATCTTCGCACGGGCGAGTTCACCGATGCCGTTGATCCCGAAATATATGACGAGCGTATTGCCGAGCGCGATCCAGAGTTGAGCGCGCCACTGACGGCCGAAGAGGACCCCGCCCAGATCAAGCAACGAGTTCATTACTCGACCATCTATCTGGTCAAGGATGCGGCGGATGACGGATATGAGACCATCATCTTGCCTGTGCATGGCTATGGCCTCTGGTCGACGCTCTATGGTTTTGTCGCGCTCAAGCCCGATGGCAACGAAGTGGTGGGACTGCAATTCTATCAACATGCGGAAACGCCGGGCTTGGGTGGCGAGGTTGATAACCCGTCCTGGCGCGCGCAGTGGCCAGGCAAGAAGCTCTATGGTGAAGACGGCGAAGTTGCGATCGAGATCGTGAAATCCGGGGCCTCTGGCGCCTTTGAGGTCGACGGACTGGCCGGTGCCACGCTGACCTCGCGGGGCGTGCACAATCTGGTGCGCTACTGGGTTGGCGAGGATGGTTTCGGACCGTTCCTGAAGAACATGACAGAGGAGTTGGCGAACAATGGTTGACCGCAGAAAGCTCATCCTCGACCCGGTTCTCGACAACAACCCGGTGATCCTGCAAACGCTGGGCATCTGTTCGGCACTGGCGGTGACATCCTCGTTGCAGGTCTCGTTGGTGATGTGCGTCGCGCTGACGACAGTGACCGCGTTTTCGAACCTGTTCATTTCGATGATCCGCCACCACATTCCGGGTTCGATCCGGATCATCATCCAGATGGTGATCATTTCCTCGCTTGTGATCGTGGTCGATCAGGTGCTCCGCGCGTTTCTGCCGGATATTGCCAAGACACTGTCGGTATTTGTGGGCCTGATCATCACCAACTGTATCGTGATGGGGCGGGCCGAGGCCTATGCCATGGCCAATCCGCCATTGCCGAGCTTCCTTGACGGTATCGGCAACGGGCTGGGGTACAGCGCCATTCTGATCGGCGTCGCGGTGATCCGCGAGCTGTTCGGAGCCGGCAAGCTGATGGGTATCGAGATCCTGCCTACCGTTTCGAATGGTGGCTGGTATGTTCCCAATGGCCTGCTCTTGCTGCCGCCTTCGGCTTTCTTCATCATCGGCGGGTTCATCTGGATCCTGCGCAGCTGGAAGTCCGATCAGCGGGAACGTGTTGAAAACGTCATTCTCGACGTACAGGTGAGTGAGCACTGATCATGGAAGCCCTGCTAAGCCTCTTTATCAAGTCCATATTCATCGAGAATATGGCGCTGTCCTTCTTCCTCGGCATGTGTACCTTCCTTGCCGTTTCCAAGAAGATCACCACCGCCTTTGGACTTGGTGTTGCCGTGGTACTGGTGCAATCGATCACCATTCCGGCCAACAACCTGATCCTGAACCTGTTTCTGAAACCCGGCGCAATGTCGTGGCTGGGCTTTGACGAAACCGATCTGATGTTCTTGGGACTGATCAGCTATATCGGCGTCATTGCCGCCATGGTGCAGATCCTCGAGATGCTGCTCGATAAGTTCTTTCCGGCGCTCTACAACGCGCTTGGTGTGTTCCTGCCCCTGATCACCGTGAACTGCGCCATCTTGGGTGGTTCGCTGTTCATGGTCGAGCGTGACTATGACTTTGCGGAAAGCGTGGTTTACGGCATCGGGTCCGGGACCGGCTGGGCCTTGGCGATCGTTGCCCTCGCCGGGCTTCGGGAAAAGATGAAATACTCTGACGTGCCGGCCGGCCTACGCGGCTTGGGGATCACGTTCATCACCGCTGGCCTGATGGCCATGGCATTCATGTCGTTCTCCGGCGTCCAACTCTGAGGATCAACTAATGACCGACTTCTTCCTCGGCGTCGCGCTCTTTACCACCATCATTCTTGCGCTGGTGGGGATCATCCTCGCCGCCCGTTCGGTGCTGGTGTCTTCGGGCGCGGTAAATATCGAGATCAACGGCGAAAAGACAATTTCCGTTCCGGCCGGTGGCAAGCTGTTGAGCGCGCTGGCGGGCGAGAACCTTTTTGTCCCTTCTGCCTGCGGCGGTGGCGGCACCTGTGCGCAATGCCGGGTGCAGGTGGAGGAGGGCGGTGGCTCGATCCTGCCGACTGAACTCAGCCACATCACCAAGCGCGAGGCGCGCGAGGGTGATCGTCTGTCTTGTCAGGTGGCGGTCAAGCAGGACATGAAGATCCGAATCCCTGACGAGGTGTTCGGCGTCAAGAAGTGGAAGTGCAAAGTCCGCTCGAACGACAATGTCGCGACCTTTATCAAGAACCTCGTTCTGGAACTGCCCGAAGGCGAGAATGTTGATTTCCGCGCCGGTGGCTATATCCAGATCGAATGCCCGCCCTATGAGATCGGCTTCAAGGATTTCGACGTTGCCGAGGAATACCGCGAAGACTGGGACAAGTTTGCCCTTTGGGACATTCACGCAAGCAACAAAGAGCCTGTGGAACGTGCCTATTCGATGGCGAACTACCCGGAGGAACGCGGATTGATCATGCTGAATGTGCGGATCGCGACGCCACCACCGGGTGCAGACCCTTCCAAGATCCCCGCTGGCAAGATGTCGAGCTACATCTTCAACCTCAAGCCGGGCGATGAGGTCACGATCTCCGGGCCGTATGGCGAGTTCTTCGCCCGTGAAACCGACAAGGAAATGGTCTTTGTAGGCGGCGGTGCGGGCATGGCGCCGATGCGGAGTCACATCTTTGACCAGCTGAAGCGTCTGAGTACGGATCGCAAGATTACCTTCTGGTACGGTGCGCGGTCCAAACGCGAGATGTTCTTTGTCGAGGATTTCGACCAGCTTGCCGCCGAGAACCCAAACTTTGCCTGGCATGTTGCGCTGTCGGATCCGATGCCAGACGATGATTGGGATGGCTATACCGGCTTCATACACAACGTGCTGTATGAACAATACCTCAAAGACCATCCGTCGCCCGAAGAGTGCGAATACTACATGTGTGGTCCGCCGATCATGAACTCGTCGGTCATCAACATGCTGGTTGATATGGGTGTAGAGCGCGAAGATATCATGCTGGACGACTTCGGCGGCTAAACCGCCGGAGGCCAACAGGAGAGAAACCATGGAAACCATGTTCGTAGCATTCGGCGTCTTTCTGATGGTGGTTGTCGGGATGGCCGTGGGTGTCATCTTTCAGGGCAAGCGCATCACCGGAAGCTGTGGTGGGCTTGGTGCGATCGACGGCGTCGATCAGTGCGGAGTTTGCGGGCGCAACTTTGATGATGTCGATGTGGACGCCTGTGACGGGGTTCCAAAGCTCAGGGCCTGACCGGGTCGAATGGCCGGGCGAACGGCACAGAAATTGGCGTTCGTGGACTCAGAACATCTGTACAACGACTAAAACCAAACAGGGCGCTTTGCTTGGTAGGTCGTTCCCAAATTAACTCGGGTCAGGGACAAAGCCCGCTTCGTTCTTGAAGCACTTCAATGAGAATGAAGATCGGGAATTGCGTATTCCCGTGATGCGATAGAGCTTCTTGTTCAGAAACGTCTCAAATCCGCGCGTCCCATTGACGGCCACCTTGATAAAGCAATCGAACTCGCCGGAGGTCAGGTGAACCTCCAGTACTTCGGGAATTTTGCTGAGTTCTTCGCAAAGCTCCGAGATGCGGGATACCTGTTCGCGGGTGGCGGAAATCTCGACCAGAACAATATCGGAATAGCCTAGTAATGCGTGGTTTATGACTGCGTTGTACCCCGTGATGTACCCGTCACGTTGTAAACGCTGCACCCGCTGCCAACATTGGCTGGTCGACAGCGCCACGATTTCGGATAGACGTGTGTTTGGCATGTTGCCTTCGTGCTGAAGCGTACGAAGGATTCGGATATCTGTTGCGTCTAGGGATTTCACAAACTTTCTTTCGAAAAATTACCGTAGTTCGAACACAGATTCTGAGTTCGGTGTGAATTACACTAAATTCAAACATTCATTCTGGCAATGTTCGGGTAAAATGCCGCCGCATCCGATCAAAAGTTTCAATGGGGCCAGTCAACATCTGAGAATGGCGATGCTCCCCCCCAGACCCAAATCGTCCTTGCCATATGAGGGGCTCGACATGAACCAAGCCGTCACCAAACCCACATTGTCCATTCGTGACCTAAAGCCGCGTGAAGGATATGCACGGCTGATCGAAGCCAAAGACGAGAAAACCGGGCTGCATGCCCTTGTTTCGATTCACTCGCTGAGCCGCGGGCCTGCAGCGGGCGGATGCCGGATGTTTAATTATGGCAGAATCGAAGATGCGATCTATGATGTCGAGCGTCTCTCGCGTGGCATGACCTATAAGAACGCAGCAGCCGAACTGCCGCTTGGTGGCGGCAAATCGGTGATCATTGGTGACCCAAAAACCCAGAAGACACCGGAACTCATGCGTGCTTTCGGTGCCTTCATCGATCATCTTGCCGGCGATTACTATACCGCCGAGGATGTCGGAGTGTCTCCGCAGGATATGGCCAACGTCGCTGAAACGACCCGTTTTGTGGCGGGTCTGGATGGTGGGGAGTTTGCCAGCGGTGATCCTTCGCCCGTCACTGCACGGGGGGTATTCCTGTGTCTCAAACAAACTTTGAAACACGGTTTGGGAACGGAAGATCTGACAGGCAAGACAATTGCCATTCAGGGATTGGGTCACGTCGGTATGAGCCTCGCCGGGATGCTGCACGAAGCAGGTGCCTCGCTGATTGTCAGCGACATCAACGAAGAGGCTGTGCTTACTGCTAAAGCAGAATTTGGGGCCAAAGTGGTTTCTCCGGATGAAATTCTGTACCAGGACGCGGATGTATTCGCTCCTTGTGCGATGGGCGGGGTGTTGACCGCTGAGGCCATCGAGGCTCTGAAGGTCCGCTTTGTCGTTGGGGCCGCCAACAACCAATTGGCGGATGACAGCTGTGGTCAGAGGCTGCAGGACAAGGGCATCCTCTATGCGCCCGATTATATCGTTAACGGTGGTGGCATCGTGAACGTCGCGATGGAAATCCTGAAGATCTCCGACCCGACCTACCGCGAAAGCCGCATCTCGGGACTGGCGACGACATTGGAGCAGGTCTTTGTCCGTGCCGAAGAAACCGGCGAGCCTCCGCATCTGGTTGCGGACCGATTGATCGAGCGCCGCTTGGCCTGACGGCGCTCTGTTCGGTGATCACCAGTTCAGGGGCTATCAATACATGTCGGCTCGGGGCCCTGCTGTTGGGCTGTTCGGCCGACACCAAGGCCATTTGGCGACCGATGCCGAAATTCCATGTCTGCCTGTGTAGTTGGGGGCCTTGGAAAGATGCGAAGTGTCAACTGCGATGCGCTTTTGTCTTGGGAGTATGTTTTGGTCGAAACCCGAACGAGAAAGGGAACTGGGGCAGGGCGTCCTGCGGTCCTGATTCGGGTTTCACAAACTTCCGGTCTGCTCGTTTGACGAGATCATCGAAGTTTCAGCTAAAAGCATGTGATTTTGATTCGCCAATCAATCGTTGGCTTTACTCAATAAAATCCCTAATTGAACGAGGACATTTTAGGTCCCGTTGGGATTGAAACTCGCCTTGCATAACTTGACCAATCTGGCGGCGTTTCGCTAAGACTTGGCTACTTTCCGCCGAATTATCGATTTTAACACTTCGTTAATGGAGAGAAGCTTAAGAATGCTCTAGCTGAACTCCTGTTGAAGACAGGAACATAGTTCCATACGAACTGTGCTTGTTCAGAATTTTGATCTGTTCGGAATATCCGCATCAGGTCGTTTTATTTAGAGGTTCAGTCGGCATAGTTTTGCGCGGTGGTTTCATGATTGAAGCCCCGTCAACCGGCTGGACCTGAAGACGCAACTGGAGGCCTAAACGCCAATGGCTATCACATCTGATTTTGCGGCCGAGTTCTGGTCGCTCGATTCGTCGGTGTCCGATCTCAGTCAGATCAACTTTGACGCGACGCCTGACGCGATCGAGGCGGTCGCATCAATAAACAACTACGGGTCAAACGGTAGCTTCTGGGCCGGGGGGCAGGCGGATGACTTTGCGGCGCGATATACCACGACGCTTACAATAGCCGAGGCGGGAAGCTACAGCTTTTTCCTGAATTCGGATGACGGTTCGAGCCTGACGATAGACGGCCAATCGGCCATCGACAATGATGGCCTTCATGGTCCGACTGAACAGTCGGTAACACTGAACCTGAGCGCCGGTACCCATTCCATCGAGGTTCTCTACTTTGAGGCATACGGAGCCGCGACTCTTGCTTTGGATTGGTCCGGTCCCGATACGGGTGATGCGCGCCAGAACCTGTCTGGTGACATGCTCAGCACCGATTTGGACGATCTTAGCGGAAGCACGGGAACCGGTGGGGATACAGGAACTGGTGGTGACGGGAGCACAGGGGGCGAAGCGGTCTCAGGCTATGACGACAGCGTACGCATGTTCATTTTCGGTCACAGCCTGATCAACCATACCTACAGTGACTCCAATGTTCCAATCTGGATGGATGCTTTGGCCGACTCGGCTGGGCACGAATTCGTCGTGGACGGTCAGTTCCAGTTCCTCGATGATTTCGTCAACGGAATGCCGCAGAACCTGGATACGCAGTGGCAGTTCGATGGTGTGCAAAGCGCCGAGGACCCAGGCGGTTGGTCCTTTGCATCTGCGGATTATGATTCCGTCATGATCACGGTCGCCAACTTTATCCAGTGGCAGCCGCCCGATGATTATGGACCCGGCAACCCGACAGCTGTTGAAATGACACTCGAGACCATTGACTGGGTCCATGCTCAGGAACCGGGCATCACGATTTACATCTACGAAAACTGGCCGGATATGGACAGCTACGGCTACCCTCCGTCCGCCGAGCAGTTTGATGCCTATAACACCTACGCGCAGACCGATTTTCACGATTGGTGGGTGGACTACTATGAAATTTTGTCCGAGGCGCGCCCTGATTACGATATCAGGCTGATCCCGGTTGGTCCTGCGATTGCAAAACTGCTGAGCATGCCGCCGTTCGATCAGATCCCGGTGACGGAACTCTACGAAGATGACGCGCCGCATGGCGAACCAACCATCTATTTCCTGGCGAGTATTGTCACATACATGGCAACATATGGTGAGAAACCGCCATCCGATTTCGCACGTCCAGGTGAGCTTAACAGCACTATCGTTGAGAACTACGACCAGATCGTCGATTTCCTGTGGGACGAAGTAACCATCGGAGAGTTCGCCGAGGGCCCCGTGCCGGGTGCTGACGACGGTGCCGTTGGCGCCGGCAACATTGTCGGTACGCCAGGCGACGATACCTTATACGCGACGGCCGCGGCGGACCACATAATCGGCGGCGATGGCGTTGACACCGCTGACTACAGCAACTCGACAAGCGGGGTGACGGTAAAGCTTTGGGACAGCGAAGGTTCTCGTGGCGACGCAGATTCCGACAGCTATAGCGGGATCGAGAATGTCGTAGGTTCAGGGTATCGTGACATCTTGGTCGGCGGCTTGGATACGAGCAATGTGCTCGATGGTCTGGGCGGCAATGATTACCTACGTGGGCGAACCGGTGACGACACTCTGATTGGTGGCGTAGGTGACGACGAACTTATCGGGAATACTGGCAACGATACGTTGGATGGCGGTTTGGGGAATGACATCCTGAGCGGCGACGCAGGCTTTGACACGTTGAACGGTGGCGCCGGCGCTGACATTCTGAACGGTGGCGCGGGCGCTGACAGTTTCGTTTTCCAAGCCGGTGATGGTCTCGACACCATTGGTGATTTTACCGATGGTCAAGACGGGCTGACCTTTCAAGGCGGTCTGGCCTATGGGGATTTGGATCGTGAACAGGTTGGTGACGATGTCTTGGTCACTTACGGTGACGGTGATCAGATCCTCATCGAGAACGTCTTGCGCTCTCAGATCACAGCTGATGATATGACGTTCCTGGTATAATTCAGCAGATACGAGACAAATCGATATTGGAGGGTTGCGTCCACGCTTGGACGCAACCCTTTTTTATGCGCAGGACGCCGGGTGTGTGGTTTCGAAGAATCCAACGCCCTCACGTCTTGGCCATTGATCTGCAAGCGCATGAATTGAGAGCTGAGCCGTAGCTCAGCCAATCAGGTGCCCAAGCTGCACAGTCGCTGCCACCCAGCTTCGACAGTCATGCACGATCCTTTTGCTTCTCCTTCTACGTCTTCGTTTTTTCGGTCGTGGTGTCTTGGTATGATTCTTGGGGATGATTGTTGGCGAGTCGGGTGTTGTGAGTCGTGATTGTTTTGGTGTGATTGGGTGTGTCTTGGGGGTAA
>NZ_JBDWLR010000068.1:0-3708 GCF_039973035.1 Sedimentitalea sp.
ATTGGAACCTCGCTTGCGGAATTCATCAGGGCCAGTGGAGGCAATGCCAAAACATAAACAGGCCGGACAGACGACAGTACTGACGAAAATGACCGCGCATATCACCAGAAAACACTTGCAATGCAGGAGCCACCCACAGATGCCGTTGCCAGCAACATGCTGTCGCTGCGATGCGGCCCGTCAGACCGAACTTTCGCTGCAATTGCAAGATCTGATGATAGCCGAACTCACAGTGTGCGGACAAAGTGTGAATTCACTGCGCCTACGACCGCTTCGTGAAGACTTCGCCGTCATCCCGCCGAAATTGGCTTGGCTATCCGCGAGATGCGCTGGAACTTCTTCCTATACGCTGCCGGTGACAGGCCGACGCCGCGTTTGAATACCCGACGGAATGAAGATGGGTCTTCGTAGCCAACTGAACTGCCAACATCGTCTACAGATTGAGCATCTGTTTCAAGCATCTGTTTGGCTTCTTCTATTCTGAGCGCCTGCACATATTCTATCGGCGCAAAACCAGTCACAGAACGGAAGCGGCGAGAAAAAGTTCGAGGGTTCAGGCCGGATCGCGCAACCATTTGTTCGACCGGCTTAGCGAGGGCGTAATTGTCAGCAATCCAAACCTGGCAATCCGATATTTGCGCATCCGAGCTCTCCATTGGACGAGTCATCACAGAGTAAGGTGACTGACCTTCTGAGTGTCCGCTGATCAGAAAGACTTTCGCGGTTTCTATCGCATGCCGGTATCCGCAGAACCTCGCAATCAGGTAGACCGCCAAATCATGCCAGGCGCTGACGCCGCCTGCGGTCACAATACGGTCTACTTCGGCTGCCAGACATAAGATCGATTCATTGCGAAAGGCGATCTTTGGGTAATGGCGTTGAAACATATCACGGTACGCCCAATGCGCCGTCGCCTCTTTCCCGTCCAAAAGTCCCGCTTCCGCCAAAAGGAGCGACCCGGAACAGACCGACGTGAGCATAGCCCCATCCGCGTGCATCTTTCGCAACCAGGCAATTTCGCGGGGATATCGGCCCTTTGGCACATCGTAGATCGACGTAAACATGTCGCAGATGACAACGGCATCCGGTGTCGCTTGATTATCAGCCGACATATGCGGTTCAATCGGAATATTACCAATGCAATGAAATGGCTTTCCGTCTGCTGATGCAATCTTGATGTCCAAGAGCTCGTCACCCGGCGATCCGGATACCATGTCAGAATATACGGCACCTACCGATAGCAAGACATCATACAATCCATAGAGCACCGAAGCTGATGATTCTGGTGCAGCGAGCAGCACAATCAAAGGCTTTTTGGGCTGGGTCATAACAGCTCTTTGTCCAATCAGGCCCGGTATTGGCAAATTTGCCATGGTCACCTGTCCAGTATGCCTTGTGTTTGGCCTTAAAGCCACTCTGATCGTTCTGGTTGTTGGGTTAGCGTGAAGGAGAATTCAGAAAAAGGGGATGCCTAAAATGGATGATTTCACAAACATGCTAGATACGCTATCGCATGATTTTCGTGGCGAAATGATCGGCCCCGAAGACGCGCGATTTGATGCTGCACGCGGGGTCTGGAATGCGATGATAGATCGCCGCCCCGTGCTGATCGCTCAGTGTAAAACTGTTGGCGACGTACAGACTTCGGTTAGGCTCGCGGTTGATCGTGACCTGCCGATTGCGATCCGTGGCGGCGGGCACAATGTTGCAGGTCATGCGGTCTGTGATGGCGGCGTGATGATCGACCTTTCGCTCATGCCCGGCGTGACGGTTGATGCGTCTGCGCGGGTGGCCAAGGTGGAAGGTGGCGGGCTCTGGCGTGATGTGGACGCTGCAACTCAGGCGCATGGGTTGGCGACGCCCGGCGGGTTGATCTCCGATACTGGTGTCGCCGGATTGACGCTTTCGGGTGGTATTGGGTGGCTACGCGCACAACATGGTTTGGCAATCGACAATCTTGTGGCCGCTGACGTCGTCACTGCTAACGGTAAGCTGATCCATACAAGCGCAGTTGAGAACCCCGAACTGCTTTGGGCGCTGCAAGGTGGCGGTGGCAATTTCGGTGTCGTGGTCGGGTTTGAATTTGCGCTTCACCCAATTGGCCCCGAAGTCATGTTTACTGCACCGATCTACCTGGTCGAAGGCGGCCCCGAACCCATTCGGGCTTGGCGCGATTTTCTTACCAAACATGGTGATAAAATTGGATCGCTTTGCGAGTTTTCGACCGCAGGAGGCGAGGATTTCCCCGAGGAGCATTGGGGCAAACGGGTTTTTACGCTGGCTTGCGTTTACAACGGTGACGCCGCTGAAGGTGAAACACTGCTTCAGCCCCTTCGCGAGCTTGGCGAAATGTCGGCCGATTTCTCTGGACGGATGAACTATTGCGATGTGCAGCAGTTGTTTGACACGCTCATGCCCGCCGGAGACTTTCGCTGCTACTGGAAAGCCCGCTATCTGTCTGACCTCACAGACGAGATGATTGATCTGGCCATGGCCAACGCTTTGGCGGCGCCTTCTGACAATTCACTCTCATCTCTGTGGAACTTTGGCGGGGCAACTGCGAAAGTACCTGCGGAGGCCACCGCGTTTGGCGACCGATCCATGGGATGGATGTATTCACTGGATGGCGTTTGGACCGAACCGGGTGACGATGACGTAAACATTGCCTGGTCACGCGAAGGCTGGTCCAATTCTGAACGCTTTGGCCATCATGGGCGCGCTTACCTCAACTTTCCGGGCCATGGAGAGGATAATGCGGCGCTTACGCGGGCCAGTTTCGGTGCGAACTATGAACGGCTTGTCGAGATAAAGACCAAATACGATCCGCAAAATCGCTTTTGCTTCAATCAGAATATCGCACCGGAGGCTTAGGGTCGGCGTATTTCCTCTCCTATGACTCACATCAATATTTCCGACAGGAGTACAACAGGTCCCAGACAACACCCCGATTGCCGCACCAGACGGACAATGTTTTCCTGACCGACGGCGGAACAGAGACCTAGCGAATGTACAAGCGTGGGTTCAAGCTTGAGGAATTCAGTGCCTACCATTTGTTGAATGATGAACGGTCCGCGGCGGCATTGCGGGAATATTACACCGCGTTCGCAAGACTCGCGGTGAAGCTTGGCACGCCGTTCATCTTTGACAGCCTGACCTATCACGCTAGCCGGGACTGGGGTGCTCTGCTGGGATACTCCACCGAAGGGCTGGCCGAGATGAACCACAAATGCCTTGATCTTTACAGCGAACAAAGCAGTGCAAGCGCATCAAGCCTACAGCAACGAATGGAAGGGGCTGGTGCGCATGATATAGTATTGGAATCAAAATCCCCGTCATGGCCAAAAACCGATAAAGCCTTCGTTCCTTGTTGAAGTGATGGCCATGGGATGTTTGCATGGTCCTTGGGGTGGTTCCCATGAGCGCGAAATCCAAGCATATTTTGCAACACTGCGTGACCGAATTCATGAAGACTGGCCTGATCCAGCAGGATTGGGTTCAAATGTCAGTGACCGTATGGATTCAGCGATGGTCGCACGTGCTCAGAGAATTCTTGATCAGGCAAATATGAGCCGTGTTGCACGGGTCTGATTGTGGTCGAAACTTGCCCTTTCCCGCGGCGTTCAGATAACGCGCTCATACTTTGCCCGGCCAAGTTCGGTCATAAGGTTGAGCACTTTTGATCCGATGCTGATTTCGCAAACCTGGCTA
>NZ_JBDWLR010000069.1:0-107690 GCF_039973035.1 Sedimentitalea sp.
GCCGTGACGGAGCAGGCGATGACCAACCGTGTCCGGGTCCCCGCAGCTGTCCGGGAATTACCGAAATCCCTGTCCGGGATTTACCGAAACGCGTGTCCGGGAATTACTGAAATCCGTGTCCGGGAATTTGCGAAACCCGCAACTGTGATGTCCGGCCCATTTCGGTCGTGCAAACGGGGGTGAAGTCAGCGGGGTGGCTGAAGAAGAACGCCCAGTTGTTTCCCATCCAGTCGTGGAAGCTGATCGGGCCAGTTGTTGTGTCGGCCTTAAAGTCGGGGGCAGTATCGCCGATTCTTAGGGTCATGTCGTATTTCCTATATTTTAAATAGTTCTTTTAAGCGATTTAGCGTAACCTCTTTACAAAAGCAATAGTTTGAATATATCTTTTTCTGCGACAACAGGATGCAGCCATGAAACTGACCAGCTACACGAACTACGCTATGCGCTCATTGCAGCTTGCGGCCTTGAAAGCACCGGAACTTGTGCGGATTGATGACGTCGCGAAAATCCACAACTTGTCCCGGCCACACATTATGAAGATCGTGCACGAACTGGGCAAAGCCGGATATCTGGAAACTGTCCGTGGCCGGAATGGCGGCTTCCGTCTTGCTCGCCCGCCGGAAGAGATTATCGTAGGCGAAGTTGTTCGGATAACTGAAGGCCCGTTAGATGTGGTCGAGTGCTTTAACTCGGAGAAAAACACTTGTCCGTTGATCGGCATCTGCATTTTGTCAAAAAAGATACAGGAGGCGACAGCCGCCTTCATGGCCGTGCTCGATGACCTCACGATTGCAGACATCTCCGCCAATCGGGGCCAGTTGATGGATCGCATCGCTCCGCTTGAATCCCCACGGCTTGAAAAGACGACACAATGAATGTCCCGGCTTAGAGTTGGCCTGCTGCCGGTTTCGTGGGCACCGTGATAAGGTGTTTATGAAACGGTTCTGATAGCTTTCATCTCCCAAACCTATCAGAAGAGAGATCAGGGGATGTCCACTCCATCAAAACCCCATACAAGGCCCTATCCAATCTTTTCTCGGACGCGACTAGGGCAAAACCCCCACTTTTGGTACAGTCCCCAAACTCTCGACTGAACAGTTACTTTGACGCCTTCTGCAATAGCCCGATCAGCTCGTCAAACTTCGCCCGTTGCTCTTCGGGTTTGCCACTTTGGATGGCCGTCTCGACACAATGCGCGGCGTGGTTTTCGAGGATCAGCTTTTCAACGCCCAAAATGGCAGACCTTATTGCCGCTGTCTGCGCCAAGATGTCCATACAGTAGCGGTCGGCCTCGACCATACCTGCAACACCTCGCACTTGCCCTTCCAGCCTAGAAAGCCGGTCCAGTGTTCTGTCTTTGTTGGTTTTCACGAGCGGCGCTCCCACTTTTTTGGATTCCTGGGCTGACATTTCGAAGATATACCCCATCTAGGTATATGCGTAGTGCCTGCAATAGAAGATCGAGACAACGCTACAGTGGTTTTAGACAAAGCGCATCAGGAGACCCATCGTGCCAAAAGACACCCGTGACGTCGCCGACGTAACGACCGACCCCGCGGCATCCGCGACCGGAAAAACCGCCGTTCTCTACCGCATGGCCCTGCCAAACCATCTATGTCCGTCGGGACAAAAGTCACGATGGCTACTGGACCGCTACGGCTATGAGGTCGATGACCGGCTGTTCCGCGAACGGTCAGAGGTCGATGCGTTCAAGGAAGCGTATGACGTGCCCACCACCCCGCAAATTTGGATCAAAGGCGAGCGTGTCGGCGGATATGATACCTTGCGCCAGAAACTCACCAACTACGACCCTGATGCGACAACTTACAAGCCGGTCATCAATCTGTTCGTTGTTGCCGCCGCGACGGCGTTCGCGTTGTCCATCGGTTTTCTCGGCGCGGTCACAGGGCAGACGCTGGGTTGGTTCATTTCGGTCTCGATGATCCTGTTGGGGATGCAAAAGCTCCGTGACATCGAGAGCTTTACGACGATGTTTCTCAACTACGATCTGCTGGCGCGGAAATGGGTGCCATATGCGTATGTCTATCCTTGGGTTGAAACAGCGGCAGGTATCCTCATGACAGGGATGTTGTTGACTTGGCTTGCGGCCCCTGCAGCGCTCTTTATCTCGACGGTCGGCGCAATCAGCGTGTTCAAGGCCGTTTACATCGACAAGCGAGAGTTGAAATGCGCCTGTGTGGGCGGCGGATCGAATGTGCCTCTTGGTTTTGTCAGCCTGACGGAAAACCTTATGATGATGGGAATGGCCATTCTGATGCTTGTCCAGATCGCGGGATAATGGCCAGGAATGCTGACTGGAAACGGCGGGCGTTACTGGCTGGCGGGGCCCTCGCTGTTGCTGGATGGGTGAAAGGCGTTCCGTATCTGGCATCGCTGGGACAGCCGGACTTCGCGTTCGAATACATACCTGATCTACCACCCTTCCGGCGATTGCTGGGGGCCGGTGCGTCTACACCGGGCGCAGCAATTTTTGCGGGTGTCGACACAGGCGAACCGGAAACCGACGCTGTTGATGAACTGGAGCTGTTTGTCAGGGAAAACCCCTGTACCGCGCTTTTCGGTAAAGGGTCCAGCAACACCGTACCGATCGCGATGTTCTCCGACTTCGCCTGTCCGATCTGTCGCGTGATGGATGATCGGCTGACCGATCTTGAGGCGAGTGACCGGGATACCTTTCACATCGTCCGTCATCAACTCCCGCTTCTTGGCGTAGCTTCGGCAGTTGCCAGCCGCGCGGTGCTGGCGGCAGACCTTCAGGGCAGATATCGCGATATGCACGCGCGTCTTATCCGAACACCTGCCCTCACGGATGAACGCTTCATCGCGGCAATTGCAGAAAATCTCAATCTCGATGCCGCCAGACTGCTCAAAGATATGCAGTCGGATGCCATCGACCGCCGCCTGCGGCTGACAGCAGCCATTGCAAATGTGTTCGGCTTTATCGGTACGCCCGCATTCGCAGTCGGGCGGACAGTGTTCATGGGGTCGATCCAGACAGGCTCACTGCGTAAACTGATCGCAGGTGAGAAAGCAAATCCCTGTCTGATTGTTTGACTCAACGGCAAAATTTGCGCCAATTGGGGCTGTCTGTCCCATGCCGTTCGAGCCTTCGCCCGAGGTTGTATTTGGGCAAGATTAAACTCAGCCGGGAGCCGAGGGTCGTAATCGCCACTTTCGTGCCATTGCATTTGCAATGCACTGACGGGCCGTGGACAAGCTGCGCAGCTATATCAAGCCGATCAAGACACTGGCGCCGGACACTGACCACCGCGAGTACAAGGGATTGTATAACGCCATCAAAGGGTCACACAGACCGACCCGCAAGCGAGAGACGATATTCGGGCGGTTCAAATCTCACCGACAGGCGCAGAAATTTCTGACAGCACACGATGAGATCAACCTGATCTTCCGTCCGCGCCGCTACCAACTTACCTCAATTTCAGACCACCATGCTCGGACTTGCGCGTTCAGCCTCTGGTCTGATTACACCGCCGAATTGGTGCCGTGACCTCTCGGTTACTAGAATCTTACAAGTTGCATTCAACAACTTGACGATGCCCCCCAAACCACTGGGGTTCGTGGATCATGACAACAAGTCAGCTTCAAGCCGTAGGATTAAACACCTTATGTCGCATGTAGTGTCATAGGGTGAGCGTTTCCACCGACAGGATCGTTGGCAGATGCCGGGCGATCTCTGAGAAGCTTTCGCCTTGGTCTAAGCTGGCAAAGACCGATCCCGTGTTGGTTCCAAAGTATAACCCTGCTTCTGCGTCTGTAGCCATCGACTGACGCAGCACGGTGAAGAAACACGAAACTTTTGGCAGGCCGTCACGTTTGGCCTCCCACGTCTCGCCACCATTCGTAGATTTCCACACGGCGGCCGAAGCCTCAGGTGGGAAACGACCGGCGTCATCGCCGTTCAGTGGCACGACCCAGATCACATCTGGATCATCCGGGTGCACCGCGATCGGGAAGCCAAAGGTGGACGGCAACCCGGTTGTGATATCGCTCCAAGTGCGCCCGCCATCCGTACTGCGATAGGTGCCATGGTGATTTTGCTGATAGAGCAGATCATCGGAACCGCGTTGCATGTTGTGCACGCAGTGGCCGGTTTCGCCGTTGCGTGGCGCAGCAGGATGGTGGTGCTCGGCGCAGACGGTGTCATTCGACAAACGGTTACGGCGCTCCCAGCTCTTGCCGCCATCTTCCGTAGCAAAAACCCCTGCCGCAGAGACGCCTAGCCAGATCTTCTCTGGGGTGTTGGGGTCGCTTACCAAAGTATGAAGCACCAATCCGGCGGCTCCGGGGTTCCAGCTTTCGCGCGTTGGATGGCTTTCAAACGCTCCGTTCTTCTCCCAGGTCCGGCCACCATCTGCACTGCATAGCAATGAAGCCGGGTTTGTTCCCGCATAGAGAACGCCGTGCGCCTTGCGCAGTGACCAGACAGCCTTGAGATTGTCAAAAGGCACATCAATCGGTTCCCAATTGAGAAATGTCGCCGTTTCCGGGTCCGAGGCTGCCCATTCATCGATCTGACCATTCGAAAGTTTGGAAAGCTCCCAATGATCGCCATCCTCGGACCGCCAGACCCCTGCCCCGGGCCAATCACCGCCGCCACCAGCCCAAAGCATGCCGCTGTCCGCGTCGCCGATGACATGATTGATGCACCAGCCATCACAATGCGGGCCAGAGACGGACCAATCATCGCCGTCGGGTGTTATGATAAAAGCACCTTTGGTGGTGCCGAGAAGAAGTCGCGTGGATGCAGTCATGCTTATCCTCCGATCACGAAGATAGCACAGCTGTTTGACTCTGTCGCATCACTGGTGATTGCGGTACCAAAACTGGCATATCTATGCACCTGTCACTTGGCACCCACATATTATCAGACTCAATCTGAGTCGTGCGACTATCCTAAGAACCGCTAGATCAGGAGGGAAAGTCGCGAGTTCGAAGAGCAACTTGGCCGCGCAATGCGCCTCTCCGCTGCCCGTGTCTCGCGCGTCAATACCAGCCGCTGGCGGTATTTGATGCGTTGCTCAAAGAGCAAGAAGTGGGTCTACACATTGCAAGTCGAACTGCAGATGGGACAAAGCCGCACCCGACAAAAACGCCACATCTTTAGGAGTTTTTGCGCGCGTTGAGGTGATCCAAGACGGGACCCCGGATATGGTGTCGTTGACGCCACTGAAATTCGGGCGGGCATGGGTCATGCTCCAAGATTACCCAATTACGGCGCATATATCAGCATAAATGCGTGGAAACCGCCTCGCCCCACCCCTCCATATTACGTCCTATAATGCAAACTTATCGGGCATATTGAAGTCTGGTACGCAAAACCGGGTGTCGCCCTAATTCAAAGGATGGTTTCGGCTTGAATCCCGCTCATTGTTCAACAGAGGCAGCACTCTATAGGTGGTCTGAATTCTCGCTCAATCTCTAAGCTCGTCTTGCGGTGTCGGTCAGCATAGGTCTCTCCTTAGTCCAACAGTGGCCGTGGAAACTGAAGATGCGAAATCATTGGCATGGCTCTATTGAATAGCCTACGAGCTACCTCAGGGTAACGCTCCAATACGTCACGAAAACTGTTCTCCGGCCAGGAATTGAGCCCATTTTAAAATTGCGGCTTTCGCCGAGCTAAAGTTGTTATCCTTGCAGATGGTGGCGAAAGTAGCCAGCTTCATGTAGCGGCCTATTCGTCGTTTTCTTCAAGATCAGCGCGCCGGCGAGGCGTCTGCTTCCTAGTTCGTTGGGAAATATGTCGACGACATTGCTTCGACGCCTGGTCTCATCGTTCATGCGTTCAGACAGTCATCAAAAGCAATCACGCTGGAGTTGCGGAAGAGAAAAAGCCGGTCCTGACAAAGGATATTGCAGCGATTTACACCTCCCCGCCCTGCAACCTGCTTTACACACACGGGCTGGTCTATCAGGCCGATCGACCATTGCACTAGAATGCGCGACACTGACTGCATCAGCCTAGATGTGCACAGTGGAGGCCAAAAGAAAATCAGCGAGCAAGGCCCACTTCTGGCACGGCGACAAACGACGGACATATCCCACGCATAATCACGCAACCTGTTACGAACGCTGGCACCAGCGTCGGCCTACCATAACCGGGTATAGTCGAAACTATGCTGAGGCCGTGCGCTATCCCCTGCCCTAGCCTGCAGCACGCCGGTCGAGGATCATCAGTTCAAGAAGCACCGCTGACCTGACTCCACCGAACTGTCCTGATGCGACGGAAGTCACGGTGACTAGAACTCGGCAAGCCCAACCAAAGCAATGGGTCCTGGACCCGTGACCCCACTTCGCGGCTCAAATATTAGGTTTCGCCGCGAAACCTGTCAGGGTTTTTCCAGCAATGTGCGGATTTCCTCTACGAGGCTATCCATTAAATCCGCATCAACCTTGGAGCCCTCAAACCTCAACAGATACCCTTCGCTATCGGTCTGACGGCGAATGGTGATCCCGGACGATGTCACTAGAGTTTCAGCATTTTGCCAACCGGACACGTGTTTGCGTGATTTGGGACGGCCACCCTTTTTGGGGTCGGGTTTTGGTGCATCCATAGACGCGATCACAGCATCGATCAAAGCGCCCTCCTCCTCACCAGATGCAACGCTTCTCTCCGCCAATGCCTCTCGCAGTATCGCCTCCCCACCCTGGCGCAAGGCTTGCGCCAACTTGAGACCGCGCCGTTCACTGAGCGCGTCCGGGAACTCCAGCATGTCACCAAGCTCTTCAAATATAAGAGCAAAGCTTCGCACCTTGGACCTCTTGGCCTTGGACCCGGTTGCGTAGAGCTTGTTGACTGCGTCCTCGACATTGAGGAACGCGCCCTGTTGCGATGCCAGTACGGCGATGCGACCCCGCTCAAATTGACTGAGTTCCGATCGCACCTCGTTTTCTTCAACCATGGCGACGAAGGCGGCGTCAGCTTCGGCTGCTGGACGAATGATTGATCGGATGGTCTTGTAACGGTCATCTTCGGTCAGACCGAGCAACTCTCGAACGGCCATCAGGCGGCGATAGCCGGACACAAGCCCGTAGCGCACAGCTCCCGCCTCATCGACCTCGGGAAGCTCATACACCTCAATGGGCAGTCGCAGACCGTTGGCCGCAATCGAAAGGCGCAGTTCAAGCATTTCACCCGCATCAATTACGCTGCGGTCTCGTACCATCGCATCGGCATCAATGTCGCCGACGGGCAAATCGACCAGCAGGCGACCTTCTGTTTCCGCCCCCCTCAAGTCCGCCTCACGCCTTTCCAGATGGGCCAGACGCGTTCGGTCTTCGGGGCTGGAGGGCTGTGAAAGCGCGGCGCTATCGGCCGCCACCTGCGCAATGGGCGCGAGCCCGCGACCGGATCCAGCACCGGAGGTTTCGCTGCGAAACTCCTCCTCAAGTTTGCTCAGATCAGCGCTGCTGGGTGCTTCGAGTTTTCTGCGTCTAGCCATTTGACTCCTCCTCTGCAGCCTGTTTTGCCTTGGCAGCTTCAAGATCACGCCACCAGGTTCCGAGAATGATCTCTTTGACCTCGGCCCACGTCCGGTCAAATGTTTCGCGGCCACGTACATAGGTATCTCGATTAAACTCACGATAATCGGCCTCGTAAATACCGTTCACCTGTTCGCCAGCCTGGCCCACCATAGCGGTCATATCTTGGCGGTACGTGGTCATGAAGTCGCCGAAATACGCCTGGATCACATTGGCAAGATCGGTCTGCTGGCTGGCATCAAAACGGGTAATGAGCGCGCGCACGGCATCCCACTCGAACTTGATTTCCGGCAGGCCATCCCGGCGGCGGGCTGCGTTTTCACCTTCTTCGACACTGGCAAACGTCGAATAGAGCATATCAAAGAACCGGCCCGTCGAGTCGAATTCAAGAAACGAGGCTCCAAGTGGCACCAAAAGAATATCGGCGGCCGCCAAGGCGTTGATGGTTAAATAGCCGAGCGCCGGGGGAGTATCGAGAAAGATGATGTCGTAATCGTCTACGATGCGTTCGTTGGTCAGCGCATTGGTTAGCGCATCCCACAACGGCCAACTGCGTAGGTTCATACGCCAGACTGGAATCTGGAACTCGGCCCAGTAGAGGTTGAGCTGCGCGCCAAGCAGATCGATGTTGGGCCAGTGTGTGGATTGAATGATGTCGCGCGCCGAAACGTTCAGGGCTTCGGTTAGCGTTTCATCGAAGGGCAGGGGGGGCTGACCCGCCGCTGCACGAACGCTGTTCTCGGCCAGCATGGCCTGCGCGTAATCCTTGGCCATGAGGGGAAATGCGGTGGACCATTCATTGGCCACGTCACCGCCCATGATCGAGGTCAAGGAGCCTTGGCTGTCAAGATCGATCACAAGCACCTTGTAGCCGTCCAGAGCAGCGGACATCGCCAGATGGGCTGTGGTGGTTGTCTTGGACGTGCCGCCCTTAAAGTTCGACACTGCGACGATCTTGGCGGACAGACCTTCGGGGCGCCATGGCTGATACTCACGGTCTCGTGCACCTTCGGCGGCAAAATGCGCACGCAAGCGCAACACGTCATCCAGAGTGAACCACTTGGAATTGCCTTCGCCAACGCCTTGGGGAAGATCGGGGTACTTCTTGAGTACACGCCTGAAATGTGCGGGAGCCACCGGGATGAGAAACTTGCAGATCTCCCAAGTCGAAAAATGGCGAAGCCTTTTCTTGCCGTCCGGAGCATAGCCACGCCGCGCCAAATCTTCTCGGCCCTTGGAGGCGAAAGCTGCTGCTTTTGCGAATCGGGCAGTGTCGATAGGGTCAGACAACTTTGCTGCGGCAGCAGCCGGATCGATGCTGAAGTATGGGGGGAGGGGGTCTTTGCCTGCGGCCATCTCAGTTCCTCTGCGATGTTTTGCTATTATTATGATTTGGACCGAACTATCGCACATGTGCAATGGTAAAGACACGTCCACCGAAGGTTTCGCGGCGAAACCAGTCCAAAAAATATGAAAACGACAGCATATAGATTGTAATAGCTTTGAGATCTTTAGAATCTTTGCGCCGAAAAAAACGTTATTATTTAACACGGTAGATGAGCATGGGGACCCAAATACAGGCGTAAAGGGACCTGTTTACAGGTCTAGTGGCGCCGTCTTACGGGATAAGTAGGCCCGATTCGCGGGATAAGCGGAACCAGGGCCCGGTAGAGCCTCTTTTTGGCGCTCTACACCCAACTATGGCGGCTATTGTGGATAACTCACCCTGTATTTGGGTACCTGTATATAGAGGTAAACCGGGGGTCATTGCCAATGGGGACCCAAATACGGGACGTCGTACAGTGCGGTTTGGGGACCCACAGAAAGATTGCATACAGGTCCCCGAAAGTGCATAATGTGGATAAAAGTGAGCAGTACAATGGACGATATTCCACGCGACCAACTCTCGGGCGCGCTACGGCGCGGCGCAGTCAAAAAACATGTCGCCGCGATCCACGTGTCGGGCAAGCTGACGTTGTTGCAGCGCAAGTTGTCAAATGTCTTGCTGTTGAACGCATACGACACGCTCACCAGCCAGAGCACGTTTTCGATAGATGCGCGGACCCTGTGCCTCATGATCGGGTACAACTCAAATGATATGGACACGCTCAAGGCGTCGTTACGTGGATTGGCAGAAACGGTCGCGGAATGGGACATGTTGGATGAGAAGGGGCAACAGGAATGGGGGGTGTCGAGCCTGCTGAGCTATGCGAAGCTGAAGGGGGGCGTATGCGAGTATGCCTATTCTCCTGCGTTGGCTGAAAAGCTGCATGATCCGAAGGTGTTTGCGCTGATCAACCTGAATATCCAGCGCAAGTTCACCTCGGGCCATGCCTTAGCACTGTATGAAAATTGCTATCGCTTTATTCGAACCGGCAGCACGGGCTGGTGGCCGATGGACCTGTTCCGTCGTCTGATGGGGCTGGATGGGTCGAGCTATTATGAAAGCTACAAGCATCTGAATGCAAAGGTCATCAAGCCGGCCGTGGCGGAAGTAAACAAGACCAGCAATATTCTGATTGAGCCGGAAACGCGCAAGAAGGGCAGGGTGGTGTCGGACATCCGGTTCCAGATCAAGGAGAACCCGCAGCTGGCGATCCTTGACCTGGATGACGGGCGTGCGATGCGGCATGGGCCGGTTTATGGGCGACTGCGCGAGCAGGGGGTCAGTGACCGTTTGGCTCGGCAATGGCTTAGTGCATATGGCGAAGATCAGGTTTCTGCCAAGCTGAACTATGTGCAGCAGCGCAAGGACGTCAAAAGTATGGTCGGTTATCTAAGTGCTGCCCTTAAGGAAGATTATGATGCGTCGGGCAAGCCTCCCACGCCGGCAGTGCCTTTGACCAAGAAGGCAGAGAGGTTACGTCGCATTCAGGCCGCCGTAGACGCGCGCAATCCGACACAGCGAGACGCGGACAAGCGCTTGTTCGCGAGCCAGATCAAAGACGATGTTTTGAGGTCCAACTTTGAGCGCTTTGGCTGGATCTCGCCATTGAACATTCGCGCTATTCACGAGTTCTGGGAAGACATGGACCCTACGATATTTGAGGGAATCGAGTGAAAGCGTGCAGGCACGACAAAATGTACCTACGTGGATATCGGTGATTGAGCGCGAGACAGGACCAGTAACAGTGAGACGGTGTGGATAATTTCGATTTATTCAGCACTTGCAAGGGCTTCCAATGCGCAAACTATCGGCCGGATCCTGAAGGCTCGTGTCGTCATTGAGGTATAGGATTGACTTCTATGGCTCGAAAGTGATTTTTTTATGAGTTATAGAAGGGACGTCTACAACTCATGGTTTGGAACTGGCAGATACCTGACTGGCCGGAATTCCGGTATGACTCGGCGGCCCTAGCACCGCTTGAACAGCGCTTTTTGTTGTCTTCCGGTGAAATCCTCGGTGCTGTCCATCATGTCCGGCCTTCGGAATGTGATCAACTCCGCATCGATTTGCTGAGCGATGAGGCCATGAAAACCAGCGCGATCGAAGGAGAGATGCTTGACAGGCTCAGCGTGCAATCGTCACTTCGCCGGCAACTCGGCCTGGCGCCGGACAACTATTCGAGCAAACCACGAGAGCAGGGGGTGGCGGAGATGATGGTCGATGTTTATTCGACCTATGCTGAGCCACTGAGCCACAAGACGTTGTTCCGATGGCATAGTATGCTGCTGTCCCATGATCGACGGGTGGACACGATCGGTGGCTATCGACTGCATAAAGACGCAATGCAAATTGTGTCCGGACGCCTTGACCGGCCGACAGTGCATTTTGAAGCGCTATCGTCGGATCAGGTGCCGGAAGAGATGGACCGCTACATGGTCTGGTTCGATAGGACAGCGCCTGATGCCGCCAATCCGTTACCGGCTTTGACGCGAGCGGGCCTCGGCCATCTCTACTTTGAAAGTATTCACCCCTTTGAGGATGGCAATGGTCGTCTGGGCCGTGCCTTAGCGGAAAAGTCCTTGGCGCAGAATATTGGGCAGCCAAGCCTGATTGCACTTGCCTTTACGATCGAACGAGAACGGAAAACCTACTATGACCAGCTTGAGCAACACCAGAAAACGTTGGACGTTACCTCGTGGTTGGAGTGGTTCGCCGAGACGGTCCTGACAGCGCAACAGGTTACTCTGGAACGAGTCGGGTTCTTTATTGCGAAGGCGCATTTCTACGACCGCCACCGCGAAAAGCTGAATAAGCGGCAGGCCAAAGTGATCGAGCGGATGTTTCGTGAGGGACCCGATGGCTTCAAGGGTGGCCTGAGCGCCGAGAACTATCTTTCGATCACCGGCACGTCGCGGGCGACGGCGACAAGAGACCTACAGGATCTCGTTGAAATGGGAGCGGTCACGCGCACTGGTGAGCGGCGCTATACACGCTATTGGCTCAGGCTCGAAAAGCAATCTGCTTGACCTTTTTTCGGCATGGTTGGCCAACACAGCAATGCCACAAAGTTTTGGATTTCAGTCGCCGTTACAGAAAAGCAATGTGCTTCCTTTTCCGCCAAGTACGGAAGGTGTCGGGCCTTGGGGTTGCGTAGAACCTCAGTCAGCTTCCGCATTGGGAATGACGGCAGTGGCTTCGATCTCGATACGCGCGGCGTCTTCCATAAGCGCAACCACCTGCACAACCGCCATGGCGGGAAAATGTCGACCGATCACTTCGCGATAGGCTGCCCCGAAGGCTCGGAGGTTGGCGTTATATTCCTGTTTGTCGGTGATGTACCACGTCAGCCGGACCAGATGCTCGGGTCGCGCGCCACCTTTGGCCAGAACGGCTACGATATTCTGCAAGGTCTGGCGGAACTGGCCGACCATATCGGTTTCGACCCATTCCTGGTTCTCATTCCAGCCGACGAGACCGCCGGTGAAAATCATTTGGCCCTCGGCCAGAACACCATTGGCATAACCTTTGGCGGGAACCCAGCCGTCGGGCTGGAGGAACACGTGCGGGGTCAAAGTTGTCATGTCTCGGGCTCTTTCTGTGTTGGGGTGGTGGCCGTCAGATATGCGGCCATGCAGGCGCGCGCGTCATCGGGCCAGGGGGCCGATTTGCCGCCTCCGGTTTTGGCGTGAATGATCGTGGCCTCGCAGTCAAAGCGGGCTTCGCCCTTGCTGCTGCAATGGATGTCAAAGGTGGCCGAGGCAGTCCCAAGCCGTGCAAGAGTCAGGTCCAGATCCAGCCATTCGCCCAGATAGGACGGGTTTGCAAACCGCACGTTGATCTGCCCCATCGGTGTTCCCATCCCGTTCTCGGACACACCCATGGAAGACCAGCCATAATCGACGATATCGGCCAGAAACCGTTCTATGGTTGCGGATATCATCTCAAAATATCGAGGGTAAAAGACCATGCCTGCCGGGTCGCAATGATTGAATTCGACCTGACGTGTCAGGCGAAACGTTTCGCTCATGTCTCGCCGCCCGATACTGAGATGGACTGACCCGTCACCATGTCAGAGCCGGACGAACACAGCCAGAGGACGGCCTGGGCCACGTCATCAGGTGGAACGAGCCGGTGCATGGGGTTCGTTGCCTCAAGTGAGGCGCGGGCCTCTGCTGTGCTACGTCCGGTCTTTTCAACGATATTCGCGATCGACCGTTCCGTCATCTCGGTATCGAGAAAGCCGGGGCAGACGGCGTTGGCCGTGACGCCTTTGCGCGCAAGCTCCAGCGCCACGGATTTGACCATGCCGACCACGCCATGTTTGGCCGCCGCATAGGGCGCAACATAAGGATAGCCCTTGAGACCTGCGGTCGACGCAATGGCAATGAGCCGGCCCCACGGTTTGTCAGACATGGCGCGTGCGCCTTCGCGCAGCGTTAGAAAGGTGCCGATCAGGTTTACGTCCAGCATGTGCCGGAAATCGGCCAATTCGGTTCGGACAAAGGGGGCGCTCGCCGATGCCCCGGCATTGGCGACGACGATATCGGGCGCAGCGGTGGCAATGGCCTCTGCAAGAACAGCTTCGTCGGTGATGTCGCAGACAGTGGCCGCGATGCCCGACTGGCCCGCCGCAACGGCGGCAAGCGGGGCCTCGCGCCGACCGCAGATCGTGACCTCTGCACCCGCTTGCGCCAAACGGGTCGCGATGACAGCCCCGACACCCGAGCCTCCGCCGGTCACAAAGGCTGATTTGCCAGCAAGGCTCATGTTGCCATCGTCCTTGCACGTTCGGCCAATGTGTTGGCTTGGCGGCGCCCGCCTTCGTAAGGAGACGGCCAAACCTGTTCTTCGTCGCCGAGGTCAACAGCCGCATGCAACGTCCAATAGGGGTCGGCCAGATGTGGCCGGGCCAGCAGAACCAGATCGGCGCGCCCCGCCATGAGGATAGAATTGACGTGGTCGGGTTCATAGATATTGCCCGCGACCAGCGTCGGCAGGCCGATTTCGTTGCGGACCCGGTCGGCAAAGGGCACCTGGAACATGCGGCCATAGATCGGTTGTTCGGCCTTGTCGGTCTGTCCGGAGGAAACGTTGATCGCGTCGGCGCCAGCGGCCTTGAAGGCGGCACCGATCTGCACCGCTTCGTCCGGGGTGACAGCATCATCACCCATCCAGTCGTGCGCCGAAATACGAACCGTCATCGGCTTGCCTTCGGGCCATTCTGCGCGCATGGCGGCAAAGACCTCCAGCGGATAGCGCAGGCGGTTCTCAAGAGAGCCGCCATAGTCGTCGTCTCGTTTGTTGGTGACGGGCGAGATGAAGGAGGCCAACAGATAACCATGGGCCGCGTGCATTTCGATCATGTCGAAATCTGCATCGCGGGCAGCGCGCACCGCAGTAACGAACTGGTCGCGCACCGCGTCCATGTCGGCGCGATCCATCGCCTTTGGGATGACATTGCCGTCCATCAACGGGATTGCCGAGGCCGACAAAAGCGGCCAGTTCTCGCCCTCTGGCAGTGGTTGATCCATCCCGTCCCACGCCAGCCGGGTTGAGCCCTTGCGGCCGGAATGCCCGATCTGGGCGCAGATCTTTGCATTGGTTTCGCCGTGGACGAAATCGGTCAGGCGTGTCCACTCCGGAACCTGCTCGGGGCCGATACAGGGGCAACCCGGTGTGATCCGGCCTTCTTTGCTAACGCAGAGCATTTCGGTGAATACCAGCCCTGCGCCGCCTTTGGCGCGCTCGGCATAATGCACGAAATGCCAGTCCGTGGGCATGCCGCCTTTCGCCTTGTATTGCGCCATGGGCGAGACCACGACGCGGTTCGCAAGCTCCATATCGCGCAACCTGAATGGTGCGAACATCGGGCTTCGGGTCGAATTGCTACCGGCCTGCGCTTGGAACCAGGCTTCGGCCGAGGCCAGCCATTCGGGGTCGCGCAGGCGCAGGTTTTCGTGGCTGATCCGTTGTGATCGTGTCAGCAGCGCATAGTTGAACTGCATCATGTCGAGTTCGAGATATCGTTCAATGTCCTCAAACCACTCGGTCGAATTGCGTGCCGCAGAGGTGACACGCAGCACCTGCAACTTGCGGTCGTCCTGATAGGTCTGAAGGGCGTCGGACAGGGGCTTGCCGGAGGAGAGTTCATCGGCAAGAGCGATAGCGCTTTCCATTCCCAGTTTTGACCCTGAACCGATGGAGAAATGCGCCGTGGCCGATGCGTCACCAAGCAGTACCACATTGTCAAAGAACCAGTTCTCGCAGGTCACACGAGGGAACTGAATCCACGCAGATCCGCGAACATGGTTGGCGTTGGTCATGAGGGTATGACCACCCAAATGCTTGGCAAAGATTTTCTCGCAGAGCGCAATGCTCTCTTGTTGCGTCAAGGCGCCAAAGCCAAAGGCCTGGTAAGTCTCGGGGCCGCATTCGACAATGAACGTCGCGGTATCATCGTCAAACTGATAGGCATGCGCCCAGACCCAGCCGTGTTCGGTCTTTTCAAAGATGAAGGTAAAGGCGTCGTCGAATTTCTGATGCGTGCCCAGCCAGACAAAATGGTTTGCCCGCATATCGACGTCTGGCTGAAACTGGTCCGCATACAGGCTGCGGGTTTTGGAGTTCAGACCGTCAGAGGCGACCACGAGATCGTTATCACGCCGCAATTCTTCGATTTTGTCGGGCGTGATGTCGGCCTCGAACTCAAGGACCACGCCCAGATCGTGGGCTCTCTGCTGCAGCAACATGAGCAGCACCTTGCGCCCGATGCCACAGAAGCCATGTCCACCCGAGGTCATGCTTTCCTCGCCCCGGACCACCTTGACGTCATCCCAATAAGCAAAGTGATCGCGGATCATCTTTTCCGACACGGGGTCGTTATCGTCAAAGTTCGACATCGTCTCATCAGACAGAACCACGCCCCAACCGAACGTGTCGTCCGCACGGTTCCGTTCATACACCGTGATTTCGTTCGCTGCGTCGCGCAGCTTCATCGAGATGGAAAAATAGAGCCCGGATGGACCCCCGCCGAGAACCGCAATTTTCATAGCCGAATTTCCCTAGTTGTCCGGATCAGGTTAGCGGGTCGGCAAACTATTTCAAGTATAAAATATTTAAATATTCCATATGATCCTGCCGGTCTATTCCTGGCGCACGGCAGTGGGCCCGTGCGCTTGGGTTTCGCGCCCAAGCAGACAGTGCCAGGGCGCGGAATTTGGCTGGTTATCCCGCGTTATAAGACGGAGCGGTTGCCAGAAACCGGCCATAGGCTGCGGCATCTGGATAGTTGAAGGTTTCGGTCAAGGGGTTTGACCGCTTCCATTGGGTTGCCCCCATGTCCTGCATCAGTTCGTCAAAGTGACGAAAGTGGAATGGTGCCGAGCATTGGCCGCCATAGACCTGTGCCGCTGGCCGCTCGTTTCGCCTCCACTGCAGCATGGCCGCGATATTCTGTTCCATATCCTGAGCGGATGGTTGGCGTGCCAGTTGTCCGTCCATGTAGCGCACCAGCCAGTTGGCGACCATCTCTGCGGACAGAACCGTGCAGAAAGACGAATTGAATCCAACAAAGCCCATATCCGGCAGGTCGGGGTTCACCGACAGACGATAGGTCCGGTATTGTCCATCGGCCTCGATCAGCTTGTCCTGATATTCCTGCGCCAGATAGGGGACACCCAGTTTCCAGCCGACCGCAAGGATCGACAGATCGCACGGGATGATATCGCCGGTGGTCAGCCTGATCTTGCCCGGTTCATAGCTGTCGGTACTGCCAATCACCGGCTTGACCCGCCCGGCATTCATTTCCTCAAAGAGGCCCGGCGTGACGATCGGCAGAGAGCAGGACGCCTCTTTCTCGATCGGGGAGTTGGGGACCATATTATGTTTCTTGAGGCCCAGTTGCAGCTTTAGAAGCGTCTCAAGACCACGGAAATTCGCCCAGACCAGCGGCTTGGTGATCGCCGCCAATGCGCGCTGAATCGGGCCACGGCCCCAGCCGTTGAACTGCATCTCTTGCGCCCGCATATAGAGCAGCCGCTTGAAGTTTATACCGCCCACGAAATAGGGAATACGCCAGACGTTTTCGCGGTACACCAGATGGACCGAGGCGGCACCGTTCCTTGCGGCGTTTACCGCTATATCGGTGCCGGACTTCGACGCCCCGAGAACAAGCACATGCTTGCCTTTGCACATGGTCGGATCGGTGTAATCCGAAGAGTGCAGAACTTCCCCCCCGGCTGTGATGAAGCCCTCCAGTCCGGGGTGGGTGATGATGTTCTTTTCCGAGAACTGCCCGGTAGCAATGGCAACAAAATCAAAATCCTCTGCCCATTCGTTCGATCCGGATCGCAGGCGCAGGGTCCAACCTGGATTGCCATCGTCGCGTCGGTCCATCGACAGAACTTCGGTATTCAGCTTGAACAGCCGCGCCAGTTGATGCTTGTCCGCATAGGAGTGCAGATAGGCATGAACCTGCGGCCCCTTAGGCCATTCGGGATAGTTCGCCGGCATGGGATGATCTGAATAGCAGTACAATTCCTTGGGCGATTGTGTCTGAACATCCGGATAGGACCGCGACAGCTCCCACACGCCACCAAAATCGTGGCTGCGTTCAAAGCCGCAGACCCGGTGCCCTTTCTCGTCAAAGGCCTTGGCCGCGGCGAGGCCCGAGACCCCGCCGCCAATCACGGCTACCTTCTTGCGATTGACCATGATGCGCTTCCTCACGCGGCCGGAGGCGGCAGGAAATCAACCTCGTGCTCCGCAGAAATGCGGACCAACTCTTCGGGATCGGTGACACCGTCCAGTTTGCCGAACAGGTCGAACAATTTGCGCGACGGGGCGACACCAAAGACGCAGGTCGCTTCTTTGCCGGAGCGGTTGAAGATGCCATGCGCGACGCCCATGGGCATCCTGATCGTATCGCCGGTGCCAGCCTTGTGGACGTCTGCGCCGAATTCAATTTCAAGATCGCCGGTCAGCATGATTATCCATTCATCCTGAGTGGTGTGAATGTGAGGCGGCACAAAGGTTCCATCGGGGATGACCGCGTGCCAGATCATCGCGTTTTCGCTGTAGAGCTTGGGGGTGTAGGTGTGACCAACGACATTCCACTGTTTGCCGTCGACTGAACCATCAGAAAGGGTGACGCCTGCTTGCATGATCATATTCTCCTGTTGATACGGGACTCACGCGGCCCCGTCACACTCACTCTGCCAGAGTTTCGGACAGGTGTTTATCCAGATTGCGAATCCGAATTGGAGTCGAGAGCTTTAAGGTTGAAATATTTGTGACACTCGCACAGAGTTTGCGCATGGCCCAACCCGATCCCCATTCTGCCAAGGCCCTGCTGTCCGGATTTCCCATTCTGCGGACCGAAGACCTGTCCGAAGCGCGGGCCGTGGTCGGGCAGGCTTTCTGCGATCATCGGCTGGATATGCGGCGTGACGCACAGTTGCGGGTCCGGCACAATCACGTTGGTGGAGCTGAAATGTCGCTGAACACGCTTGGATATGGCGCAGAGGTCGAGATTGATCCCGGTCAGCTTCAACACTTTTACTTGTTGCAGTTTCCGCTGGCCGGGGCCGCGCGGATCCAACATCGGGGCGAAACGGTCGAGGCAGGTGCCGACACTGCCACAATCCTGAACCCGGACCGCGACGCCCGTATGATCTGGGGCGAGGGGTGCCGAAAGCTCTTGCTGCAGGTCAATTGCGGACATCTGGAGCGCGTGGCCGAAGATCTGATTGGTGCGCCACTTCAAGGTGCGGTGCGGTTTGATCCTCGGGTCGATCTGACACAAACCGGCGGGCAGCGTTTGTTCCAACAGGTCACCGCAGCGGCCCGCGCGGCCACCCATGGAAACCTGTGGCGCGATGGTGCTGGTCTGAACGAGGCCTGGGTCGAACGAGAACTGGTCAGCGTATTGCTGGAAAGCCAGCCCAGCAATATCAGTCATATGTTATGGCGTGTTGCCCGCGCGCCGACGTCGCGAGAGATGCGGCGGGCGCTGGATTATCTACATGCCAATATCAGCGAACCGCTGCGGGTCGAGGATATCGCGCGCGAGGCGGGGCTGAATATCCGGTCATTGCAGCTGGGGTTCAAAGCAGCCTATGGCGTTTCGCCCATGCGGTATCTCAGGGATGTTCGACTGGATGCGGCGCGTTATTTACTCAGCCGACGCCAAAATCGTGAAAGCGTGACGCAAGTGGCCTATTCGGTCGGATTTTCCCACCTTGGGCGGTTTTCACAAGACTATCGCGCCCGGTTCGGCACCTCCCCAAGTGCGGGGTAGGGCCGGAACAAGCTGTTAGCTTTTCAGACGAAAGCGCTGAATTTTGCCTGACTCGGTTTTGGGGAGTGCTTTGATAAACTTTACCGACCGGGGGTATTTATACGGGGCAATCGAGGCTTTCACATGCTCTTGCAGCGCCTTGACCAGTTTTTCACCCGGCTCGTGGTCTTCGGCAACGACGACATGTGCCTCGACGATGGAACCGCGTTCCTCATCAGGCTGGCCGACCACAGCGCATTCGATAACCGCAGGGTGGGACAACAGCGCCGCTTCGACCTCTGGCCCTGCGATGTTGTAACCCGACGAGACGATCATGTCGTCATTGCGGGCGGCAAAGTGCAGATAGCCGTCTTCGTCCATGACAAAGGCATCGCCAGTGATGTTCCAGCCGTCCAACACGTAGTTAAGTTGACGGTCGTCTGCCATATAGCGGCACCCGATCGGTCCACGCACCGCCAATCGTCCGGTGGTGCCACGGGGCACTTCGTTGCCATCCTCGTCGATCACCTTGGCTTCGTATCCGGTCACGGGCTTGCCAGTGCAGGCCGGGCGGTGGTCGTCAAAGCGGTTGGTGACAAAGATATGCAGCATCTCGGTCGCGCCGATCCCGTCCAGCATCGGTTTGCCAGTTTTCTGCATCCATTCCTCATAGACCGGGGCAGGGAGGGTTTCGCCCGCCGACACGGCAGCCCGCAGCGATGAAAGATCGGCCCCTTCATCCATCGCGCGCAGCATGGCGCGATACGCCGTGGGCGCGGTAAAGCTGACGGTTGCCTTATACTTCTGAATGATCTCGATCATATTGGGTGGCGAGGCGTTCTCCAGCAGCGTCGCCGCCGCACCAAACCGCAGGGGAAACACCGCCAGCCCGCCAAGGCCGAAGGTGAATGCCAGAGGAGGGGAGCCGACAAACACATCCTCGGGCGTGACGCCCAGCACTTCCTTGGCATAGCCATCGGCGATAATCAGGATGTCGCGGTGAAAATGCATAGTCGCCTTGGGAGAGCCGGTGGTGCCCGAAGTAAAGCCCAACAGGGCCACGTCATCACACGCGGTTTTCACCGCATCGAATTGAACAGGCTTTTCCAATGCCAGCCGATCGAGCTCGGCATCGTGGTTCGACGTCCCGTCAAATCCGACCACCTTTCCAAGGAATTCGGATGCCTTGGCGCAGGTGGCCATTTCGTCCATCAGCCGTGTGTCGCAAAAGGCGAACTGAATGCGAGCCTTGTCGACGATGGCGGTCAGCTCGCCCGCGCGCAGCAACGGCATGGAGTTTACGACAACCGCGCCAGCCTTGGTTGCGGCCAGCCAGACGGCGACCATAGCGGGGTTGTTGGCCGATCGGATCAGGACGCGATTGCCGGGTTGAATGCCAAGGTTCTCGACCATGACGTGGGCCAAGCGGTTGGTCCAGTCGGCCAGTTCCTTGTAGGTGCGGCGGCGACCATTGCCGATCAGCGCCGTGTTGTCGCCAAAACCCTTGGCGACCATCGCGTCGGTCAATTCGACACCGACGTTCAACTGTTCGGGATAATCGAACCCATCCAGCAAGAGGTCGGGCCATTGATCTGCCGGGGGCAGGTTGTCGCGCGTGTAGGTATCGACATGGGCCGACGGGCCGAGGGTGAGGGTCTGTGGTGTCATATTGAGAATTCCCTGTTGTCGGTCCAAGCCGTTTGTTGATTTCGTTAGCCGGCCAGCGCGGCATCCAGCGTCTGGCCGGCGATGATCACTTTCTGAACGTCCGAGGCACCTTCGTAGATGCGCAGCGCCCGAATTTCACGATAGAGCCGTTCAACCGTTTGGCCCGAGCGGACGCCATCACCGCCATGCAGCTGAACGGCGGCGTCGATGACCTTTTGCGCTTCGTCCGTCGCGAACAGTTTGGCCATTGCAGCCTCTCGGCTAACGCGGGGTGCCCCACTGTCCTTGGTCCATGCGGCGCGATAGACCAGCAACGCGGCGGCATCGACACGCAGCGCCATGTCGGCGATATGCGCTTGCACCATCTGCAAATCGGCCAACGGTTTGCCCTGAACCTCGCGGCTGGTGACGCGGGCGACCGCTTCGTCCAGCGCACGGCGGGCGAAACCCAAGGCGGCCGAGGCAACTGTGGTTCGAAAGACGTCAAGCACGGACATGGCAATCTTGAACCCTTGCCCGCTCGCGCCGATCAACGCTGATTTTGGCAGCCGCGCACCATCAAAGCGCAGGGTTGCCAAGGGGTGCGGCGCGATGGTGTCGAGACGTTCTGCGATTTCAATTCCCGGCGTGTCGGCGGGCACGACAAAGGCCGAAAGACCGCGTGCGCCCGGACCTTCGCCGGTGCGGGCGAAGAGCGTATACACGTCAGCGATACCACCGTTGGAGATCCACGTCTTTTCCCCGTCCAGCACCCAGCTATCGCCGTCATCCCGCGCGGTCATGGTGGAGTTCGCGACATCGGAACCTGATTGCGGTTCCGTCAAAGCAAAGGCGGATAACGCCTGTCCGGAGCGGGTCAGAGGCAGCCATTCGGCCTGCTGTTCGGGCGAGCCAAACAGCGAAATGGCACCGGTTCCCAAGCCCTGCATGGCAAGGGCAAAGTCTGCCAAACCATCATGCCGTGCCAATGTTTCGCGCGACAGGCACAATGTACGCACATCCAGTGGCGCCGGGTTGGCCGGGTCGACGGCGGTCGGGTTCAGCCAGCCATCCGCGCCCAGTTTGGCAACCAATGTCCGACAGGCATTGTCGGTGTCTTTGTGGTCGATCTCGCCCAGGTTTTCTGCCCAACTGTCCAGTGACAGCGCATGTTCCTTGTGCGCGGGGGTAAGGAACGGCCAGTCAAGATAGCTGCGATCCGCCATCAGTTGCCCTCGAACACGGGTTTGGCCTTGGCGACAAAGGCGTCATAGGCGCGGGTGAAATCCTGTGTCTGCATGCAGATGGCCTGAGCCTGCGCCTCGGCCTCTATGGCCTGATCCAGTGACATCGACCATTCTTGTTGCAGCATGGTCTTGGTCATCATGTGGCCGAAATTGGGGCCCTCTGCGATTTTCTTTGCCCATTCCGCGGCTTCGTCTTCGAGCTGATCTGCGGCGATCAGACGGTTCCAGAACCCCCAGCGTTCGCCTTCGTCGGCGCTCATGGCGCGGCCAGTATAGAGCAGTTCGTTCGCGCGACCCTGACCGATGATGCGAGGCAGCATTGCACAGGCCCCCATGTCGCAACCGGCCAGACCAACGCGGGTAAAGAGGAAGGCGCATTTGGCTTCTGGCGTCGCGACGCGCAAGTCAGAGGCCATGGTGATGATCGCGCCAGCACCGACACAAACGCCGTCAACGGCGGTTATAATCGGCTTGCCGCAGTTCAGCATGGATTTGACCAGATCGCCGGTCATCCGGGTAAAGGCCAAGAGTTCCTTCATCGACATCTTGGTCAGCGGACCGATGATGTCGTGCACATCCCCACCCGACGAGAAATTGCCACCGTTGGAGGCAAAGACCACGGCCTTTACATCGTCGTCATAATGCAGGTCGCGAAACCAGTCGCGCAGTTCGGCATAGCTGTCAAAAGACAGCGGGTTTTTCCGTTCTGGTCGGTCCAGCCGAATTGTCGCGATACCGTCCTTGATATCGCACAGGAAATGCTTTGTATCGGCCCTCATTGACCATCCTCCTCATCTAGATTGGTGATCGAGTCGAACCGGTCCGAGAAAGACCGCGCCTCCGTTGGCGTGAACCCCCCAAGCAGGTCATCGATCCATCGTTCATGGGCTTCGGCCTGCGCTGCAAAGACCTCGCGCCCTTTGTCTGTCAGTTGCACCAGCATGGCGCGACGATCGCCGGGGACCTGCATCCGAACAACCAGACCCTCCAGGGCCAGTCGGTCGACGATGCCGGTGACATTGCCGTTGGAGACGCGCAACACGCCGGACAGTGCGCTCATCTTCAGACCATCGTCAAAGCGCGCGAGCGCGGCCATCACGTCAAAGCGGGGCAGGGTCGAGTTGAACTCGGTACGCAGGTTCTCGCGCAGCTGCGCTTCCACGCGCCGCGTGCTCTTGAGCAGGCGGAGCCACAGCCTCAGCCGCTCTTTCGAGGCCGATACCGGGGCAGTGGTTTCCGTCTCTGTGTCCCTCTGTGCCACCGTGCTCTCCGGTCTGTTTCTGTCTTTGATGCTGAAAGGCTAGGCAGCGTCGAAATTTATTTCAAGTAAAAAAAGTTTTAGCTTGAAATAAATTTCGACCCGCGTAACGTTTGCCTAAATTGAAGGTCCTCGGTGCTCGCAAATGATTTCAAGAGTCCAAGGTCTGAACGACAAACGGGGAGTTGTAGATGGTCGCTTTCGCGGTGACGGATTGGGATGACGCCTATGAGAACGGGCGCAATATTCCTGGTGGATCAGACTATCCCGCTGCGTGGGTTGAACCTGCTGTCTCATTTCGCGCCGCTGCCCGCGCCCATTTGGAGCTGCCTTATGGCGAAGGCGCGCGTCACCGATACGACCTGTTCTTGCCGGAAGATGCGCCCAAGGGCCTCTTTGTTTTTGTTCACGGCGGCTACTGGATGGCGCTGGACAAATCTTACTGGTCACACCTCGCCGCCGGACCGCTGGCGCAGGGGTGGGCTGTCGCGATGCCGTCATACGATCTCTGCCCCGAGGTTTCGATTGCCGACATAACGGCGCAGGTCGGCGCCGCGATCACCCATGCGGCAGACGAGATTGACGGCCCGATCGTTCTCAGCGGGCATTCCGCCGGAGGACATCTTGTTACAGCGATGATGTGCGAGGATTCACCGCTTTCCGATGAGACCCGCTCGCGATTGGCGCATGTTCTGTCGATCTCGGGAGTTCACGACCTGCGCCCGATGCTCCGGACCGAACGCAACGCGGCGTTGCAACTGAACATGGTGAGTGCAGAAGCAAACAGCCCGGTCCTGAAACGCCCATTGAAACATGTGCCGCTCACCACGTGGGTCGGAGGCGGCGAGCGACAGGAGTTTCTGCGCCAGTCGGTGCTATTGTCGAACATCTGGCATGGTCTTGGATGCATCACGCAAGACGTGGTCGCGCCAGACCGCCACCATTTCAATGTCATTGATGACTTGGCTGATCCCAACAGCGCCATGCTGCAAACCGTACTCGGCAGCGCGGGCGAGGGGGGTCAATAAGAACTTGCATTCGCAACGCGTTATCCTCCTCAATGTGGGTCTAGCGCGTTGTTCAACCGGCCTCGCGCCCAAACAGACGGCAAAAGCCGCAGATATCAATCAGGGAGTTCTGAAATGAACCATAAGATCAAACTACTTGCCTCTACCTTGCTGTCCGTCGGGCTGACTGCCCCGGCCTTTGCACAGGATGTTCCTGCCTCCGCCAATGATGACGTGCTCAAGATTGGCCTTATCTACACCTTGTCCGGCCCCCCGGCTGCGTTGGGTGAACAGGCGCGCGACGGGTTTCTGCTGGCAGCGGAAAGCCTTGGCGAGATTGGCGGAATGAAAACCGAAATCATCGTTGTTGACGACGAAGGCCGCCCCGATCTGGCAGCCGACAAGGCGCGTGAACTGGTGCAGCGTGATGAAGTTGATTTTGTTGTCGGGCCGATCTTTTCCAATATCCTGATGGCGATTGTACAGCCAGTTACCTCGACGGGGACGATCCTGATTTCGACCAATGCGGGCACCTCGACCCTCGCGGGTGAGGCGTGCAACCCGAACTTTTACACGACGTCCTATCAAAACGATCAGAACCATGAGGTCATGGGGGCCTATGCCCAGAGCCAAGGGTATCAGAACGTCTTTCTGATGGCGCCGAACTATCAGGCGGGTAAGGACAGCCTTGCGGGCTTCAAACATTCCTATACCGGGGCGACCGCAGGTGAAGTGTTTACCGAACTGGGACAGCTCGATTTTTCGTCTGAACTCGCACAGATC
The DNA here is from genome assembly GCF_039973035.1 of Sedimentitalea sp. Classification (NCBI taxonomy): domain Bacteria; kingdom Pseudomonadati; phylum Pseudomonadota; class Alphaproteobacteria; order Rhodobacterales; family Paracoccaceae; genus Sedimentitalea; species Sedimentitalea sp. The sequence goes on from NZ_JBDWLR010000069.1 coordinate 25,127, forward strand.
GCGGCATTCCAACCTGATGCGGTCTTTACCTTCATGCCGGGTGGCATGGGCGTGAACCTTGTGAAGCAGTACAGCCAAGCGGGCCTTACCAGTATCCCGTTCCTGTCGGCCTTTACCGTCGATGAAACCACATTGCCCGCAACACAGGATGCGGCGGTCGGTATGTTGGGTGGCGCAAACTGGGCCCCTGACATGGATACCGAGGCAAACAAGGCGTTTGTTGACGGCTATATCGCCAAATACAACGCGGTCCCCGGCACATATGCGATGCAGGCCTATGACGCGGCACAGTTGATCGACAGCGCGGTCAAGAAACTGGGTGGCGACCTGACCGACCGTGACGCCCTGCGCGCGGCGATCCACGAGGCCGACTTTGACAGCCCGCGTGGCGACTTCAGCTTTGGCGCCAACAACTTCCCGGTTCAGGATTTCTATCTGGTCGAGGCGGTAAAGCGGGACGACGGCATGTACGGCACCTCGGTCAAAGAACAGATCTTTGACGACTACGTCGATAACTACGCCTCTAAGTGCGAAATGTGATCGACTGACGGGCCAGGAGGGTCACGAACATGATGAACCTTTTTGTGCTGCAACTGTTGAATGGCTTGCAGCTGGGTGTTCTGCTTTTTCTGATCGCAGCGGGATTGACGCTGGTGTTCGGGATCATGGACGTGATCAATCTGGCCCATGGCGTTCTTTACATGGTCGGGGCCTATCTGATCGCGACGTTCGCTGCGGCGACCGGCAGTTTTTGGTGGGGGCTTCTGTTGATGCTCCCGGCTGCCGTCGTTGTCGGGCTTGTCGTGGAATTTGTGGTGATGCGACGATTATACGCCAGATCCCACCTGGATCAGGTTCTGGCCACGTTCGGGCTGGTGATGATCGCCAATGAGGCGGTCAAGATGATCTGGGGAACCTCGCCTCTGTCGGTGCCGATGCCCGACATTCTGTCCGGATCGGTGCCGCTTATGGGGCCGTTGAAATACCCCGTCTACCGTATCGCGATTATCGTGGCGGGTCTGGCTGTGGCGGTGGGTCTGTTCATCATGGTCAACTATACACGCGTCGGCATGTTGCTGCGGGCGGGGGCGACGAACCGCTCCACAGTCTCGGCGTTGGGGGTCGATATCAACCGTCTGTTTGCCATCGTCTTTACGCTGGGCGCGGTGCTGGCCTGTCTTGCTGGAGCTTTGGTGGCGCCGATCCTGTCGGTTGATACCGGCATGGGGGAAAGCGTGCTGATCCTGACGTTCGTTGTCGTGGTCATCGGCGGCATCGGGTCGATCAAGGGGGCGTTTCTGGGGGCCATTCTGGTTGCCGTTGTCGATACGCTTGGCGGTGTCTTTGGGCCCATCCTGCTGCGCGAGGTGCTTGACCCCGCTGCCGCAGGTCAGATGGGGCGCGTGCTGGCGCCGATGTTGGTCTATATCCTGATGGCGGTGATCCTCTTTGCCAAACCCGCCGGACTGTTCGGGAGGCCCGCATGACCGACACGACGGCCACTGTTACATCTGCGCGTCGCCCCTTGGCCGGGCGGCTTAAGGCTGCATTGGTCCTGTTTGCGGTGTTTGCGCTGATGCCGCCGCTGGCATCTGCGCTGAATGATCCGTTCTATGTGCTGATCGGCACCCGCATCCTTGCCTATGCCATCGCTGCCATGGCGTTGGATCTGATCCTTGGGTACGGCGCGATGGTCAGTTTCGGCCATGCCGCCTATCTGGGGTTCGGGGCCTATGCGGTTGCGATCCTGTCACGTCACGGGGTCAACGACCTGATGCTGCAAATTCTGTTTGCCTCGGGGATTTCGGCGGTCTTTGCCTTTGTCACGGGCGCGATTTCCCTGCGCACCAAGGGCGTCTATTTCATCATGATAACCTTGGCCTTTGGTCAGATGGCGTTCTTTTTCTTCATCTCGCTTTCCGCTTACGGCGGCGATGACGGAGTGGCCCTCGCTCAGCGGTCGACTGTATTGGGTATGGATCTGCTGAAATCGGATTTCGGCCAGTATTACGTCACGCTTGCCTTGCTGATTGGGCTGTTCTTACTGTGCCACCGCATTGTCGGGTCGCGTTTTGGGCGAGTGTTGACCGGTATTCGGGAAAATCCCACGCGGATGGAGGCCATCGGCTTTTCACCCTTCCGCTATCAGCTGACGGCTTTCATCATCTCGGGCTGCATCACATCGGTCGCTGGGGTGGTCCTTGCCAATCAGGCGCAATTCGTGTCGCCCGCCTTCATGTCATGGCACCGCTCGGGTGAATTGATCGTGATGGTCGTATTGGGCGGCGTCGGAACACTGGCCGGCCCAATCGCGGGGGCGGTCGCCGCCCTTATGCTCGAGGAATGGCTGGGGGCCCTGTCAAAACACTGGAAGCTGTTCTTCGGGATATTCCTGGTGCTGATGGTGCTGTTTTCGCCCCGCGGCATCACGGGCCTTCTCGAAAAACTCGGCATCGCGAGGAAACAGGAATGACGTCCTTGACGGTTCGCAACCTGACCAAATCTTTTGGGGCGTTGAAGGTCACCGATGATGTGTCGCTTGATTTCGCGCCGGGTGAGATTCATGCCATCATCGGCCCCAATGGGGCGGGCAAGACCACTCTGATTTCGCAACTGTCCGGGCAACTCCGATCGGACAGCGGAACGGTGGCGATCGCAGGGCGCGACGTGACTCGACTGTCGATGCCCGATCGGGTGAAACTGGGTCTGGCGCGGTCGTTTCAGATCACATCGGTGCTGCCCGGCTTTACGGCGCTGGAAAACGTGGCGCTGGCCGTTCAGGCGCGCCAAGGGTCGTCGTTTCGGTTCTTTAAGACCGTCGCGGATGAGGCTGCGCTGAATGACGCCGCACTTGTGGCACTGCGTGAGGCGGGGTTGGAGCATCGCTCTGACATTCCCGCCAAATCGCTGAGCCATGGCGAACACCGGCGGTTGGAGCTGGCCATTGCGCTCGCGACCGAACCCAAGATTCTGTTGCTGGATGAACCGTTGGCCGGGGTAGGGGGCGAAGATGCCGACACTTTTGTCGCGAACCTGCAAAAGCTGAAGGGCCGGTTCACCATCGTTCTGATTGAACACGACATGGACGCGGTTTTTGCCCTCGCCGACAGGGTATCTGTCCTAGTCTACGGCCAGATCATCGCGACTGGAACGCCCGAGGCGGTCCGCTCGGATCCCGAGGTGCGAACCGCCTATCTCGGCGACGAAGTCGGAGAGGTTGCCTGATGTTGGAGGTCAACGGACTCGAAGCGGGCTATGGAGAGAGCCAGATCCTGTTTGGTGTCGACCTGAGTGTGAAGGAAGGCGAGGTTGTGACGCTGCTCGGTCGAAACGGCATGGGCAAGACCACGACGATCAAGTCGATCTTTGGCCTTGTCAAACCCCGCGCCGGACGCATCAGGATTGGCGGCAAGGATATGACCGGGGCCGAACCGCACCGTGTTGCGGTGGCCGGTCTGGGGTATGTCCCGGAGGGACGCCAGATTTTCCCTACGCTGAATGTCGAGGAAAACCTGCGTGCCACGGCACGGCCGGGCAAATGGACCATCAAGCGGATCTATGATTTGTTTCCGCGCCTTAAGGAACGTCGCCGCAATATGGGTAACCAGTTGTCGGGTGGGGAACAGCAGATGCTCGCCATCGGGCGCGCACTAATGATCAATCCGCAGCTTGTGGTGCTGGACGAGGCCACCGAAGGGCTGGCGCCGCTGATCCGTGCTGATATCTGGGCCTGTCTCAAACGGCTCAAGGACGAAGGCGAGGCGATCCTTGTCATCGACAAGAACGTCGATGCCCTGACAAAAATTGCCGATCACCACGTGGTCATCGAAAAGGGCCGCGTTGTCTGGTCGGGCACAACCGATGAAATCCTTGCCACCCCCGAGGTCAAGGACCGTTTCCTGCATGTCTGAAGCCCAAGGAGTATACCGATCATGATACCCGGCGTTACCAAATCCAATACCGGCATCGACGAAATCAGCTGGAACATTCTGGGCCAGACCTATGTGCCCAAGCAAAAGTCCGAGGCGTCGATGGCCTGGCATGCAACGCTGCCCAAGGGAACCTTTGTTCCGCCGCATATCCACCCGACGCAGGACGAGTTCATTTATGTGCTCGAAGGGCGGTTCGATGTGCTGTTGAACGGCGTAGAAACCTATGCGGAGCCAAGCGATCTGATCCGCCTGCCCAAGGGCATTCCGCATGGTATCTTCAACAAGACCGACCAGACCATCAAATGCCTGTTCTGGGTGGCTCCGACGCGCAAGCTCTATGATCTCTTCTGGGCGTTGCACAATCTCGGACCCGAGCCGAACCCGGCTGATGTGGTCGCGATTTCGGCCAAGCACGAGGTCGATTTCCTGCCGCCCGAGGAAGAATAAACCATGACTGTCATCATAGCAGGCGCGGGTATCGGCGGTCTGACGACGGCCCTGATGTTACACGCGCGGGGCATTCCGGTTCAGCTTTATGAGGCAGCCCGCGAAGTGCGCGAGGTTGGCGTTGGAATCAACGTGTTGCCCCATGCCATCCGGGAATTGGCAAACCTCGGGTTGCTCGATGCACTCGACAAGGTCGGTGTCCGAACCCGAAAGCTGTCTTATCTGACAAAACAAGGACAGGAAGTCTGGTCCGAGTTGCGCGGCCTGCACGCAGGTCACGAAGTACCACAGTACTCGATCCATCGCGGACGGTTGCAAAAGGTGATCCATGACGCGGTGATCGATCGGCTTGGCCCGGATGCGATCCGCACGGGTCGACGCCTTGCCGGATTTATTCAGGACGATGCCGGGGTAACGGCGCATTTCACCGACAGCGTTCAAGGCGACGCGGCCGTGTCGCATCGAGCAGAGGTGCTGATCTGCGCCGATGGAATCCATTCGGCCGGGCGTCGCCATTTCTATCCGAACGAAGGCGCGCCTTCTTGGCAGGGCGTCGTGATGTGGCGGGGCGCCGCCGAATGGCCGGTCTGGGAAGACGGCGAGAGCATGGCCATCGGTGGCGGGCTCGGCGGCAAGTTCGTTCTCTACCCGATCGCGCCAGCGGTGAAAGGCAAGCAGTTGATGAACTGGGTGGTGAATGTGCGGATCAAGGATCCGGCAATTTCGACACCCCCGCCCGACAACTGGTCGCGTCAGGCCCCATTGGCAGAGGTGTTGCCCCACGCGCTGCGGTTCCACGTGCCCGGGATGGATATCGGCGGGCTGGTCAAGAAATCGCAATCCATTTTCGAGTACCCGATGGCGGACCGCGATCCCCTGACACGATGGACCTTTGGTCGCGTGACACTGTTGGGGGATGCGGCGCATCCGATGTATCCTGTCGGTTCCAACGGAGCATCACAGGCGATCCTTGATGCGCGAAGTCTGGCGGATGCGCTCCAGACGGCTGAACACCCCCGCGCTGCGCTTTGGCAATATGAAAAGGACCGATTGCCCAAGACCGCCGAAGTCGTGCGCACCAACCGTGTCGGGGGCCCGGAACGTGTCATCGACGAAGTGGAAAAACGTGCCCCTGCCGGGTTCAAGTCGGTCGATACCGTGCTCAGTTATGAGGACCGCAAAGCGATCGTCGGCGGATATGCCAACATGGCCGGGTTTTCCCGTGTCACGGCACCTCGAAGTGCGAGTTGAGCATCAGACCATCTGAGCGCAAACAGCCAACTTCTGAAGTCTGCCAACCATCACTGGCGTATTGGTGCCCGGGTTACGTTATCCTGCGTGAAGCAGGTTGAGAGATCCGCCTAGATGGGCAACTTTTTTCAGCAGGTTATGGGAATTGTCAGAATGTTGATCGCAATCGCATCTGCCGGTCACGGTTTGCGACGCGTAACCACTTGTCGCAACCTCAACTGCAGGATTGCCGTTTCCCTGATCCATAGTGTCCCACGCGTTCCGGGCGTGCCTGCGACAAAACCCAAAACCGACAGGGCTATTTGATCCGAGCGTCTTAAGTTTAACGCTGCCTTCAAACGATGTCCGCAGCCATTCGCCGATAGGTCTTTGGGGCCATCCCAGCGATGCGGCGGAAGGCCCGGGAAAAATGCTGTGGATTCTCGTATCCGGACGCCATTGCGACATCGACGATCTTGGTGTCACAAACCGCCAGCATGTCACGCGCAATCTCGATTCTGGTTTCCTCCAGCACTTGCGAATAGCTGAGGCCGCTGCGTGCAAGGCGCCGTTGGAAGGTACGGCCACTCATGCCGGATATCTCGGCCGCGAGGGCGAGCGTGGGGGCTTGCCCGCCCACATAGGGACGCAAGACAGAGCGCAGCGTCGAGACGAAGTCCCATTCATTGGCGATTTCTTCCAGCGGCGGTTGCGTGCCTTCGGCGTCAGTAAGGAGGAGGTTGGACTTGGCAAGCACTTCTGACGTGACAAGGAGCGAACTGTAGGGTTGACCCGACAGGATCCGGGTGCGGCCGAAGGTGTCCAGAGCCGCATCACATTGCGGGGAAGGGCACACGAACGTCATTTCCTCCGGATGCCATGCCGGGCTGCACCGGCCCCGACGAGAAATGCGATCCCACCGAGATTCAACCACTCTGCAAAACCGAAGAACGGCGTGCCGCGAAAATCCGGCATATCGCAGATGATCCGAATACTGGGTCCTTCGGTCCGGGCCCGGATCACCAGCGCGCTGTCTTCCCGGTGGGCGAGGTGCGAGATCACCCCGATCCGGGCGTATGTCGTTGGTGCAGACAGTACCGCCATCTCCATCACTGGGTCGACTGTGGCCAGTGACATTTTTCGGGCTGCAAGATAGCCGAGTTCCGGCAGGCTCACATTGCGATTGCTTTTTGCAACCCAATCGAGGGTCAGGGGAAGGCTGACATAGGCTTCTGGCCGTTCTTCGATCCATCCGGGCAGCCGCGACGCAGCGAGATCCCGATCAACCGGTTCGCCGAGTTCACGGAGCGCATCGATATAGAGAAGAAGGTGAGCAGCACGTACGATTGGGATCGGGGACATGGCGGCATCCGAAACAAAGACAACGACCAGCACGCATAATACTCGGCGGTGGCGCGAAGTGGTCGGAAAGGAACCTCCAAGTATGGCAGCATTTAGCATCAACTCGGCCAAGGTTACTACAGGGGACCTGCTTGGAACTGACATTTGGGCCAGACCGACACAGGATTCGGTCGATCGTCAGAGCGTTGGCATTGACCGAAGCACTTTCCATCGTGCGAACCTTTGGCCGCTGGACGGTCCAGTCACCACGAAAACACCGCCGAGACGGAAATCTGTCCGAAAGTGAATGATGTGGCGCGAAATGGGCAGAACGAGAGCACCGAAGACGCTAAGCCCGTATCAAATGGCGACGGTTTCCTTTGGCCGGCGCGGCGCTGAGGAGCGCCTAACAAGAATGGGGAGTTAAAAACATGATCCGAACATCCATTACCAGCGCCCTTGCGATTTGCGCGTTGGCACCAGCTTGGGCTGACGTCAGCCAAGAGGCGATCAAGGCCCTTGGTGCGCCTGACAGCATCGAGACCTCCATCGGCACGCTCGACTTCAAGGACGGCGCGCCGAGTGCGGACACCGCACAAAAGGTTTTTGACGCACTCGACTTCACCCGCGCGCTGAACGTCTACAACAACAGCTTCCGTGGGGCCTCGGCGCTCGGCATCCAGAAAGGGCTTGAGAGCATCGGCGTCGGCCCCAACGAAGTCGGCATCACGTCCAAATTAATGGACTCGACCTCGCTGTTTCTCACCGGGAACGCCGATACGGTCTATTACATGTCGGTCCTCGATCTCTCCAAGGGGCCGATCGTGATTGAACAGCCGTCTGATGCGGTTGGTACGATCAACGACATGTGGTTTTCGTGGATTGTCGACATCGGCGGCCCGGGACCGGACCGTGGGCTGGGCGGCAAATATCTGATCGTTGGCCCGGATTATGATGGCCCGCTGCCCGAAGGTGGCTATTTCATCGCGCATTCCGAGACCAACCGCGCCCTCTATGCGTCGCGTGCCTATCTGGTCGACAACGATCCCGTGCCGGCCGTTAAGAACGTAAAAGACAACATGAAGATCTACCCCTATGTGGCGGGCGCATTCGGGACATCGATTGCCGAAGCCCTGAAAGGGGAGGTAAACTTGGCCGGCGAGCCGAAGGTTCCAGAGATGAAGTTCGTCGAAGTCAGCGACGTGTCCTTCAGCACGATCCCGCCCAGCGACTACGGCTTTTTCGAGGTGATCAACGAAAACGTCCAGAACGAACCTGCCACCAGCTATGACGTGGAGCTTGCCGGGCAGCTTGCGGCCATTGGTATTGTGAAGGGCAAAAAATTCGCGCCGGACGAGCGGATGAAGAGGATTCTCACCGACGCAGCTTCGGTTGGTCAGGCGGCTGGACGGGTGCTGAATTGGCGTCCGTTCGATGTGCATCCCGGTTGGGCGTATTACGAGAATTCCTACTGGGGCAACATGCTTTGGGAAGGCGGAGCCTTTTTCGAAACACCGCCCCCTGCGTACAAGGATGGCGGGTTTACACCGTTGGCTCCGACAGGTGCCCGCACATTGGATTCGCGCACGGCCTTTTATTATGGCTATACGCTCGACAGCCCCGGCATGATCATGAACATCCCCCGCGTCGGGTCGCAGTATCTGATGGGGTTCCTTGATGAAAACGGCGACGCGTTCGACGGTGCCAAGACCTACAAGGTGGTCTTGCCAAAGGATATCCCAGCCGAGAAATTCTGGTCGTTCACACTCTATGACAACCAGACCCGATCAATGTTGCAAACGCCGCAGAAATACCCGCGTGCCGGATCGCAGAGTTATCCTTCGCCGGCCGCTAGTGCAGCCGAGGACGGTACCACCACAATCTGGTTTGCGTCCGAACAGCCCGAAGGCGTCGAACGTGGCAACTGGATCCAGACCGATCCCGACAAAGGCTGGTTCAGCCTCTTGCGTCTTTACAGCCCGCTCCCGTCCTTCTTTGACAAGTCCTGGCGGCTGGGCGAAATCACGGTGGTGAACTGACACTGAAACGCCACAGCCAGCTGGCATAGCTGGCTGTGGCTTTTCGCTTCTGTGCGGCGTTGCAGCTGTAACGGAACGAACGAGACCACCGCAGACGGTCCAGTTAATGTAAGCTATAGATATGACTATACAGGAAGAGCCAATCGCAGTTTCAGACCGTTGGCAGCCAGACCAAGGGAATGACGCAAAATGCGGATGGTTCTTAAGACATCTATTTTGCACCCAATGTCCCCAAGGGTGGGGAAGGCAACTGGATGCAAACCGTTTGCAAAAAGAGTTGGTTCACCATCCTGCGCATGTATGGTCCGCTGGAACCCTGAATCAACAAGACCTGGTGTCCGGGTGAAATCGAAATCGTGAAATAGCCTGGCCCAGCGGCAAGGCCGCAAATCAAACAACAGCATCTGTGCGGAGACCCGACCAATGACACCCTTTACCCACCTTGCCACCGCAGGCATTCTCGCATTGACCGTGGTTGTTCCAAACCACGGACATGCTCAAGTAACGTCAGGCGCTACCGAAGCAGGCGAGCAAGCTGACAACAGCGCGGATCTGGCAAAAAAGCTCTCTAATCCCATCGCCAATCTCATCAGCGTACCGCTGCAGTATAACTACAACGATGGATATGGTGCCGACGGTCAGGGGCAACAAAGCTATGTTAATATCCAGCCGGTGATCCCGATTTCGATCGGTCCAAGCTGGAACCTGATTTCGCGGACCATCATTCCAGTTGTCGATCAGGATGGCTTGGTTCCGGGTGCGGGCTCGCAATCTGGGGTTGGCAATGTCCTCCAAAGCTTTTTCTTTTCACCCAAAGAGCCAACGAAGGGTGGGTATATCTGGGGTGTCGGCCCGGTGATCCAGTTTCCGACCGCATCTGACGACATCGCGCCCGACCAATGGGGCGCGGGTTTGACCGGTGTTGTGCTGAAACAAAAGGGGCCATGGACGGTTGGCGGGCTTGCCAATCATGTCTGGTCGGTCAGCGGGGAAGACGAATATGGCAAACAATCCGCAACCTTCCTGCAGCCCTTCCTGTCTTATACGACTCCCAAGGCCACGTCGTTCACGCTGAACACCGAAAGCACATACAACTGGGAAACCGAGGAATGGTCGGTGCCGATCAATTTTGTTGTCTCTCAAGTCGTCAAAATCGGCAAACAACCCGTTCAGTTTGGTCTTGGCGCACGCTATTGGGCCGATTCACCCGAGGGCGGGCCAGACGGCTGGGGCGCCCGTTTCCAGGTGACATTCCTGTTCCCAAAATAGGGCGGGTTGTCATGCGCGCTACGCCCCGTCTGACACGCTTAAGGCTTGGACGGCGCTATTCTCACCATACTGGTCGCCCTAGTCACCTGCAGATGCCGTGCCACTTTGCAGGGGCAAAGGCTCTTTGAAAGTCAATGTTCGATACGGGAACGGGATCTCGATACCTGCATCATCCAGTGCACGTTTAACCGCCGATACGATCTGATCTCGGGACTCGCGCACGTCGACCGGTTTTGATCCCGTCCACCATGTTACTTCGAAATTGATTGAGGATTCGCCGAACTCCTGCGCGAAAATCTGTATCGGCTTCTCACCTTGAATTACACTGTCGCAGGCCTCTACGGCGTTGCGGATCACATCCCGCGCCTCATCTACATCTGAATCGTATGCCACACCGCAGATCACAGTCATACGCCGCACTGGTTGGTCTGTGCGAATGATCACAGGGTTCTTGAAGAGAATGGAATTTGGCACAATCACCAACTGTCCGTCTGTCTGGCGAATGTGGCTCTCACGTATGGCGATCTGATCGACTTTGCCTTCGATGCCTTCGCATTCGATGAAGTCACCGATACGCATCTCGCGTCGAAACAGGATGATAATCCCGGCGAGAAAGTTCTCGAACACGTCTTTGAAAGCGAAGCCGATGGCCACTGAGCCCAGTCCAAGGCCCGCCAGAATACTTGCTGGGGTCAGACCGGGAAAGACGATCACCGCGGCGATCATGAGGCCAATCACCCAAATGAAAATCGACACCAGTAAGGTGAACAGTTCCTTGAGGCTTTGCCTGAGCTTGGTGCCCGACAAGACGCGACGCGCTGAATATATCGCCAGCTTGTTCAAGCCCATTGTGAGGAGCAGGATGACAAAGGCAACGACGATATGCGGAAGCATTTCGATAGATGCGCGTGCGATTTCTCGCAGCTGATCGAGCAGAATATTCACGGGTTCCAACAGATTTCTCCTTTGGGCCTTGGCGCAGGGTGATCAGGGGAGTTGATTGGACGAAAGAAGCTCTTGCGGTATTGACGCAGTAACCACCCCGGCGTCGAACAGCGCAGCGTTCCCGCGCTCTGTCAGGTCGGTTATGAACGCGAACTGGTTGCGGGGTTCGAACGGATAGGCCTTGAGCTTGTAGACCATACAGAGCGGCTCATTTTTCCCGATGACGATGACAGGCCGATCAAGATCCAGATAAGGGCTGGTTTGGGCAACGGATTTCAGCAGCGGTGCAATCTTGTCCATCGGCTGATCGCGCATGACGTAAAACGTGGCGACACACATCAATGTGCCGAAACCATCGTTGGCGTTTGAAATGTTCTCGGTCCAAATGCGATCGTGGGCGATGGTGACAACATTGTCATCCGGTGTCCGCAGTTGAACGGCACGCGTTCCGACAGTGATCACTTCGCCGTAATCGTCGCCGATCTTGATCCAGTCGCCCTGTCGATATGGCTTTTCAAAAAGAGCAAAAAAGCCGGCGATCATGCTGCGCGCCAGATCCTTGATTGCAAAACCGATTGCGACGCTCATCGCGCCCGCAATGAAGATGAAATTCTGGAGCGTGACGTTAAAGATCAGAGGTACAATCCAAAGGATCAATAAGAGCAACGCCAGAACGCGCAAGATCGGCACGGTGTTCAGAGTTGGATTGCGCAATTTTGCCGGCAGCAGATCCGCAAGCCAAGGCAGAACCCTTTGCGCTATTTGTACGAAGGCCCAAACCAGAACAATGCCGAGAGCGATCTCAGCGACAACCCATCCATTGATGGTGTTGAAGAGGTTCGAAATTCGTTCTGTGCGATCTTCCATCGGATCAGTCATAGCCTATCTAGATTAAATCCGGCGGTGCCAAGTTCGCTGCGGATATCGGGGTAACTGTGGATGGCACACTGGGCGTGTCCGTCGCGGACTGTGACAAAACCGATGCGGTCAAGCTCTGTCCAGGTTCCATTGGGCACTCGGTCGGGAATAAGTTGGTTCAATTCTTCGATCGGGCGTGGGCCGTGAATCATCAGGGCGTGCAGCGCAAACCGGAGTGCATCAGCCCCGGCCGATGGAAGTGAACACGTCGCTGGTAGATCGACCCAGATGCGGTCGGCTGGCGACTCCTCATCTTTCTTTTTCGTCTCTGCAATGCTGCGAAAGAACATCTCGACCGCAATCCAAGGATGACCAAGGCTGCGCCCCGCGAGTTTCTCAAGATATGAGTCTTTCAGTTCGTTGTCGTCATCGCGTGCCAAAATGGACTCGCCACTCGAAACTGACGTGAATCTGTTGCGATCGCCATTTTGCGAAGCGGCTCTTTCCAAAATGGCAGCCAGAGCATCACCATCAAAAGCAGGTAGCGTATCCGCTTCGCCAAATAGCAAGGGCGCGTCATCGAACTGTTTCAAGTATCGCCACGCCCAGCTGTTGCAACCAACGAGGACTTTTCCCTCAAAACGTGAGATAGCGGCAAACAGGTCAAAGAGCGGCGCCAGTTGGTCAGTATCGCGGCTGAAAAACGCTTCCAGGTGTGGAACGACGACACACGGCGCATCAGGGAAGTCATCAAGAGTGTTCTCAGCATGCAGGACGGGCAAACCATGCTGTTCTGCCCAGTCAGAAAGCAGGTCATTGGCCAGAGGAGGGTGGACAAACGCGCGCCGCTGGTTGCGGTTGCTGGTTTCAGTCACCCATTCTCCATATCTACGCTCAAGCATGTCGCCGAGGATCTGATCCAGTATTGAAAGGACTTCTTTCTTAAGCGGCGCATCGGAGATCAGGGTGAGGTCCTGCGTGTCTATCGCATCCTGAGACACGTCAGCCGAAAGGCCGGCTCTGATCTTTTGATAGAGATGTCCAAGCGTCTGCCGCGTCTCGCTGCGCGGCCATTTGTAAGACCCCAATCTGATGAGTTCACACGGCACCGCGTCGGTATCACGACTATCGCCAGATTTAGTCATGTTACGAGGATCATTTTCATAACTTTCCTGACGGTACCTTTGTAGAAAAGCGCGGCACTCATACAGCTTTCCACCCATTGGACAGACGTGGGCGTGCCTGTCTGTAGTTGGCTTGCTCGCGTCACTTGCTCAGAACAAGTATTAGTTACTGTTCTGAGCTTAGCCAAGGTCATCAACGGTAATCCGTTCGGACGGGCCGAGTTAGAGGTGCCAAGTCACTTTCACCACCTCAACGGACCAGTCAGCGTAGGGAGCGCAGGGGTAAGTTTCCCTAGTTGTCGCCTTATGGGTCCTTGTAACAACGGTATTTTAGCCAACGAAATTTTCGACCTACCCTGCCTGGGCAAGCCAAACACCATCCCAAAGCCCTCCGACAGAAAGAGTCTCCAAACTGGATTGGCAGGATGGAACACTGCAGTTATCGCAACCCCAGAACGCTTAGAACGAGCAGCACGACAACGATCACACCAATAATGTAAAAAACTCTATTCATTAGACTCTCCTGTTTTGGGCTATGCGTGGGTTGAGACAAGCATTCTTGAGGTGAGATCGCCCCGCAGGGCGATCCCATATTTCAGGAGTGCTCGGTCAGGAAGTCGTCAACTTCCCTTTGGGCTTCTTCTTTGGATTTGCCGTATTTCGCCTGAAGCTTACCTTCCAGCGCTTCGCGATTGCCATCCATCTCGGCCAGTTCGTCGTCCGTCAGATCGCCCCATTTGGCTTTGATGCTGCCGGACATTTCCTTCCACTTTCCTTCAACTTGGTCCCAGTTCATAGCTTTCCCTTTCAAGGTTATGACAACATCCGGCCACACGCCGACGTTGTCGATCAGTCGCTTCTTGGTAACCGCTCTGGCAGATCGCATTGATCCGTCCTGTCGGTTCTGCGGCGGATCTTTGGCACCGCCGCAACACAGAGGGACGCTCCGACAGTCGCTTCCGGTCATTTTTGATGACCCAAATTTGTCCTGATCGGCAGATGGCTCAATCTGAGCAGGTTGTCGTGCGAGGTACGGAGCGATGTGCATATTCGCTCCGTAGCAGCCTACTTCTCGTAGGTCGGTTGCGCCTTGAGCGCCTCCTGTGACGAGTCGATATAGACTTGTACGTCGTCCCCACCGTCCTTGCGCAGGATCGTTAACTCGTCAAACGTAACGGCCACAGGCTTTTCGCCCATGCCGAGAAACCCGCCGACGTCGATGATTGCGCGATCAATGGCACCATTGTCATCCAGAAGAAGCGAGTGGATTTCGCCCACGTCTTCGTTGTCGACCCCATAAACGCGCGCGCCTGTGAGCATTTCGGTGGTCAGCTCAGACCGTTCGGTCTTCGCATAGCCTTCACGCTTCACATCGGGGGCCATGAGCATCGACCGCTCAGGCTTTGCATCCATCTCCGTTTTGTCCATGTTACGTTCAAAAGAGGGTGCTTCCTTGAGTGCCTCACTGGAGGATTTCACGACAAGAAAGATGTCATCGGCGTCGTCGTCTTCACGCATGATGTGGATCTGTTTCATATCCATGGCGACGTCCTTTTCGCCAAGTCCGAGAAATCCACCAACGCCGACGATCACGGCAATAACGTTGCCCTCAGGCGAGATTACCAGTTCGTTGATTTCGCCGATATCATCCCATTCGGTCTGCGCATCCGGAGCCATGTTTGCCATGACATCGACATCCTTCTCGGCGCTGTAAACGCGCATACCGATAAACTCAGAGGCCAACAGATCGTTGCTGGTGACGGAATAGTCCATGAAACCGGTCATATGGTCATCTGCAAGTGCCGATGTTGCCATCGTCAGGCATACGGCGGTTGTGGTCATAAGTGTCTTCATTTTAACAAATTCCTTCATTATGGCGCGACGGCAAGATGCCTGCGAAATGCGCCTGAGGCTCGTCTCCGCACCTCGCGTTCCATCGCCGAGACCGCTTCGGATCACATCTTGAGATCTAACCCCGGTCTGCTCAGTCGAACTAAAGTGCAGGACTCTGGATTAGCCCATAGGAAAAACAACGTTCCATTCTAAGACATAGCTGGCGCCACTTTCCTGCAGGTGCGCCATACATCATTTAAGGTAGGGATCAGAAATGATCCGGTCTAAACTCGTACCGGCACCAACCCGCGTTGGGTTGCACCTGTTCAAAGAAAGAGCGTCACAATGGCCACAAAATGCGAACACTGCCCGTTGCGCCGAAAATCGCTCTTTGCACCGATGTCCTCAGAGGAAGTTGCAGGCATGCAGCGCTTCAAAGTGGGTGAATTGGTCGTGGACGCGGGCACCCCGATCCTGATGGAAGGGTCAAACAGTCCCCAGCTATTCACGGCACTGCATGGGATGGGGTTGCGTTATCGCCATTTGGAGAATGGTGAACGCCAAGTGATCAATTTCGTATTTCCCGGTGACTTTCTCGGCCTGCAGGCCGGCCTGATGGGGGAGATGGGGCATTCTGTCGAGGCTACGACAAAGATGACTCTCTGCGTCTTTAACCGCAGCGAGTTATGGTCATACATCAAGGCCGATCCCGAACGCGGATTTGAACTCGCCTGGCTCGCGGCTGTGGAAGAGCACTTTTTGGGTGACACCCTGACCACAGTTGGTCAACGCAACGCGCTTCAGGCAATTGCTTGGGCATTTGTGCGGATTTACCTACGGATCAATGCATGTGGAAATGGCGGCGACGGGGCTATGAGGTTTCCGTTCAAGCAAAAGGACCTTGCGGATGCGTTGGGCCTGTCACTCGTTCATACCAACAAGACCATAGGTCTCTTGAAGTCACGCCAGTTGATCGGCTGGAGTGGTGAAGAAGTTCTGATCCACGATCTTCCCGGTCTTGCCAAGGTCGGCCTGACCACGGTCGATGTACCCAAAAGGCGCCCAATTATGTGAACTCAAGTGTAAATTTGACTACAGTTCGGTCATATTTTGCATAATGCTGAGTATCCGTGATTGGCCTGTAGTCGGCTTTGATCAGCCCCAGTTGAGCACCCCCACTTCAAAGTTAGTGCATGATCGGTCTTTGGTACCATCGGTAGATGGCCTCTGGCGCGGGTGGGCGTTAGCCCAGTGTACTATGGGGTCGCTTGGTGTTGTAGTGTTTTCTCTAGCTTTCGATAATGATCTGCGGCCTTATGTATCATACATCACCAATGATCTTGGTGCGTTTGATACATAAGGCCGGGATACAATTTAAGGAGAGCTCACTCTCGAAATTACCGCGCAAGCCAACCACGTCCTTTGACAATTTCCGATCTAAGCTTATTGGACATGATTTCAAGTGTTGAGCCTGGGCGCTTTTCATTGATATTTTTGGGGTAATAGCGCCGATCAAATAGATGGGTGCAGAAAATGGAACTTGCCGCGGTACCCATGAAGAACAATCCCCAGCATTATCTCAGATGCCGGACTATGTCACCTTTGCTCCTGTGGTGGCGGTTGAAGATGTAGTAGTCTTGTTGGGTACGAAGCGTTTATGTAACCGAGAGTTTGTCCGAACCACCTATGACGAAATGGGCACCCCATAGTGCGCGGAGTTCTGGCGCGCGTCCATCTCAACATGTCTTTGTCGATCTCGCTAAAACTCTCCCTACCCAATGTCATGCAACGGATTAAAAAGATGGTCGGTTCAGCGCATCCAGTTGAAGTTTCTCGAACTGCGCAAACGCCGATGCTATACGCTCATCACGATTTAAGCGAGCAGAGTTACGCCACGCGCAGGGCTCTCAATAAGTCGGGCTGCACACTACGAACCTCTTGGATATGCTCCTGGCGCGGCGAAGTGGACTCTGGTGACACGGCCGTCAACGTGTCCGCGCCTTGAGACCAGAACGTTTGAGTGATGTATCTTTAGCTGAGCCTGCACGCTGATACATTTTCCGGATCATGTCAGAGCTGTCGGATTGTAGTGCTCTAAAAAGGGGGACTTGTTATGCTCAGCTTTATTTGTCAGATGCCTTTTCTTGGCCAAGTGGCCGATTTTGATACCATTGAAAGCAACAATACTGCTGAAAATCTCGGCACGGTGTTTGGAAGTCAGGACTTTGGCAATATTGGGTCGCCGCCCTTTTCGCAAAGTGCGCAGGTCACTGTGAACGACAACAGTGGCACCGGGAACACCATCTCTCTGGACCACAACCAGCTGGGCGGGCGACGGAACGCCGGACGACATCACCTTCACGCTCGAAGGAGCAACCAATAGCAGCGAAGCTGATTCCACCAGCTGCGTTTACAACGTCACAGTAGAGCAGGCGATTGGCGGGGGCTTGACGTTCCGCGATGGCTATGTTCATGACACTGAAGACGACCACGTGATCGGTGCTGGCTATTTCGACGAAGCGGGCGACCGGATCGATTCCAATGATGCCATCTTTCCGGGAATGGCCAACGATGAAGATTATGGCCGCGCAGGAGCGGGCAATAACACCGTCTCTACCGGAGCTGGCGACGCCGAAACCATCACTGATTTCAGTACCGCGACGGGACAGAACATCGACGATGGCAACCAGGCAAACAACGATTTTGTCGACCTGAGTGACTATTACAACCCGACCAATCTTATCGCTTACAATCTGACGAATGGAACGAGCCACTCCAATCCGTTGGCATGGATGCGTGCCGGTCAGGCTGACGGAATGCTGCAAAGCGCGAACGGCCTGACCATCGAAAATGGCGGTTCGGCCGTGTCAGGGCAAGATCTGACCGGGGACAACACCAATGTAATCTGCTTTGCTGCGGACGCCTGCATCAGCACCGCTTTGGGCGAGGTCGCAGCGGGTAAACTGGAGGTCGGCGAGCTTGTCGAAACGCGCGACTCAGGGTTGCAGGCGATCCGCTGGATCGGCACACGACAGCTGGGCGCGGCTACGCTGGTGGCCAATCTGATCCTACGTCCGATCCGTATCTACAAAGAGGCGCTTGGCGCCGGGCTGCCGTCTGCGGCTTCGCAGGCCGCTCATACCCCTTCCTCGGCCACTTTGACTGCGCCGATGGTAGACGGCTGGTTGTCGGGCAAACTGTGCCATGTTGACATTGTTGCTACGCGCGCTGGGCAGCAGCCCCGCGTTTTGCAAGACGAAATCTGTCAGGAAGCAGCTTGAGCGCCCATTACCATCGTGGAACGGGTGCATGCTGACCATGCGCTGATAGGCGATCCCGGCGGTTTCAATCGGGCCTGCTGCCGCCTTGATTCACGCCGAACCCACCGCTTAAGGTTGAACATCTCGCGCTCCACTTCATAGGCGTTCACATATTCGAAAGCTCAATGCTCGGTATTGTGCACTCGCGGCACTGCGGCGGTGACGCCGGATTGAAGAAAAAATTTACAATAGCTCCATCATTATGCGAGAAATCAAACTGATCCACCAGCGGTCCTGAAGCGTATGCTCTTTAGCAATAGATGGAGAGGTAGAAATGCAGACCGTCGTATTATACCTGATCACAGCAGTCATATTTCTAGCGGTTGATGCGGTCATGTTGAAGACCGTCATGAAGCCGCTGTTTGAAAAGCACATAGGCGGTTGGCTTCTGGACGATATCCGGTTGCTACCGGCGACGGTGTTCTATCTGTTTTATGTTGCCGGGGTATTGTGGTTCGTGTCGTTGCCGGCTCTGCGCGCCGGACTGCCTGTCAATGCCTTGATTGGCGGAGCCATCATCGGAGCGATGGCTTACGGTACATATGAGTTTACGAACTATTCCACGCTGCGTGACTGGTCCCTCCAAATGGTCGCTGTCGATGTGACTTGGGGCGCTGTTCTTACAGCCTTTTCCGCGTGGACCGGAGTGACCCTGACCCGGGCGTTCACCTGAGCGAAGTCTTGCAGGGCGCTCGGCCAAAGATCGCGACATGCCTCATCGCGTATATATCTGTCGCGACAGCATAATCGGAGAATTGCGCTTCTGCCGCCGATGGTGAAAATTCCTGATCGTCGCACCCCGCAGAACGTTGTGCCTCAGCCGCGCAACCGCCTCATTTTCCTGGCAGGCTCAGTAAAACCGCGAGTGCGCAAAACATCCTTATCAAATGCGTCGACATAGGGGCCAGCACGCCTTGAGCCGCAGTTCTGAAATTCCGCCCTTGCACACGATCAGAGGACGAAGCCAACCACGGAAACGGCGGCTCTTGACGAAACCGAGCATAGGTTCGGTGCCCGACGTTAACTGTACGGAGTTCACCCAAAAACAACAAATTAGACAGTCTCACCCGCATCCAATCGAGCCAGCCAATCAGTCGCGTGATCCAGAACCAATTTTCTTTGGTCTGCATCACGCTTGTCCCAACCTCGGTAAATGACGGCCATTCTGCGGTTGTTTTGAAAGCGGCCCCGGTTGCGTTCGATGAAGTGCCAGTAAAGGAGATTGAAAGGGCAAGCACGCTCGCCTGTCTTGGCTTTGACGTCGTAGTGGCAGCCTGCGCAATAATCGGACATCTTGGATATGTAGTTGCCGGATGACACGTAAGGCTTTGATGCGACCAACCCTCCGTCTGCGAACTGACTCATCCCGATGGTGTTGGGCGCTTCGACCCATTCGAACGCATCCGCATAAACCGAAAGATACCATTGGTGCACGGCGCCCGGATCAAGCCCGGCGAGCAACGCGAAATTCCCCGTAATCATAAGTCTTTGAATGTGGTGAGCGTAGGCATGTTCCTGAGTCTGACCCACAACTTCGGAAAGACACCGCATGTGCGTTTCGCCGCCCCAGAAAAGAGTAGGGAGCGGGCGAGTGTGGTCCAGCGCATTTCGAGACGTGTAATCTGGACCTTCCAGAAAATAGATGCCCCGAACATACTCGCGCCAGCCGATAATCTGCCTGATGAAGCCTTCGACTGCGTTGAGAGGGGCGGCCCCCGCATGAAAGGCATCTTCAGCCCGACGGCAGACTTCGATCGGGTTCAGAAGACCAATGTTGAGATATGGCGAGATGACCGCATGCCAAAGCCAGGGTTCTCCTGCAACCATCGCGTCCTGATAGTCACCAAAGTGCGGAAGCGCGTGGGATATGAAGTGATCCAGAACCGCGAGCGCTTGTGATCGGTTCGTTGCGAACTCAAAAGGGTGCAGTTCGCCAAAGTTTTCCGCAAAGCGATACTCGACCAGTTCAAGCACCTCAGCGACAATGGCGTCGGGTTGAAAAACCGGCGGCTTCGGTGGTCGGGTATCGTCCGGCGCTGGCTTGCGGTTCTCGCTGTCATAGTTCCACTTTCCGCCAACCGGTTCGCTTCCCTCCATCAGCAGACCTGTCTTGCGCCGCACCTTCCTATAGAACCACTCCATCCGCAATTCTTTGCGATCCTCTGCCCAGTCGGCGAATTCCTTGGGCGAGGTGATAAAGCGGTCATCCGGCAACTGGCGTACCACGAGAGGCAGATTGTTCAACGCTTCAATCAACCTCCATTCGCCGGGCATGGTAGCAATGACGTCATCGGCGCCAAACTCGGAGGCACGGCGGACAAGTTCACCTGCAATTGAACCGGTGTTCGCCTCGTCATCGAGTTTGGTGTACGCGACAGTCCACCCATCGTCCCTGAGCACCGACGCAAATTGGCGCATCGCAGACAGAACAAGTGCTATCTTTTTGGGATGATGCGGGACGTAAGTTGCTTCCGCCATGACTTCGGCCAGTACGAACACATCCCGCTCTTTTTCAGCCGATTGAATGGCAGAGATATCAATACTCAGTTGGTCGCCAAGCACCAATACAAGACGCGGCTTCACCATGAGATCGGTCTCTCCGCCCAACCGAAAAAGCCACCGGTCTTGGCTGGCGTAAGCCGATCAACAACCGCGATAGGGTTAGGGGCCGCTCTGTTCGGAGCAATCTTTAAGTGCCCAAGATAGACGCTTCTAAACGAAGTCCCCATCGCGCCTCGAAGCAAAGCGACATCAACAGCCTTTTTCAGCTGTCTCGCAATCTCCATCGTTGCCGTGCGCACAATCTTATTGGTCACGGTTTTGGCTGCGCGGTAGCTGTACCAACCTCCAAGGCAGGGTCCTAAGCGGGCGGTGAGAAACGCCGCGTCAAAACGTTCATCCCGCACAATGTTATTTGCATCAATCTCAGCATGTAGTTTCTCACGTCCGGCACCTTCGGAGACGAGAATACCACTGGCAATCATAACGTTATCCAAAGTCTCATTGATCCTATGCATCCGTTCGTTGACTTTCAGGGGATCGGCAATGTCGAAGCTTTCGGCAGAGCGCGAGGGCCTCGTCACCTCCGAAGCATTTGCTGCGAGAGCCGCGCTAATCGCAGTACCAGTGCGTCCGGAGGCCTCTAACGGAAGATCGCGGCGCGTCATTCTGCCCTAACCTTTCGCGACCGACGGCACCGCTCGGAGCAATATCGCACTTCGTCCCAATTTCTTGACCACTTTCGGCGCCATGTGAACGGTCGGCAGCACACTGAGCAGGTCTTGGTCGGCAGTTCGCTTTTGCGCACCTTTCTACCTCTCTTGAGACTTAGATCAATATGCGGATCAGACCCGCAATGAGTTGCGTTCCCTCTTACGGTGCAGAATGAGATATAGATCAAATTCGGCGACAATGCCTGGTTTCTGCCCCCCATGCGTGTGGCTCCTTAGGCCAAGCGGATAGGCGACCTATTTTCGCTGCAAGCGCACGGACCCACAGGCACGCCCAAAAGAGATACCAAGCTGTCGCGACTGGGCTGATCTCCATATGAGACCGCACTTCGTTACGTTCAGATGCTCCCCAATCGACGCTCCACTCTTTCAGCAGAGGCGTTCAAGTTTGATCCATTTCTTGCAGCTGCCCGTAACATTTTCAGGAGGTAAGAAAATGCAAAGCAACGTTGTTAAATCAAGCTGGGACTCGGTTATGGACGTCGAGCAAAACCCGATGAGGACAAGAAGTCTGGTAACCGCACATATGGTCATGCAAATTCTTGCATGGATGTGGAGTGTAATCTTCGCAGTAGCGCTTGGCAGCTACATCGTGTTCGGTGTCTCCGCTATTGCCCATTCGCTGGTGTTGGGCGGTGTATTTGTAACGCTCGTGACCTTCCGCATGAACGAACGCTCCAAGTGAAAGATCGCTCGCCAAGTGTATCCAATTCAGCTTCTCTCGTCGCACTGACGTGCTACCATCATGGCTCACTGACGATGCCTATCTTAACCATGATATTCCTCTGGAACGTCATATCTTGCCGTGAAATTCGAAACTCGCCGAGGAGTTAAACAAATAATGAAACGGTTGACGCGCGCTTTGTCGATTATCGTTCTTGTCTTAAGCTACACAACAGTCGCTTTCGCGGAAGATCTAATGACCGACACATTTGATGGCAAACCCGAGGAAAGATGGCGGTTCTTTGCGGATACGGTGATGGGCGGCGTTTCATCAGGGCAGGTGAGTTTTGCCGAAGAAAATGGATCGGCATATGTCAGCTTGACGGGTCAGGTTAGCACGGAGAACCGCGGGGGCTTCATTCAAATTCGCAAGGAGCTATCTGCCAAACCCACAGACGGCGCCACAGGTGTGCGCCTTGTCGTGCGCGGTAACGGCAAAGTACTTTGTGCACCTTCGCACCAACGGTACCATTCTGCCTTGGCAATATTATCAAGGTGGCTTTGACACAACAAACCAATGGTCGGAGGTGCGCATTCCATTCACAGGCTTCAAAGCATCCGGGAAAGCTCTTCGATCCAAATTGCGGCCAAGTTCTCTGAAATCAATCGGCATTGTTGCATTTGGCCGCGAGCACCAAGCCGATGTCGAAATCCAAGAAATCAGCTTTTACTGAATGTGATCTTGAGCCTCACGCCAATTTAAGCGACCCGCCCCACGGAACACCTCAGGGAACCGAAGCGGCTCCAGATGGAGAACGCACCGGCTGATTTCCGTCTAGAGCAGGGCGCGTTGTGACAACTTTGATCTCCGTGCAACAACGCTCTAGCCGATGCACCCGAAATCCGGAACTTTGCAACGCGATCGGAGGAAAATCAGAATGCTCTTCAAGTAGACAACTCTTCGGTAGCAAGCTTGATACCTTTGTCCATGATGTCGAACATCTGATTTATCTGACTTGCAGAAATCACCAGCGGGGGTGAGAAGACGCACATGTTGATGATTGGCCGTAACACCAGACCCAATTCTTGGCAGTGATGGTCAATGCGGGCACCGATGGCGCGATCAAGATCAAGCGCTCCACCGGTTCCATCGCTGCACTCAACGCAACCCATCAGACCCATGCCTCGCGTGTCGCTTACGATGTCGTTCTTGCGCAGGTCATGCAATCTTTCGAGGAATAGTGGGGCGATCGATTTCACATGCTCCAATAGACCATCTCGTTCCATAATTTCGATATTCTTCAAGGCGGCAGCCGCAGCAACTGGATGCCCTGAATAGGTGTACCCATTGGAAAAAGTGGCCCCCTGAGAGTCGGCACCAGCAACACTGTCGATCAGGCCGTCAGAGATGATGCAGGCCCCCATCGGGACATACCCCGAAGTCAGGCCTTTGGCCGTCGTGATGATATCAGGGACGATGCCAAATTCGTCTTCGGATGCAAACCAATGCCCCAAACGACCCCAGCTTGTGACGACTTCATCCGAGATATAGAGGACGTCGTGGGCGCGGCAAACCTCAAGGCACCGCTTATGGTACCCTTGCGGCGGCACGATCACTCCTCCGGAGGCCAAGATGGGTTCGGCGATGAATGCTGCGACTTTGTCCGGGCCTAAAGTGACTATCGCTTGTTCGAGATCCGTGATTTTCTGGTCGAGAAAATCCGCGATGCTTATTCCGTCCGGACGGATCGCTGGGTTCACATTCGGAAGAAAATACGCCAACTCTTGCGCCTGATCGAGCCACCCTTTGTCACGTTCTTTTCCACTGACGCTAGAGGCCAGATAGGTTGAGCCGTGATAGGCCTTTTGCCGAGAGATGATAATTTTCTTTTCTGGCCGACCCATCAGGTTATTGCGAAAATGCACAAACCGAATGGCTGTATCTACGGCGGTAGAACCCCCGGTCGTGAAAAAGACGTGATTGAGATCGCCGGGGGTACGTTTGGCAATTTTATGTGCGAGACGCGCAGGCACAGAGTTCGCGTTGTTGAACGGAGAGAAATAGGCCATTTCCCTGGCCTGCCGCGCCATTGCATCGGCAATTTCCGCGTTGCCGTATCCTACCTGTACACACCACATACCTGCCGCGCCATCGATTAGCCGAATGCCTTTTTCGGTCGTCACGTGGATTCCGTTTGCAGCCTCTGTGAATGTCCGGTGGTTGGTCCCGAGATCGGCCATGCCCTCCCAAGGGTGAAGGAAATTCTGGTTGTCCCATTGCCGTACGGTTTCGAAATCATTTTCACGAGACATTGCTGATCCTGTCAGTTGGTGCACGATACGCCAGATCGGCCTTGGCATCTGGGAGCGGATCGCACGCTAGAGATTTCGCGATCATCGTCTTGTAAAATTCGTAGAAATCATTGATCGCCCATTCCATCTCGGCCAAGGGGCCGGGCACAAAGAAGTGCGAATTTACGCCCGCCTGATTGTGCCGGATGATGCGTTCGTCGTCCTGAGACGTAATGTGCCACAGCCAGGTCAGGTCTTCTTTCGAATAATCCTGACCTTCCTCGGCCTCTTTGCGCACCATCCAGACAACTTGAATGTCGGTTTGTTGAACGTCGCGGGGGATAAACCGGTAGCCGACAACGTGATCAGAGTAGACCAGCAGATAGTTCAGAATGCCAAGTTCGAGATCGGTGGCTCCGCCATCATAGCCCGTCAGCCGCCCCAACAAAGGAGCCAACGCTTCACCCGATTTGCTGCCCGTCTTATAGTCATCAAAGAGCGGGTATCGGCGGTAAAAGACTTCACTCCCTGGTGCGATCGCGCTTTCCCCGGTCAGGTCCAAGATTTGATCTGGAAGCCCCGCCGCGGTGGCGCGTTTGGACATGTCAGGCAGCAGTGCCTCCATCTCTCGCGGCGACTTCAGTGTGTGCGATCTCGAATATTCCTGATGCGCGGGGGCACAGTGATAACATTCCAGATAGTTTTCCAATGCCAGCTTCCAATTGGCAGGCACCGGATAACAGGCGGTGTGTACCATCTTGAGATTTCCCAGATCGAAGGACTCGGTCAAGGGTGCGAGCTGTACAAGCGCCTCGTCTAGTGGCGGCGCATCCGCACCGGGGCAGACCAAGATCAAGCCTTGGAAAACGATAACATGTGCGGATTGCAGCCCCCACTTTTCCGGATCAAACTCAGGTCCCATATCTCGCCCGGCCCTGAGTTTCCCGGATAGTTCGTATGTCCAGGCGTGATAGGGGCAGACAAAGACCCGCGCGTTGCCAGAGCCTTCGGTACAGACGCGTGACCCACGATGCCGACAGACATTGAGGTGCGCGCGCACTTGCCCGGCGCGATCGCGAACAATGATCAGAGATTCGGGGCCATAGTCGAACAGGAAATAGTCACCGGGATCAGGAATTTGACTCTCGTGACCAACCCAGATCCAATTCTGGTTCCAGACCGCGTCAATGTCGTGGTCAAAGATCGCTTTGGACGTATAGAACTCGCGCGGTAATGCGTGACCTTGCTGGTGCTGGTTGATCAGGTCAACGAATTCATCTGGGCGCTGCGTCATTCCAAATCTCCTTCTGCGAGTGTGACAATTTCTCGACGGAACCAGTCGCGTTCGATTTCCGTTTCGGTGCGCTCAAAGTTGCGGGCAGCCATATGTCCGGCATAGACCGCATCGGCAATAAGTGCCGGTCCAGCGGCGTCACCGATCAGCTCCAGTGCTTTTAGCTGTTTGTCTTTCAGCGCGTCGTACAGCTCTGTTTCGCGAAGTCGTTCGGTCACCAGAACAACCGATGTGCACGCGAAAGACTGAATTCGGTCGGTGAACCCGCAGATAATCTGAACTCGATCAGGGCCAATTTGAGCAAGGGAATGATTGCAGATGATCGTGACATCGAGTTCCAGCAAGCGCGCCTGGATGCGGTGCTGTTCAAGCGTCAATACCGTAAAGGATGACACGCGGCTCTCTGGGGTCACAAAGACAACGTTATAGCCGTCCTGAGCCAGTTTTTCGGCAACAACCCCGGCGATATAGGCATGGTCATCGTCGTAGATTACGACCGTTCCCTGCGGCGGCATCTTGCCACTTGTCAGATCGTCAGGGGTCAGAATGATGGACTGCGCATCGATGATCGGAGGTTTTCGCAGGGTGTTCCGACCGATCCCGTCCCGCCGCCAGCGCGATCCGGTGGCGACAAATACATTCGGTATTCCCAGTTCCAGAACCTCGTCCGAACTCAGACGGCTTTGCGAGAAAATCTGAACATTGGCTCTTTGGCGCAGATCATGCAGCCGATGGTCGGCGACACGCATCCAAGCACCCAAACCAGGCAGCCTGCTTTCACGCAAAACGCGCCCACCCAGATCGTCCGATGCTTCGGCCAGAGTGACCTGATAACCGCGCCGGGCAAGTTGCATGGCGCATTCAAGACCCGCAGGCCCAGCACCGATAACAAGCGTTTCATCTTCAGAAGCCTTGGGGGCAATTCTCTCGGGGTGCCAACCGCGCCGCCATTCTTCGCCCATGGTCGGGTTCTGCGTGCAGCGTATCGGCACGCCGGCACTGTCCGCCATGACGCAGATATTGCAGCCGATGCATTCACGGATTTCATCGATCCTGCCCTGTTCAATCTTTTGCGGCAGAAAGGGATCGGCAATTGACGGACGCGCCGCGCCAATCAAATCTACCAGGCCTTTGCGGATCATCGACACCATCATGTCGGGTGACGTCAATCGACCGACGCCGACCACCGGTTTGGACGTTACGGTTTTTACGAAACCGATATAGTCGTTCTGATACCCGTCTTGCGGTTGAAACCGGGTTGTGACGGAGTCGTTGGCCCAACTCGCGACATTCACATCCCACAGGTCAGGCAACTCTGCCAGCAACTCGACCACGGCCCGACCTTCTTCTGCCGCCTGCATCCCGTCTGCGCCCAGCATCTCGTCTACGGCAAACCGGAATGCTACAGCGCAGGTATCACCAATCGCCTCGCGGGTGTCTTCAAGTAGTTCACGCGTCAGGCGCACCCGGTTTTCCAGGCTTCCGCCGTATTCGTCGCTGCGCGTATTCATATGCGGCAACATAAAGTGCTGAGCCAATGTCATTTGGTGCCCGGCATAGACATAGACGATGTCAAACCCTGCATCTCGTGCCCGGATCGCCGCTTCGCGATGCCAGCGGCGCAGATTGCGGATGTCTGATTTGTCCATCGCGCGCGCCTGTTTCGGAAATGCCGAGTCGAGCGACATATCCGAGGGCGCCAGAATAGGAGCCCGGCTGAACAGGTTTTGAGCATGATTGCCATTGTGAACCAGTTCGATGGCGGCGAGGGCCCCTTTTTCGTGAACCGCATCCGTCATCAGCCTCAGCGCTGGAATATCTCGTGCGTCCCATAGACGGTTTTCGGCAAAGGGTGACAGATCCGAGGTCGGATGAATTTCCGTTTCCTGATTGCTGACGACCGCCCAGCCACCTTCCGCCTTAATGGCGCGCATCGCGGCTTCGGCGCGTGGCCGGACGTGGCCCATGCCGTCGCAATGCGGGACTTGAAAAAAACGATTGCGCGCTGTTACCGGACCAATGCGGATTGGATCAAACAGCAAAGAGTATTTGTTCGCCTCGTTCATGAGCACGCTTTTCCCAGAGAATTTGGCCGGGCTTGTTCATCAGGCCCGGCGCTTTGGTTTGTGGATCAGAATCCGGCTTTGATCCGCTCGAACTCTTTCAGCATCTTCGCTTCCAATTGAGGATTGACCGCATCAAAGAACAGGCTGCCCTCAAAGAACGCCTTTGGATCGTCAAAGCCATACTGAGCAATCAAGTCCTGATCAGAAATTGGATAAGCCTCCGCATTGGCGTGCGGATAGCCCCAGCTTTCGATGATGTATTTGCCGCTCGCCGCGTCTGACAGCGCGTTGAGGTGGTCATAGATTTGACCGATGGGGGTGGTCGAGGATTTCAGGTGCACATAACCGCAAACCCAGGTTGCGATGCCCTTGTCGATGTCCCGCATCATTTTCGCGGGCGTCTCGTTCCAGATCAGGTTCAGTTCGGATTGGTTCCATGCCCATCCCATTTCCAGCTCACCGCTGGCCATGGCCTGATCCATTTGCCCGGCGTCTGCCCAGTAGAAACGTACGTTGGGATGCACGGCACGCAGATAGTCCGAAGCTGCCTGAAACTGCTCGTCCGTCAAATTGGTGTAGTTGGCGGCATTGCCCGTGGCCAACGATGCCAGGGCATAGGCACTGGACGCCGCGTCAGGGATAGCGACCTTACCGGCATAGGCTGGATCGGCCAACAGTTGCAGCGAGATCTCATCATCAGAAATCTTGTCTGTGCGATAGATCAGGCCGGTATTTCCCCACTCGAACGGCATCATATAGAGTTGGCCATCGATCATGATGCCATCGACATTCTTGATCTCCGGCATCATCGCGTCCCAGTTGGTCAGCTTGGAGGGATCGAGGGGCTGGATAAGGTCGGCTGCGACCCATTTGCGAACAGCATCCGAACAGGGGTGCGCCAAATCAGCGGTAAACCCTGATTGCAACTTGGTGAACGCTTCTTCCTGACTGCCAAAAAAGGTGTAGGTCGGAGCCGCACCATGCTTCTCCAGATATTCATTGAAAAAGCCCGGGTCTTCGTATCCGGACCAGTCAAAAACAGTCAATTCGGAGCCATCTGCCAGTGCCGCTCCGGTGGTCAGTGCGGTTGAAAGGGCAAGTGCCCCCAGTGTCGAGATTCTCATGGTCTTGTCCCTATTGTTTTTTGGATTGATCTTGGCCCAGATCAATGATCGAGGCAGCTTGAACGCCGAGCCAGACAGGTTCACCCGGACGGTAGTCAACAGTATGAAAGTAGTTCGGCACGGACGCCGCTATCGGCCTGTCGATGCCATCGACCTGCACATGATAGTGAACGTTCTCGCCATAGAATGCGACGTTGCGCACCTTTCCCAACACGGTTCCATCATAACCCCTTGGCTCGCTGGCGGAAATTTCCAACTGCTCGGGCCGGATGCCGATCTCGATGTCACGCCCTGCCTGCACAATATTGGGGTTCTTTTCGATCGTCATTGCACCAAAACAGGGGGTGGATAGCGTCAGATTTCCGCCGTTTTCGGCGCTGACGTTCGCTGGCAGAAAGTTCATTTCGCCAATGAAACTTGCGATTTCTCTGTTGCACGGTTTGGCGTAAAGGGTCGGCGGCGCATCGACTTGCATCAGCTTGCCGTCGAACATCACCCCGATCCGGTCCGACATCGTCATTGCTTCGTATTGGTCGTGGGTGACCATGACGAATGTAATACCCAATTGTTGCTGCAATTGACGCATCTCAAATTGCATCTGCTCGCGCAGTTTCTTGTCCAGCGCGGACAGCGGTTCGTCCAGCAGCAAGACCTTTGGGCGCATCACCAATGCCCGTGCCAACGCCACGCGTTGCCTTTGACCACCGGATAGTTCTGTCGCTCCTCTGGATTGCAGCCCGCCAAGCTCCACCATTTCGAGCGCCTCGCTGACGCGCTTATCGATTTCGGACTTCGGGATGCCGTTATTGCGCAATCCATAGGCGACGTTGTTGCCGACGTTCAGATGTGGAAAAATCGCATAGCTTTGAAAGACCATATTGGTCGGACGCTTGTTGGCCGGTATGCCCGCCATATCCTGCCCGTCGATGATGACCTTCCCTGAGGTCGGTTCCTCAAAGCCAGCGATCATGCGCAGGGCGGTTGTCTTGCCGCATCCTGACGGACCCAACAAAGAAAAGAACTCGCCTTCGCGTAAATCCAATGTGAGATTCGAGACAGCGGTGAACTTACCGAACCGCTTATCGATCCCCTTGAGCTGGATGATATTTGTTTCGGTCACGGCGGGCCTCATATCGTTGATTTCGAGGAGCGGCGGCGGAAGTATTCGGCGACAACCAGCAATGCCACCGAGGCCAGCAGCAACAAGGACCCAAGCGCGAGCGTATTGGGCAGTTTTGCGGGAAAGCGTATCTGGCTCCAGATGTAGACGGGCAGGGTGGGTTGGTTGCCCGACAGAAAGAAGGCGAGCACAAATTCATCAAAGCTGACGGTAAAGGTCACCAACAGGCTTGCCACAATGCCCGGGGCAACGATCGGCAGCGTCACCCTGCGGAAGGTCTCGACAGTGCTCGATCCCAGATCAAAGGCGGCCTCTTCCAGCGAAGCGTCAAAATCATCAAACGCGGATTTCATGATCGACACGGAAAACGGCAGCGCAAGGAAGGTGTGCCCCAAAATGACCGCAGTCAGCGATGGTTTGATCCCGATCGAGATGAACAGAACCAGCATCGATGAAGCAACGATGATGCCCGGAATGACCAGCGGCAACATGACCAACCCTTCGGAGGCTTGCTTACCTTTGAAACTGTATCGAACATAGGCGCGCGCCGCGAACAACCCCATCGAAGTTGCCAAGAGCGCGGTCACGACGCCTACCAACAGACTGTTCATCAGCGCCCGGATCAACGTCTCCTGTCCGCCCAACTGACGGTACCATTCCAACGTCCAGCCTTTGATGGGAAAGGCAACGATGGTTCCGTCGTTGAACGAGAACAGGGGCAGAAACAGTACTGGCAAATACAGGAATACCAGATAGGCAAAGGCATAGATCGCAAGGCCGGACGGTCGTATCATCGGATACGTCTCCCGAGGCCGCTTGCCGACAGGACAAACACGATGGCAACAAATCCGACGGACAGCATCGCCAACAGCGACAGCGTGGCCCCAAGAGGCCAGTTGTTGGCAGCCCCGAATTGAACCTGAATTAGGTTTGCGATCATCTTGCCGTCGGACCCTCCGACCAGTGACGGCGTGACATAGTCGCCGACCGTCGGAATGAAGATGATCATGCAGGCCGCGATGATTCCCGGAACCGTCAAAGGCAGTGTCACGCGCAAGAAGCATTGGACTGCGCCACTACCCAAATCTGTAGCGGCCTCTAAAAGGCTCCGATCGATCTTCTGAAGCGAGACGTAGATCGGCAGGATGGCAAATGGCGCCCAAGCGTGAGCAAGTGTCAACACAACAGCGAATTCGTTATAGAGAAGAAACGTCAGCGGGTCGACAATCACGCCCATGCCAAGCAGCGCAGAATTCAGCACTCCGTTGAAGCCGAGGATCAGCTTCCACGCAAAGACACGGAGCAGATAGCTCGACCAGAAGGGGATAGTGATTAGCAACAGCCAGAGCGTCTTGCGCTTGGCTTTGAGCGCGATGAAATAGGCAATCGGATATGCCAGTGCAACGGTTACCACAGTGACCGCCGCAGCAATCAGGATCGAACGGATCAGCAGGTGACGCACGAGCGGATCGGTCAGGGCCTCGCGGTAATTGGCCAGCGTCAGTGTGCGATCAATTGAAACATAGGTCTGCGTCCAGAGTGAATATGCGAGCAGAATAACCAACGGTGCAGCCACAAGGAAACCGACGTAGAGCGTCGCCGGAGCACTGAGTGCAATTCCTTTTGATGCTTCGCTCTTCATATTGATCGCGGCACTCCTTGTGTGTTGGATGGTAGACTCACCACTAATGGACGATCGTCCATTAAATATTGCGTCGTCTTTCCGCGTGTGTCAATCTTTCTGTGTAGCAGGCCGTTTTCGGCCCAAAAGAGAGGGGGTCAAGTTGGTAAAGTCGGACTCAAGTCTTGAAACTCCCGCTGAAAAACGGACCGCAAAGCGAGACCCGGAAAGCAGCCGCCGCGCCTTGATCCTTGCCACCCTTGATACGATCGCTGAAATTGGCATTACGGATACAACCGTCAGCAAGATCATTCAGCGCGCAGGCCTGTCGCGCGGCATGATCCACTTGCACTTTGGCGGTAAGAACCAGTTACTTGCTGCTGCGGCGCGTTCCTTTGGCGAAAGCTATTTCGAAGTGCTCGATCAATGGGTGCAGGGTGCGGGCGATGATCCCGAGGCGATCATCACGGCGGTGATCAGGGCGGATTTGAGCGAAACACTCATGAACGTTCGATCAACCCGGATCTGGCATGCATTCCGAGGTGCCGCCAATTCGAATGAGGGCATCGCGGCGTACAGTGGTACCCGAGACAAGCGCTTGCACGATATCATAAATACAGCCTTCCGGCAGATCGCTCACGACTCTGGCGAAAGTAAAGAGTCAACTTTGGCGCGTGATGCAACCTTTGGCCTCCTCGTTCTTCTTGAAGGTATGTGGGTGGACTATCTGTCAAACGCCGACGCGTTTTCCCGCGACGTGGCGATTTCAATTGTACGCCGCTTCATCGCGGGACTTTTCCCCGGACGTTTCAGTTAACTCCGGCGCAATCGCTACGTTTAGGCAGGCTCCCAAACGGTTGTTAAGCATATGATTCAACGCAATCCATTACGATCATGGAAAATTATGTCGTTCAGGACTCGTCTATCGTAGACACGCGGGCGGCCATGGCTTTTGGGAACGAAGGCGCGCCATCTGCGCCTTGGTTAGCCAAAACAGATTGCTCATGAATATGATCTCCGTGCGGAGCCGGAATCATGTCAACAAGCTAACATCAATGGGGCGGGAGCCTACCACAGACCTTGACCGCCAGTGGACAGGATCGCATTTCCGGTTAGTCTGTCTACGGCCCGCTCAAGGCACTCGATAACCTGCTGTTTAGAAATTGCGATCGACGTTTTCAACGGAGGATGCAGTTGGAGTACTGGAAGTGATTTCCAAATTCTCCAGTTTCGAACTGGACACCGATCATCAAGAACTGGTGTCGCATGGCCAGCCGGTGGCAATCCCGCCAAAGGCCTTTTCAGTCCTGATCTATCTCATCGAAAACCGAGAGAGGATGGTTTCGAAATCAGAACTTATGGACCAGTTTTGGACGTTGGGAGTGTCCGAAGCGGCCCTGCAGACAACCATAAGCATTGTACGAAAGGCCGTTGGCGAAAAGGGCCGTTCAAACCAAACCATAAGAACCTATCATGGTCGTGGGTTTCGGTTCGTTGCAGACCTGAAGGCGGCGGCCGACGTCGGATCAGACGCGCGAGCCGCGCCGCCGACGCCGAAACGGCGCTTGCAAGAGTTGCGCTGGTTCGCCGTTTTGACGGTAAAGCTGAACGGTGTCGGCGTTGCGCCGAGCGAAGATCCTGGTTCGCCTGAGATTGACCGATTTCTGAAAGAAGCCGAACACCTTGTCAGTGCTGCACGGGGGCATTTGCTTCACATGATGTTTGACGGCTTTTCTGCCTCGTTCGGTGTTGACCCGCACCTTGAAGATGGCACACGGCTTGCTCTGAGTTGCGCCTATCAGATCGTAAACCTGCGTGACGTTCAGGACACATCAAGCATTGGTGCAATGATCTCTATTGGCGTCGATTGCGGCACTGGGACCTATGTAGGGGACGACGTGGATCTGGGGTGGCGGTTGCCAAGTGGTGTAGCGCGAGGATCGGCAGAGCTGGCCGATCGTGCGAACGGTGGCGACATTCTGGTTAGCAAAGCCATAAAGGACCTTCTGCGAGACGAAATTGAAACCGAATCGGCTGGGTCGGGATTTCTCTTGCTGGCACCGCCGGAAGATCGCGCGGGTCTTCCGGCACGACCTCTCAAAAGACCCACGAGGTTTGTCGGGCGTCGGGTCGAGATGTCCTTTTTGAATGCGACCCTTGAGAAGAGCTTCGCCGCAAACTGTCAGGCGACAGTGATTTCTGGTCCAGCGGGCATCGGCAAGTCGCGGCTGGTATCCGAGTTTTTGGCCTGTTTGGATACGGACCGTGTGTCCTGCCATAGATACTACTGTCTGCCCCGGCTCAATGAGACGCCACTTTCGGTGATCCGCGAGATGTGCATTGACCTGATGCAATCCAGCCCCGGCCCAGAGATCAAAGACCCGGTGGATGTGGCTCTGATAAGCGCGCTGCTGGACGGCGCCGCACGTCTTGACCCGATCCTTGAAGGAATGTCGGATCGAAAAAAGCGACAACGCAGCTATGCCTTGCTTTATCAGTTGCTCAAGCGTGTTTTTGGTGATCGACACCGCATTCTGGTATTCGAAGACATCCACTGGATCGACACGACGTCGCGCCGGTTTCTGGAGGTTCTAATCCGCGAGGCGCACGATCTTGACCTGATGATCATTTTGACCACGCGGCCAACCGACAAGCTGTCTCTGGTCGAGAGTGTGTTGCAGCTTGCCCCGTTAGGGCGCGGAGAAAGTCTGGCCTTGCTGCAGGATATTCCGGCGTTGGCGCAAGTCGATTCCGAGAATGTTGAACTATTGGTGCAACGCGCAGCGGGTAATCCGTTCTTTTTGGAAGAGCTGGCGCTTGCGGCCCAAGCCGGCGCGGACCCTGTCCGCGATTTGCCCGACACCGTACAGGCCGTGATCGAAGTGCGGATTGGAGCGCTTGAAAGCTCTATGCGAATGACGATCTATGTGATCTCGGTTGTTGGTCAGACTGCCACGCCTGCCCTGATTACACATCTTCTGGACAAGCCCGAAAGCGAGGTTGAGAATAATCTGGACCGATTGGTCAGCATGGGCTTTTTGCAAGAAACCGGCGAAGGTTTCGTTTTTCGCCACATGCTGTTGCACGATACCGCCTATGCCATGCTGGGCGTTGAAGACCGAAGATCACTGCACCGCAAGATCGCGACATACCTTGAGGCGAACGCAGACGCGGACCCGGTGCGCCCGGAAACCCTTGCCTGGCATTTCCAAGAAGCGGGCGAAAAACAGCAGGCCATAGGCAACTGGACCAAAGCCAGCTACGCCGCGCTGGTTCGCTCTGCCCAACAAGAAGCCTGTGTGTTTTCAAATCACGGTCTTGCATTGCTCGAAGGGCTCGAGAACGCGGCACCCGAACAAGAAATTCGCCTGCAATTGTCATTGGCGCAATCGCTGATGGCGATGAAGGGTTACGGCGCTACAAGTGTCGGTGACGCGTTTCGGCGGGTTCTGGCGTTGAGTAAAAAATCACAAAACTACAAAGCCTTGGCCAGTTCATCCGTAGGCCTTTGGGTCCACACATGGGTACGTGGTCAGTTGGAAGAGGCATTGGGGCACGCCAATAACCTGCTGGGTATGGCGCAGGCATCCGGCAACCCAAGCCTGCTGGTGCAAGGTCATGGCGGCATCGGCGAGGTTTTGACTCACATGGGCAAATATGACGACGCGATAGGCCATTTGAAGAAAGCTATGGCCGTTGTTGGGGATGGCTTTCCCGATACGATCACCGCACAAAACGCCACCGTGACCTGCGCCTCTTATGCGGCTTGGGTGTCAGGGATTCAGGGCCATGTCAACGATATGCAGATGTATCAGACGCAGGCCAGAGAGCTCACAACAGTGTTCGACAACCGCTTTGCCGAGGCGATCCAATTGGCGCTATGCTCGGAAGCATTCATGTTTGTGCGTGACGTGAATTCCTGCCGGGATCTTGCCAATAAAGCCGTGGCTCTAAGTCGCGAACATGACTTTCCATTTTGGCTGGGCACCGGCCTTGTCATGCAGGGATGGGCGCTTGCGAAGGATGGCCAAACAGTTCTTGGCCTGACCAGACTTGAAGAAGGTATTTCCGTGTTTGAGCGTACTGGCGGACGTATACAGATTCCAAATTGGTACGGCCTCAAAGCCGAAACGCTGCTGCAGGCTGATCGGCTAGACGATGCCAGAACCTCTGCGGTCTATGCGCTTTCCTGGGCCAAAAAGACCGGTGATATTTGGTTTATCCCCCGCATTCTTGCGGTTCAAACGCAGATCTTACAGCGCCAGGGCAAAGAAACCGAGGCTGCAAAGCTCATGGTCGAGATCGCAGAAATGGTGGAAAACAACGCCATTGCGGAACCGTTTTATACCGTCACGCCCGCGCGCTGAACCTATCCGAACAACGACCACTCGGGCAGCCCGTCAGAATTTGCTCAGAACTCCCACAGGACTTGCGCGACTGCCCGTGGCACCGTGACCCCTGAGGGGCAGTCAAGGATACGCCCCGCATTTTCGAGGGTGATTATCATGCCAACACTAACGGACTACCAAACATTCCAAGACACAACCCGCCGGGAAGCACTGCGCTTTCGTTTCAACCTGCCCAGTAATTTTGTCGAAGGCACCGCGCGTGCCATTCCCGTTTTGATGTTCCGGGTGGATGCCGAGGACGATTGCACCTGTTGGGTTCATGTGAACGATTCCGCCAACAATCCCACGGCCTCAAATGCTTCGATTGAGCTGCGGGTGACAGGCAGTTCCGGTCACAAAACCATGCACGAACTGCTGCGAGGGACAGGGTTCCGACGTGGTCGGGAAAATCAGATCCTGATCCACAAGACACCCGACGCGACCAGCGGACAATTTTTCGTCTCGGACGTAGTGCTCATGTATCAGGTCGAGATCTGAGAGCCATTGTCACTGACTTGGAACGCGGGATGAATAGTGATGTGGTGTCAATGCGTTACCCCGCATCACTCTTGACTGCTTTCGCCTATGCAGCACCAATCGGTGCCTTTAAAGAATTGGCGATGTCACAAGAGCTTGTAAGCTTAAGCGGCGGCCTGCCAGCTACGCTCAGCATTGTCTGACACCTCTTAAGCGACGAAATTGGAGCGGGTGCCACGAGCACGGTGGACGACCCATTAGCAATTCAATCATGGAAGGACAACATTCAAGGCGGCAAGACGCTGAGCAGATGGAAATGTGCGGATTCGCCTTCAGTCTGAGCTGTGCAACAAACCTGGGCGGTCGGTAACACGTGTCTCATCGTCCGCCCCTGCAGTATCAGCATCATGCGAAGAGGAAATCTGATGCAGTGAGGTCTGCTGCGCTCAATGTATCGTCAGAATCCCTTAGGATTAGACGGTCATCGGCATAGATAATGAGGACATCGCCTGAAGCGCGATCACTGATGGTGAGGTCAGTGAAATCAAGACCGGCAAGCCGAATTTGGTCGGAACCATCAGTGTAGTCGAGGATACGGTCGATGAATTGATCCACGATGAAGTCAAAGATGTCGTTGCCGTTCTGGCCCCGCAACCGGTCAGCGCCGTCGCCGTCGGTCAGGACATCGTG
Organism: Sedimentitalea sp.; assembly: GCF_039973035.1. NCBI lineage: Bacteria > Pseudomonadati > Pseudomonadota > Alphaproteobacteria > Rhodobacterales > Paracoccaceae > Sedimentitalea > Sedimentitalea sp. The sequence goes on from NZ_JBDWLR010000069.1 coordinate 62,430, forward strand.
GCCACTGCCGCCGCGCAGATCATCGTCACCGTCGCCGCCGAACAACGTGTCCGAACCGCCCGAGCCGCGGAGCGCGTCATCTCCGTCGCCGCCGTCAATCCGGTCGGCGCCGCCGCGCCCAAAGATCCGGTCATCGCCATCCATGCCCTGCAAATCGTTGTCGTCCGAGGTCCCGCGGATCGTGTCTCGGAACCCGGTTCCGATCAAGTTTTCGAAGTCGCCCATCGCTACCGTCACGCCATTGGTGCCGCTGGCGGTTCCGGCCGCAAGATCGTAACTGCCGCCCACCTGCAGCACGTTCTGCCAATCGATCAGATCAGTCCCGGCGCCGCCGTCATAGTCTGTGGACAGGATCGGGGATCGGGCTACGACGGTGTCTTCGCCGGCCCCAGTGTCGATGGCGTGGGTCAAGTTGCCCTCGATGACCGTATCGTCCTGATTGGTGCCGATAAAGGTTTCGAAACTGGCCATGGTTTCGGTCAGGCGCCCGGAACTCGCCGTGCCATTGTAAAGATCGTAGACGCCGTCCTCCTGGGCCGAGGCGGACCAATCGACAATATCGTTCCCGGCACCTCCGTGGAACGTGTCATTACCGATCAAGGTCGTGACCTCGACGATGTCATCGCCGAAACTGGCGCGAATGTCGTTTACGCCCGCGCCTTCGATGATCCGATCGCTCTGATCGGTGCCGATGAAGTTCTCGAACCCGAACATGACTTCGGACACAAACCCGAATCGCGCGTTTCCACCGGACAGATCGTAGATGCCGTTCGCCTGTGCGGACTGAGACCAGTTGATCGTGTCAGTTCCGAAACCGCCGGTGAAACTGTCACCACCGATCAGCGAAGTGACCCGCACCAGATCGTTGCCGCTGCCTGCGTAGATGATGTTGTTGGCGGCACTCTCGGTGATCGTGTCGGCCTGATTGGTGCCGATCAGGTTTTCGAAATCGACCATGGCTTCGGAAAGGGTCCCCGCCGTAGCCAGATTGGCCGAAAGGTCATAACGGCCATCCACCTGGCTCGACCCGGACCAGTCGATCGTGTCGATGCCGCCGCCTCCGGCGATCGAGTCCTGCCCGATCAGCGATGTGATGCGCACTGTGTCGTTTCCGGCGCCGGCATTGATGGCATTGATCCCGGCACCTTCGATGATCGTGTCGCTCTGCGAGGTGCCAAAGAAGTTTTCAAAGCCGAACATGGTTTCAGTCGCAGTGCCAGCGGTCGCAGTGCCAGCGGTCGCAGTGCCACCAGAGATATCATAGACACCGCCATTCTGTGCGGAGCCGGACCAGTCGATCGTGTCATTGCCGAACCCGCCGGTAAAGCTGTCGCTACCGATCAGGGTGTTGACCCGCACGATGTCGTCTCCGCGGCGCGCATCGATCACGTTGACGGCGCTGTTTTCAATGATGATGTCGTTGCTTTCAGTGCCGATCAGGTTTTCGAAATCCTCCATCTGTTCAACATGACCATCCGTATCGCGGGCCTCGCCTGTGCTCAGATCAAATGTGGCGCCGTTTACAGTTGCCGCGCTCCAGTCGATTGTGTCGCGACCGGCGCCACCCCGGAACGTATCGTTGCGGATGTTGCTGGTCATGATGAACATGTCGTTTCCGCCATGGCCGTCGATGTCATTGGCGGCGCTGTTTTCGATGATGGTGTCGCCCTGCGCTGTCCCGATCAGGTCACGGATGCTGCGCATTTCCTCGACATTGCCATTGGCGTCGCGGGCCTCGCCAGCAACCAGATCAAAGGTTGCGGTATTCTCCGGACTATGGCTCCAGTCAATCCTGTCGCGGCCCGCACCGCCAAAGAAACTGTCGGCGCCAATAGCGGAATAAACCTCGAACGTGTCATAGCCCTGATTGCCATGGTACACATCGCTGCCGCCCGCATTTGTATCGCGCAGCGTGTCGTTCCCCCGACCGCCCCATAGCTCATTAGCGCCCGCGCCGTCGTGAATCCTGTCGTGATTGTCACCGCCAAATACCTCTTCGATTCCGGACATAGTGACCACATGTCCGCCAATCGCTCCCTGTCCGTTTTGAAGGTCGACGATGATCCAATTGTCCATTGCCGCCGCATTAATAACGTCATGGCCGGCCCCACCGGAAAAGTTGGTCGTATGGCCATCTACCCCGGCGTAGGTCGCATATTCATCGGTAAAAATGAACAGGTCGTCGTTGGTTTCATTTGCGCCATGCGTCCAAAGGTCGATGTCTGCAATCGTGATCGGCGATGTTTCGGCGTTGTCGTCATCCCGGATCTGAAGCCGCCAGGTGCCTTCGCTGGATTCGCCGCGAAACGCCGTGCTGCCGAACCGCCAGTACCCGCTCCAGTCCTCGAGCCCTCCGGTATCCGCAATCAATTGGACGCGCGTTCCGTCCGGTGAGGTCAAGTAGATTTCCAGATCGGCCAGATCTTCGACGTTGATGAAACTGATACCAAGGGTAATGTTCTCGATGATGATGCCATCGTCAAAGCGCATCGAAAAGTAGTTCGACCCGCCGGTGGTCGAGCCATCGGCTATCGTGACTTCGCGATCCAGCGCATCGATGCGGGCCGGGTTGACCTCGTTGGCACTGGTTTTCTGCGTATCCCATGTTTCCGCCAGCCGGACGGCCGCTTTCGCGTCGATCAGGCCAAAACCGTAGTCATTGGAATAGTGTAACCCGCCGCCGTTCCAATTGTCGGCTGCATTCCAGAACCATGTGGATCCGTCCAGCTGTGTGGCCTGTTCTTCGCCTTCGGCTTGGTCGCCCACTTTGCTGCCAATATGGCGCGAACTGTAGGCAATGATATCTTGAACATCCCTCCAGCCGAGGTTCGGATTGGCGTCCAGGATCAGCGCGATGACGCCTGCCACCTGCGGAGCTGCAGCCGAAGTGCCGCTGAAGCCGGTGTAATCATTGCTCGAATAGCCTTGCGCGCCGGTGATGTCGGTGGTCTGGACTGAATTGCCCTCTCGACCATAAAAGGCGGTGGTCAGGATATTGGCACCGGGGCTAGAGCTTTTGTTGGCGCCATTGTTGGCATCTGGATCGCCGTTTTGCCATAAAACTGGCGGCAGCTCGCCCGCATCGCTGACACCTGCCACAACAATTGTGTGACGTGAGTTTTCCAGGGCTTCTGCAGTGGTTTCTTCGCGATAAAATCCGTCCGGGTCCCGCCGACTGTTGCCCGCCGATTTGACGATGATCAGCCCCTTGCCGTCCCGCCCGTTTTCCGCCGCGTTTTCGGCCGCATCGACCAAGCCAAAGCGGGGGATGAACACGTTCTCGCTCTCGCCATAACTCATGGTGATCACGTCGAGGATGTCGGTGGTGGCCATGTTAATCGCGGCCTCGACTTCGTCGCGGGACCAGTCGGTCTTGTAGCCGATGATCTCGGCTCCAAAGGCGATCCCGACAGTGCCTTCACCATCCTGCGCGGCACCGATGATCCCGAGGACCGGGGTGCCATGCGCATCGACTTGTACGTCGTCTGTCAGATCTGGGTCTGGATCGGGCAGGGCAATGGAATCGCCGTCTTCAAAATCCCAATCCAGATCAGTGCGGTAGTTGTCGTAATCCGAGTGGGTGTAGTCAAATCCCCGATCTAAGGCGACCACTCTGATGCCAGAGCCATCATAGTCGTCCCAAACATCGACCACGTTTAGATCGTATTCGCCCGGGGTGGAGTTCAACAGATGCCATTGGGTCGTGAATAGGGGGTCATTGGGAATGTAGGCCATGAGAAATCCGATCAATAAGCTGGGGCGCGTCGAATAATTGACGCTGCGATCAAGGGAATGGTGCTGTCACAAAACGAGGATCAGCATACTCAATCCAAACCCATCAATCCTGACGGAGTTCTGAGCAAAATCTGACGATGCACGGTATTTCCAACGTGGTTTCACCCGTCCGAATGCGGTCGTGCGCGCGCCCGTCATTGGGTCATTTTGAGCGTGGCGTTCTGATGTGGCGGTGAGGCGATAGGCGCGAGGACGGCAATCAGTTTCTCAATCACACGCAAACTCAGAATGAAACGGACGTACCGCCAGTATTCGTGAGCGATGAACTCAGGCGGGAAGCGCCGGCGCCATTAGTAGATCGAATGCTGGGTCATGCTGAGCGACTGGGTTGATGCCGGAAAGCCAGCAACTAATGTCGAGTTTGCGTGATAACACCAGTGATTTGGCTTTTTTGGCGTGAATTGTCATAGAGACCGCGCGTAAAGCTATAGCGATGTGAGAGGCCCGCATTGCAGGCCTCTCGGAGTGTGCGGTGCTTTATTTGTACTTGCTGTATTTTGCAGCTTCGGCTCTTTGGCCGATGACTAGCGCTGCAATGCACAGCCCGATCGAGATGACGGTAAACACACCGGGCATGACAGAGCCGTAGCCCATGAAAATTGGGCCGGATACGCCGTCCCAAGTCGCTGGTTCAAATGGAAAACCCATGATTTTCTCCTTGTTTTTGGGTTAGCTGGCGGCAGGGGCAGACGCGGGTATGCCCTCTGGATAGGCTTGAGCAGGGACCTTGACGGTATCGAGGCCGGCTATTTCTGCCGCTGCTGGCACGCGCAACATTCCAAACATTTTCAGAACGAAGGATGTCAGATAGCCCGTGCTCAGACCGATTGCGATGAATACGACAGCGCCGGCGAGTTGACCAAAAAGGCTGATCGTTGGGGCATCTTCACCCCCCAGTGCAGGATAACCCGCCGCTGTGACGCCGAGGACCAACATGCCATAGATACCGATCGTGCCATGAACGGTGACCGCTCCAACCGCGTCATCAATGCCGAATTTCTCGAGTGCGCGGGCCGCTGGTTTCAACAAAAGACCTGCACCAATAGCAATGATGAACGTCAGACCAGGCCAATAGAGGTCCAGGCCAGACGCGGTTGAAATGATGCCAGCCAATGCACCGGACATCATCCAGAATGGGTTTTTGGTGAACACCCAGGAGCCGATGATGCCACCGCCGATCGCCATCAATACGTTGAACGCCAATGCGCCAAGGTTGGTGGGCGTGCCGTAGATTGTGGCGTAGTTGCCACCCCACGACCAGGCCTCGCCGCCGACAACAACACAACCCATCAGAAAGCCCCAGAACCCCACGATGATAATCATCAGCCCTGTAGCTGTGAGCGGCATGTTATGGCCCGGAAGGTCGTTCGCGGTGCCGTCGGGATTGAACTTGCCGATGCGTGGCCCAAGATTGATGAGAACGCCAAGCGCAAAGAACGCAGCGACTGCGTGCACAAGGCCAGCTGCACCGAAATCGTGGACGCCCCATTGTTGGACCAACCACCCATCAGAATGCCAACCCCAAGCCGCCGCAACCGTCCAGCTAAATCCGCCAAGCACAATCGCGCAGATGACAAAGCCGACTGTCTGAATGCGTTCGATAACGGCGCCCGACATAATCGAAGCCGTCGTTGCCGCAAAGAGCGCAAAGGCACCCCAGAATACGCCGTCAATCTGGTCTTCGGTGTTTGGTCCCATATAGGCGGCGCTTTCACCCCAACCCCACGCAATCGAATTCGCATAGGCGGCGCCGGAAATGCCGTTTGGGCCTTCGGATAGGGTCAGCCCGGTGGGGAAGCCCCAGTATATCCACCAGCCGAAAAAGTAGAACGCCGGAATGACGAACGCGAAGGCGAGAATGTTCTTGACCCCTGATGACAGCGCATTCTTGGCGCGGGATGCGCCCATTTCGTAGGCCAGAAAGCCTGCGTGAATGATGATCATCAAAGGAATGGTGAGATAATAAAAGAGCTCGGCGAACATCGTGTTCGTCAGATTGCCCTTCGTTTCTATGGCAGCGACTTGCGCTGCGAGTTCGGCCAGTTGTTGTTCCACGTCTCAGTCCCCTTTTCTGACATTGGTCTGGTGGCGCCGGTCTCTTGCCGCGCGCACCACTGCGAAAAATGAACCACGGTGCTCTTACCCGGGCCAGAATTTTATAATTTTTAGGAAAATAATTTTCCTATGGGTTGAGCGCGTTGCGTGCCATCTCGGCCAATGGCGTGACCAACCTCCGAAAGGCGGAAGGATCGCTCAGAACAGCAGCGCCGATTGGACTGTCAGGGTGCTTCTTTACGAGACGGCGCATGAACTGGGCTTGGGGGGCGATGTGTACGCGTTTTGGCGCCCGATTTTGGCCAAGACAGAGAGTGCGTCTCGATTAGTTCCATAAATTCAATGATTAGGTCGAAAAATGCTCGAAGTCGTCTACCCGGCTTTAGCTTGCGTTCTTGCTGTGGGTTGGCAACTCAGAGTTGCACACTTGAATTTCCTATGGCGATTCATGCGCGGGACGGAGGGGTGAGTTTCACCTGTCAGCCTGCAAAATTGAACGCAATTGTGCTGTGCTCTTGGCGATCAACCTCACGCTTTGGACGATGATTTTGAGTGTTAAAATCGGAAGGGATACAACAATACGGCTGCACAAAGATGTGGCGGGGCGCTTCATGTATGAGCAACGTCAAGAAGCCAGAGCGTTGGTCACTTCGTTGTTGAAACCATACCAGCGTTGGAACGCCTGAGACTGATTCCAGACTCCTACGGGCGCGCAGGGATTGCCAAGGTGTTTGCTCGTCGGCTTTCACATAGGCAATCGGGATTAAGCCGTTGTTCCGATCAATGGCGTGAGTTTCGATGGTTCTGGCATTGGCCGAAATCGCCGAACGCTGCCCAATATCTTCCAAGGGATTGCAGCAATCGTGATGGATGATAACGAGGCATCATTTTGCGTATGTGACTGCCGGTAAAGTGATTTAAGGCCTTCTGTCCGCCAATTGCGACGACCTGTGCGGATAAATGCCGGCTGAACCTCTTGTGGTCCGCGGTGCATGCGTTATTTCTGACAAAAATAATCAGAATACGCCAAAGGAAGTTTCATATGGCAGAATTGAACAGTATCCGCCCCGCTGCCCGCGCCCGAACAGACCGTCCGGCACCACGTCTTCTGACGGTCAAGCGGGCGTGGCATCTGACGCCCAACATGATCCGCGTGACCTTTTCGGGGCCGGAACTTGATGGTTTTCCGGAGGGCCGTGAAGGTGGGAACTGCAAGCTGATGTTGCCTGAACCGAACGAAGCCCAACAGGATTTCGCCGCACGACTGATCCAAGGGCCTCCTCCGGCCCGCCGAACCTATACGGTGCGCAGCTATCGGGCAGATGTGCAGGAATTAGATATCGATTTTGTCGCGCATGGCGACAACGGCCCGGCCTCACGCTGGGCAAGCCATGCGCAACCGGGGGATTTCCTGGGTTTCGCGGGCCCGAGCACGCCAAAGGTGACGGATTTTGATGCAGATTGGTATCTGATCGCCGCTGATCCCTCGGCCTTGCCTGTGGCTGCTGCCACACTTGAGGCTATGCCGCGTGATGCAACGGGCGTCGCCATTTTTGAAATGACTTCCGAAAAGGACCGCCAGCAGATTGATGCGCCGGACGGCATTGCGATGCATTGGTTGGTGAACCCTGATCCGGCCACGCCCTCAACCCGGCAAGAAGATTTCATCCGCGCGCTTGACTGGCCCGAGGGTCGTGTTCAGACTTGTATCGCCGGTGAATCCGGCGTCATCCGGGCCCTCCGCGCGTTCCTTCATCAGGAAAAGAGCCTGCCGCGCGCGGACACCTATATTTCGGGCTACTGGAAGATCGGTCTCGTCGAAGACGAACATCAGGCCATGAAACGCGCCGAGGCTTGAAGACGCGAGAGAAAGGGCAGGTAGTGTCTCAGTTTGAAAATTATCCGGCCGATCCATTTGTTTTGCTTAGCGTAAAGCATGGATAAGGCAAAACATGATCTAAACTATCAGATTCATGAGGCGAGAAACGCCCCACTGACTCCACCGGGCTTGTTGTGATCATTTGACCAAAGTCAAGAATACGAGCCGGAGTAGGCGATAGCAGTAACTCTACACAAAACTTGCGAACGCCGCATGAGGGGGGGAAGTTTGAGATGACGTTGACGCGTCGCCGTTTTCTGAGCATCGCCTCTGCCGCCTGTCTTGCTGCGCCAGCGGCGAATGCCTTTGTCTGGCAAGGTACGGCTTTGGGCGCGCGGGCGCAGATCATGCTCGATCATCCGCGTGCGGTGGCGATCACCGAGGTTGCTCGGGCAGAGATTGATCGGTTGGAAGATATCTTCAGCCTCTATCGCCCGGCGTCGGAACTCTCGCGCTTGAATGCATCGGGGGTGCTGTCAGCCCCTTCGGTTGAATTGCTGGAGTGCCTTGGGGTCGCCAGACATGTCCATACACTGACGGGCGGGCGATTTGATCCATCGGTTCAACCCTTGTGGCGCGTGATGGCGACGTCATATCGGCAGGGGCGTGCGCCGTTGCCCGCCGAGATGACGGTCGCGCGCCACAGGATCGGCTTTGAACGCGTCAATGTTGACGCGACCGGCGTATCCATGGGCCACGGGCAGGAACTCACATTGAACGGGATTGCTCAGGGCTATATTGCGGACCGCGTGGGCCGGTTGATGCGTGCCGAGGGCGTGGTGGATGTGCTGATTGATACAGGTGAGATCGTCGCATTGGGGTCTCCTGGCAAAGGCACGGGTTGGCCCGTTACCATTGCAGGCGAGGCGACTGCGCGTCAGTTGACAGGCCGGGCGCTGGCCACCTCGGCCCCTTTGGGCACCACGATGAATTCCGGTGGCTCGATTGGACATATCATTGATCCCCGTCACGGTCGCATGGTCACGCCCACGATCCGCCAGATTTCGGTCAGTGCCTCCAGCGCCGCCTTGGCGGACGGGCTTTCCACCGGACTGTGCCTTGCCGCCGACCGGAGCGAGGCACAGCAACTCTTGAGCAAAGTCAAGGATGCCAGACTGGAGAGCCTGTACCTCTGAGACTGTGTGAAATCAGAGGAGACTTGCGATGGGGATCAAGCAAATCGTTCCAATTCTGGCCGTCCTGCCGATGCTGGCGGGCGCGGCTTTTGCCGGGGATGCCGAAAAGGGAAAGTCGGATTTCAAACTCTGCAAATCCTGTCACGCCGTCATCGCGACAGATGGCACGGTGATCCAGAAGGGCGGCAAGACCGGGCCGAACCTCTATGGCGTGATCGGACGTGTCGCGGGTTCGGACCCCGATTTCCGGTATGGAGACTCGCTAGCGGCGGTGAGCGAAACCGGCCTTGTCTGGGATGAAGAGAACGTCGCGGCCTATATCACCGATCCGAAAGCGTGGCTGGGAGAGACGCTGGGCGAGTCCAAGGTGAAGACCAAGATGACCTACAAACACCGCAAGAATGCCGAAGACATGGCGGCCTATCTGGTAACTGTGTCGCCATCTGACAGCTGATTTAACAGGACTTTGACAAGACCCGGTTGCCGATTGGCGACCGGGTCTTTTGCTGTGAGTGGAAACCTTATTGCGCCGCGATGGGGATGCGCGCGATCTGGCAACGCTGCCACAACGCGCCGAGAGCGGCGGCGAGGCGATCGATATCTTCGGTGGTGTGAACCGGCGACGGGGTGATGCGTAGCCGCTCGGTACCCTTGGGAACGGTGGGATAGTTGATCGGCTGTATGTAGATGCCGAACTCGTCCAGCAGCGTATCGCTCAGGAATTTGCACTTCATCGGATCGCCGACAATGACCGGGATGATGTGGCTGGGGTTGGGCAAATGTGGAATGCTCAGGGCATCCAGCCGTTCGCGCAGTTCGGCCACGCGCTGTCGTTGCACCTTACGCTCAATATCGGATGTCTTGAGGTGCTGTACTGACGCAGCGGCGGCGGCGGCCACCGCGGGCGGCAAGGCGGTGGTAAAGATAAAGCCAGAGGAAAAGCTGCGGACAAAATCACAGAGTGCGGCAGAGGCAGCGATGTACCCGCCGACCACGCCAAAGGCCTTGCCCAGCGTGCCTTCAATCACCGTCAGCCGGTGCATCAGACCGTCCCGCTCGGCGATGCCCCCGCCGCGGGGGCCATACAACCCGACAGCATGCACTTCGTCGAGATAGGTCATCGCGCCATACCGGTCGGCCAGATCACAGATGCCTTCAATCGGGGCGATGTCGCCATCCATCGAATAGACGGACTCAAAGGCGATCAGTTTGGGAGCATTGGCCGGTGCAGCCGCCAGCTTTGCCTCGAGATCCGCGAGATCGTTGTGTTTCCAGATCACCTTCTTTGCGCGGGAATGGCGGATACCCTCGATCATGCTGGCGTGATTCAGCGCGTCGGAAAACACGATACAATCAGGCAGTTGCGCAGCCAGCGTGCCAAGGGCCGCCCAGTTTGAGACATAGCCTGAGGTAAACAACAGCGCCGCATCCTTGCCGTGCAGATCCGCCAGCTCGCGTTCGAGTAGGACATGGTCATGCGTCGTTCCCGAGATGTTGCGCGTTCCGCCCGCACCCGCGCCGCAACGATCAACCGCCTCGTGCATGGCAGCAAGAACGTCGGGATGCTGACCCATGCCAAGATAATCGTTGGAGCACCAGATGGTCACGTCTCGTTCGCGACGCCCAATGTATTGCCTCGCCGCAGGGAATGCGCCGCAATCACGTTGCAGTTCCGCGAACACGCGATAGTTGCCCTCGGCGTGAAGCCCCTCTAACCGGTTTTGAAAAAAGTCCTGATAATCCATGGCTTGGCTCCCGGTTTTGCGATGGCTGACTGCAATTTGGCAAATGCGGCCAAGGGTCTCCATGACAATAGTCAAGTCATCCCCAAGGGGGCGGATCAGGGATGCGGGCCCGGGCTTGATGGTGTAGGATCAGGCCAGCAATAGAAAGGAATTTTCTGGTGGCGCATGAGGATCACAAGGCGGTCGCACGGAACGCGGCGCTCATCCGTTCCTTGCCCGATGAGCATATCGAGACGATCCTGTCACGCGGGGTGTTCCGAAGCGCCAACCGGGGTGAAACCCTGTTTCTACAGGGCGAAAGATGTCCGGGTATCCATGTCGTGCTGGACGGCTGGGTAAAGCTCTACCGGATCGCGCCCAATGGCGCAGAGGCGGTGGTGGGCGTGTTCACCAAGGGCGAAAGCATGGGCGAACCGGTGGCGCTTCGGCAAGGTACCTATCCCGTGTCGGCCGAGGCTGCGACGGCCTGTACGACAGTCCTGATCCCTGGCGACGCCCTGATCCAGTTGATCCATCGCGATCCGCAGGCCAGCATCTCGATCCTCGCGGCGACCTTTAACCATCTTCATTCGCTGGTCGCACAACTTGAACAGCTTAAGGCGGAAACCGGGGCGCAGAGGGTGGCGCGCTTTTTGCTTGAACTGTGCGAGGAGGGGGGCGGTGATTGTCGGCTGACGCTGCCCTATGACAAGGTGTTGATCGCGGGACGATTGGGGATGAAACCCGAGAGCCTGAGCCGGGCGTTTTCGCGGCTCAAGACTGTTGGCGTCACCATCACGCGCAACCACGCCGAAATAGCGGATATCGCGCAGTTGCGCAGTGTTGTGGAAACCGATCCCGCCGATGCGTGGAACAGATCCTGACGCGACCCGGACTCAGCGCATGAACACCGGGATCAGGTAGAGCCCGAAGGCGAGCAGTGTCCAGATCGCAAACACCAGTGTGGCACCTGTCAACCAGCCCGGCGCGCGCTGCAGGTCGAGATATCGCGCAAGGATAAGCCGGGCCTTGAACAACGCCAGCAACAGGATCGTTGCAGCCAAGGTCCAGCGTGGCATTGGCGTCAATGTCGCCAGAGCCGCGACAAGGCTTAACCCGGTCAACCACAGCCAAGCGCTCAGCAGCGATTTGGACAGGCCCATATCCGTCATCCCAAAAGATAGATGACTGGGAACAAGAGCACCCAGACCAGATCGACCATGTGCCAGAACATCGCTGACGCCTCGATGTTTTGTGATGCATCCCGCCATGCCACCAGCAGCAAAAGCAGAACGCCTGCAACGACGTGGGCAGCGTGGAACCCGGTCAGGCCATAGTAGAATGTGAAAAACGGATGGGTGTCCCATGCGATGCCCTGCGCCGCCTTGCCGGCGTATTCGGCACCCTTGATGACGAGGAAGAGTACGCCCAACGCGGCCGCCGCCACCAGCGCCACACGCGCAAGCGCGCGTTTCCCAACCCGGCGCCAGACAAGCGCCTGTGCCGCGAGGAACCCGCTGGTGATCAGCACCGCTGTGTTCAGCGCGGCCCCGGTTCGGTACAGGTGATCCTGCGCCTCGGCAAAACCCACCGGATCAGTTAGTCGCACCGCGAGAAATGCCGTCAGCCCGGCGGCGAAAACCAGCAGTTCGCTGACGATGAGAACCCACATCATCAACTCGCCCGGCAGTTCATCCAACCCGCCCTGCGTGCTCATGCGCCGACCAGTTGGCGATAGATACGGGGCAGGGCAAAGATCAGCTTTTCCGGGTTAGGCACCACTGCAAAGCCGCCTTGGCCGAACAGCCGTGGAAACCAGGATTTGGCGTCGCTGTCCACGGTGATCCCAAAGACCGATTGCCCGGCGCGGCGTGCCTCGCGGGCTGCCATGGCGGTGTCTTCGATGCCGTGGCGGCCTTCATAATGGTCAAGGTCGTTTGGCTTGCCATCGGTGATCACGATCAAGAGGCGCCGCTTGCGGCTCTGCCCGGCAAGGTCCGCCGAAACATGGCGGATCGCTGCGCCCATCCGTGTGTAAAATCCGGGGCGCAACCCACCAAGGCGCCGTTCGACCATCGCGCCCATGGGCTCTTCAAAGCTCTTGCAGGTTTGCAGATAAACCCTGTGCCGTTTCAACGAGGAAAAGGCGTGGATCGCGAAATCATCGCCACAGGCGTCAAGCCCCCACGCGAGTGCATCCAGTGCCTCGCGCTCGATGTCGATGACCGCGCGACCTGTCACAGCGCTCTCTGTGGAGCGTGACACGTCGAGCAGGATCGACACGGCAAGATCGCGGGCTTCGGGGCGGGTTTGCATCCAGACCCGTTCGTTGCCTTCACCACTGGCGATGCGATCCGCCTCAGAGCGCACGGCTGCGTCGATATCCAGCGCATCACCGTCCAGATGCCCGCGCGTCGTCACGCGGCCCGGTCGCAACGCCTCGAACTGGCGTTTGACGGCACGAATGCGCCGGGCGGCGGCGGGGTCATGGGCAAAGGTTTCGTCTGCGGGCGTGGCGACAGAGGCCAGCACACAGGCGTGATCGGGCAGATATGCGCCGGACCGGCAATCCCATTCGGGATAGGTCAGCTTCTGCGAAAGGCGCTCGCGGTCGACATCTTCGGGTGCGAGGTCGAGGTGCAGTTTCAATTTGGTAGGCGGCGCTTTGGTGATCTGTCCAAGGCCGATTTCGTCCTGATCGTCGGCGGCCTTGCGAGCATTTTCAGGGTCGTCATCATCGACACGCCGATTGAGGTTGAGGAATTCGGCCCAAGACAGGATCGCTTCGAACTTGTGCAGGATAAAGCTGTCACTGCGTTCGGCCAGATCGGATTTGCGACGGCGGGCGCGATGGGTTCTGCCTTCGCCATCCTCAGGTGGCGTCTCTCCGGTTTCGGAATCTTCGGCCTCGTGCCGCTCGCTGGTTTCAATCGCGCGCAGGTCGGGGCACAGCGGCACCGGGCGAAAGGGGCGATAGCCGCGCGGGGCGGTCAGCTCCTTGAGGTCGTCGCGATCGATCGCTTGCCACATATCGGCGGCCATGTCGGGCAAAGGCTCGCCCAGCATGTGGCGCACCAGCGCTTCGACCTGTGCCTCGATGCGGGGCAGGGCGGTTGTCGGACGTTGGGCGAGCGTCGCACCGCACAGCGTATCATGCAAGGTGCGCAATCCCGGCGCATTGTTCAGTGTCGCAGTAACCATTGTCCGCGCAGCAGCCAGTGCGCGCAGATCGGTGCGCAAGGGATCGGCCTCGGCGTACCGCTGTGGGGCATGGGCCGCAGCGGCAGCCAGCCAGACGTAGAGCGCCGCATTGGCCTCGCGTGCCGGGAAAACCGCCAGCCGCGCCGGCATCCGCAGTACTTCTCCATCAAAACTGGCACGCGGCACTGTTTCGGCTTCGGTCCCCAGTTTTCGGCGCCACGACAGACGGTGATGGCTGGCTTCTTCCGAAACCGGTCGCAATTCGACAGAGGCGCTGCCACCCAGCCCCCTGAAAAGGATCGCCAGCCGCCCGCCGACCTCGGAAAGGTCGACTGCGGCTCCTCCATGCGCCTCGGGCGCATCCAGGCGACTGGCGAAGGAATGCCACAGTTTCCCGACAGTTTCTTCGGGTTCCCATGGTTCGAAGGTGATCCGTGACATCGGCCGCGCCTCACCCAAAGACGGCCGTGACCAGATCGAGGAGCCCGCGTTTGATATCCTCGTCATCGGTAAGAGGTTCCACCATCGCCGCACGGATTGCCCGTTCGACCGGCATCCCCTGTTGGATCAGCGTTGCAGCATAAACGACAAGGCGGGTGGAAACGCCTTCCTCCAGATCCTGCCCCTTGAGCCCGCGCAGTTTGCCTGCCAACCGCACCAGCGCCTTGACCCGCGCCGGGTCCAGCCCGCTTTCCTGCGCAACGATCCGCTCTTCTTCGGAGGGAGCGGGGAAATCGAACTCCAGCGACAGAAACCGCTGGCGGGTCGATGGTTTTAGGGTCTTCAGGATGTTCTGGTAACCGGGGTTGTAGGAGGCAACCAGCATAAAGCTAGGAGCGGCCTCCAGTTCCTCGCCGGTCCGGTCAATCGGCAGAATGCGCCGGTCGTCGGTCAGGGGGTGCAGCACGACGGCCACATCCTTGCGCGCTTCGACCACTTCGTCGAGGTAGCAGATCGCACCCTCACGCACCGCGCGGGTCAGGGGCCCGTCGACCCAGACAGTTTCGCCACCTTTCAGCAGGTAGCGCCCGATCAAATCCGCCGCCGACAGGTCGTCATGACAGGCAACGGTATAGAGCGGACGGCCCAGACGCGCCGCCATATGCGCGACGAAACGGGTCTTGCCACAGCCGGTCGGACCTTTCAGCAGCAGAGGCAGGGTGTTTGCATAGGCGGCGGCAAAAACCTCGCATTCGTCGCCCTGGGCGAGATAGAAGGGGGCTTGCACCCCCTCCCGTTGATCAAAACTTCCATCCATGGGCTTCACTCCGCCGGGACCGAGGCATCATCCGAGATCACCTCTTTGCGCGGCATGGCGAGTGCATAGACCAGCATCAGCAAGCCTATGAACACCACCACACCCGAGAAGAAGCGCATCCAGAAGAAGATCGCCAGCTGATCCTGTACATCCATGAAGTATTCGCCCAGAACCCGCTGCATGTGGGTTTGCACAGTACCTGCGAATGTCAGCGTGAAGGTCATGAAACACATTCCCCCCGACATCAGCCAGAACGCCCCCATGTTCAGCACTTGGTTATAAGGATCGCGGTTGCGCAGGATCGGCATCGCGTAGGTAAAGATCGCGATGTTGAGGCAGACATAGGCACCGTAAAAGGCAAGGTGCCCATGTGCTGCGGTGATCTGGGTGCCGTGGGTATAGAAGTTCACCCCGTGCAACGTATGCAGAAAGCCCCAGACACCGGCGCCAAAGAAGGCCAGCGTGGCACAGCCGAGCGACCACAACAGTGCGGCCTTGTTCGGGTGATCCCGACGCCCCTTCCAGACCATCACAAAGGCAAAGGCCATCATGGCAAAGAACGGGATCACTTCGAGCGAGGAGAAGATCGAGCCGATCCACTGCCAATAGCCCGGACCGCCGATCCAGTAATAGTGGTGCCCGGTGCCAAGGATGCCGGAAAACAACGCCAGCGCGACGATGACATAAAGCCATTTCTCGACCACCTCACGGTCCACACCGGTCAGCTTGAGCATCAGGTAGGCGAGGATCGACGCCATGATCAGTTCCCACACGCCTTCGACCCAAAGGTGGATCACGTACCACCAGTATTGTTTGTCGAGCGCAAGGTTGGACGGGTTGTAGAAAGCAAAGAGAAACAGCAGCGCCAAACCCCAGAGGCCCAACAGCAGCACGTTGGTGATCGCGGTCTTCTTGCCCTTCAGCACCGTCATCGAGACGTTGTAGAGAAAGATCAGCGCCGCAACGACAATGCCGACTTTGACCCATTTCGGTTGTTCAAGGAATTCGCGCCCTTCCTTGCCCAGCAGCCAGTTGCCCTCAAACAGGTTGAAAACATAGGTCAGGACCACGCCCAGCGTCCCGACCACAAGGATGATCAGTTGCAGATAGGCCAGCATGGGGGAGTGGATTTCGCGTTCCGCTTCTTCCGGAATCAGGAAGTAGGCCGCGCCAAAAAAGCCCAGCAACAGCCAGACGATCAGCGAGTTGGTGTGCAGCATCCGCAGGATGTTGAACGGCAGCAGTTCCGACAGGAAATTCGGGCTGACATAGACAAAGCCAACCAGCAGCCCGCCTATGATCTGGATTACAAACAGCCCCAAGGCCACGGTAAAATAGGCCAGTGCGATCTTTTGGGTTTGATATTTCATCTTGCTTGCCCTTTCTCAACCGGCGTCATTGGGCGGCCAGCCCTGAGTATCGATGGTGCCGGACCACATCAGGAAATCGGCCAACCCGCGGTATTCTTCTTCGGTCAGCTCAAAATATGGCATCTGGCGGCGGCCCTCGATGCCGGTTGGCATCGCTTCCATCCAGCCGCGCAGGGTTTCATAGGCCGCTTCGGGGTCATCATCGACGCCCCAGCGGGTCATCACATTGCCGACTTCGGGCGCGAAATAGGCACCTTCACCAAGCAGAGAGTGACAGTTGATGCAGGCATGCTTTTCCCAGACATGCTTGCCGAGCACCACGCTTTCGGTCAGGCCCTCAGCGTCGGTTGACGTGGTGACAATGTAGCGATGCGAATGCACCGTCAGCCCCACGAAGATGAGAATAAAGAACAATGACCCGCCATAGAAAATGTTTCGGGCCATGCTCTTGGTCATGACTTCGCGCATAGCGCTCTCCTTCGCCCGGTTGGATAGGATCGTTATGGCGGGCCGAGGGCAGCACAGCCTTAACGAAAGTCAAGGAACCGCGAGTTTCCGAATACGGGCTTCAGCCTTTGCGACGCGGTCCGGTCAGTGCAGGCCAGAGCGAAACGACAAAGAGCGTGAAGGCAAGGCACCAGAGAGAGACCGAGAGCAGGATCATCGGGAAATACCAATCACCTGCCCATTCCGAGGCCCCCCAACGTAAGGCGGCAGCGGCGGGGATCAGTGCATAGGCAAGGGCCACAGGTCCGGGCGCCGCGAGATCGCGACCGCTATGGCCGAGGATCGCGCGGCTCATCACGGCGAGGGTCATGCCGCCGACAGCGCCAATGCCGAGGATGTGCAATGCCGCCACTTCGCTGCCATGCCCCAAGACTGCAGCCCCCCATAAGATCAGGCCTAAGCCAAGCATCGCCAACCCTGCATGCAGTGAAATCAGGATTGGCTGCCGCATTGCCCAGATCGGTCGCCAGCGGGTCAACCGCAGAATCTGCACGCCACCAAGAGCAATTGCCAAGGGTGCGGCCCAGTCCGCAGATCCCGCCAGCACCGGGATCGGCAGAAGAATCGCCAGTGGGATGGCGGCCTTCTCGATCATCGGAAATCCTTGCGGCCAGGCCGCTTCGGGTTCATCCGCACGGCGCATGGCGTTGCGGGTAAAGGCGGGCGTGACCCGTCCGCCAAGCACCGAAATCAAGGCGCAGACCGTCAAGAGGCCACCATAGAGTCCAGCAAGCACCGTATCATCTGTCACGCCGGTCCATTCCAGATGGGTTAACAGGTTGGCGGCCCAGAACAGGGTAAGGAACACAAGGAACATCGCGTTCTGCGGTTTCGGGCGTTTCGTCAGTTGCCACGCCACCTGTGCGATGAGGACCGGGAGAAAAGACAGATCCGCAACCGCGACAAGCCATCCGGGCATGGCTGCGGACCACCACATCGCCAGACGCCCACAAAGCCAGAGCAATGCCACCGCGCCGATGAAGTAGGGCTTGGCCGAACTGCCACCGGTCCAGTTGGGCACCGCTGTTAGAAGAAAGCCGCCAATCGTTGCACCGGCAAAGCCAAAGATCATCTCGTGCCCATGCCAGAAATGCGGCGCCATCGCATAGGGCAGATCGATGATCAGCCCGCCGGCCATATGCACGCTGAGGTAAATGCCCCATGCGAGGCCGGAAAAAACGGCAAATAGCCCCGCAGCGAGGAAGAAGACGCGGAAACCATCGGTGATTACCCTGAGTACGGTGGTCTTCATGACGGGGCCTTTTGAGCGCGCGCGCGGCGTTTCAGGGTGGGGCAGGTGGTCGGGTCGTTGTAAATGACCTGGCATCTCAGACATAGGACACACTCGTTTGGGTTGATACGTCCGAGCGGATCAATGGCTCCGACGGTGCATTTGGGTTCGCACAACCGGCATTCACGCCCGCATTGTGGACGTCTGCGAAGCCAGTCGAAGATCTTGAGTTTTGCGGGAATCGCCAGCGCCGCGCCGAGGGGGCAGATATAGCGGCAGTAGAACCGTTCGATGAACAGGCCCGCAATGAGGATCACCAGAACGAAGGCGACAAATGGCCAAGCCCGGACCATACGAAGCGAAATGGCGGTTTTGAAGGGTTCGGCTTCGGCAAGGATCAGCGCGTCCTTCATCGAATAGAACGAAATCGCGAGAATGGCTATGAAGAGCGTGTATTTGATGACCCAAAGCCGCTGATGCAGGCCAAAAGGTACGGCGATCTGTTTCACGCCCAGTTTCTGCGCGGCCTGATTGGTTAGTTCCTGCAAAGCACCAAACGGGCACAGCCAGCCACAGAAAACACCGCGCCCCCAGAACAGCAGGCCCAATGCCACAAAGCTCCACAGCATAAAGATCAGGGGTTCGACCAAAAAGGTTTCCCAACGAAAACCGCTCAACAACGATTGCACAAACGCCACAACCTGAACCACCGACAGTTGCGCATTCACCCCCCAACCGAGCCAGACCAGAGTGACGGTCAAAAATCCCAGCCGCAGCCGTCGCCAGAGCAGAGGGCGGCGGGTGATGCTGTCCTGAAAGAGCAGAATACCGGTCAACACCGTCAGCATGACGCCGAGCGCGACAATGGCCGGGCGCTTTCGCTGCCACATTTCCTCCCACAATGGGATCTGGCGCGGCGGAGGGGGCAGCAGAAAGTGTTCGGGCAGGGCATAATCAACACCGATGGTCGCGGTCACCGGGCCTCTTGCCGCGTCGGGGGTGGCGGAAACCTCTATGCGAAATGGCGCGGCGGGGTCAAACCCGTTGCCGCCGATGCGAAAGATGCTGCGTTCCTTGAAGTCAGGCGCGCCTGAGATGGCAAGGTCGTCAATCCGAAGGTAACCCTGATCGGTTATAGGATAGCGGTTGGCGTTCTGGATCACCGACAGACGGTCAAAAACCCCTGAATTGCGCCATTCCAATCCACGATGGGAATAGAGCCCCCGCGAGGCAACAAACAGCGCCACACGGTCAGCGGGCAAATCGCCCATGACGCCGGAGTAGACCCTTTCGCCCAACAGGTTGCGACCAATCTCGGGCGGGTCGAGCAATGCGACGTTCAGGTCGAGAAAATAGGCCCCGCTGGGTGTGGGCGGATTTGCAGTTTCTGCAAAAATCTCGGCGGCCTCGGCCATTGTCATGGAGCCCGATTGCACGCCGCCGATGCGAACAAGCGAGTCCCAGTCGTGCGGTGCAAATGTCAGGCGGTCAATCCGGCCGACGCCTGCACCGCCATCGGCCAGCGCCAATGTCCGGCCCGTGCGAAAGATGGCGTCGCGGATCACCGCCGTGGACACGGTGGCGCGCGAGATGAAACGGGGGGCATCCGACTTGTCCGGTGCGCGGAGGTCGATGCCTTCAAAGCCTTGGACAAAACCTATGATGTCATCTTTGGTCAGGCCAAGGGTCAGGATCGGTTCGGATTGCTGCATCAAACGCGCGGCGGTGATCCGTGCCTCGGTATCCACCGCCACTAGCATATCGATCGGGCGGCCGGAATACCCCACCGAGCCTGCGATTTCCCAACTCGACCCGATGCGACCCAACAGGGTCCCATCCCGCGCGCTGATCTGCCATCCGGGAACCGGGGATTCGGTTCGGACAATGGTCACCGGCAAGGGTACATCGAACATTTCCGCAGCGAGCGGGGTATCGGGAACAGCAGGTGCGATGTCTGACTCAAATCCGATGCGGGTCTCGGCAATCGCTGGCAGGGCGCATAAAAACGCCAGAACGACCATCGCCGCGAGCCGGTGGGGATGAAACGCACTTTTCATGATCCAAGCGGTATCGCCGCCCGGTTGAATGGTCCTTAACGAAAGTCAAGGACCGCACTTCGGCGCGATGCAAGGCTGACCGTGGCCTCACCAGCTTCACGGAGACAACGTCATGCAAAGTATCAAAGCCATACGTAGCCGACTGCTGTTTACCAGCGCCGCGCTGGCGTTGGCCGTCGCGGGTCCGGTTGCGGCCCAGGACGACCCGGAACAGGTTCACGACACCAGCCCCGCCGGATCCTACGTGGGCGAATACGACACGCTGGGACAACTCAACATTGAGATACCGGGCCGCCGTCCGGAAGACCCGGTGATGAATCAGGAAGAATACGACGTCGCCAACCAGATTTATTTCCAGCGCTGCGCCGGCTGCCATGGCGTGTTGCGCAAGGGGGCGACCGGCAAGGCGCTGACCGTCGATCTCACGCGGGAACTCGGTTACGATCATCTGCACAGTTTTATCACCTATGGCTCGCCTGCGGGCATGCCAAACTGGGGCACCTCGGGCGATCTGAGCGAAGAGCAGGTCGATATCATGGCCCGCTACCTGCTGCTAGATCCGGCTGTGCCGCCGGAATGGGGCATGGACAAGATGCTTGAGAGTTGGCAGGTCGTTGTCGCGCCAGAAGACCGCCCGACCGAAAAGATGAACGACATCGACATCGACAACCTGATGTCAGTGACACTGCGCGACGCGGGCCAGATTGCCCTGATCGACGGCGGCACCTATGAAATCCATGCAGTGCTCGAAACCGGCTATGCTGTCCATATCAGCCGTATCTCGGCGTCTGGGCGTTACCTCTATGTGATTGGCCGGGACGCGCGGGTCAACATGATCGACCTCTGGATGGAGCACCCGGAAACGGTGGCGGAAATCAAGGTGGGTATGGAGGCGCGGTCTGTCGAGACCTCAAAGATGGAAGGCTACGAGGACAAATACGCCATCGCCGGTGCCTATTGGCCGCCGCAATATGTCATCATGGACGGCGACACGCTGGAACCGCTCAAGATCAAGTCGACACGCGGCTATATCTATGACGAACAGACCTATCACCCGGAGCCACGCGTGGCAGCGATCCTGGCCAGCCACTACCGGCCTGAATTCATCGTCAACGTCAAGGAAACCGGCAAGATCCTTCTGGTGGACTATACCGACCTGACCAACCTCAAGACCACCGAGATCGAGGCCGAACGCTTCCTTCATGATGGTGGGCTCGACAGCACGCGGCGCTATTTCATCACCGCTGCAAATGCGCGCAACAAGCTGGTGGTGATCGATACAAAAGAGGGTAAGCTGGTCGCCATCACTGACACCGAAGGTCTGACGCCCCATCCTGGCCGGGGTGCCAATTTCGTGCACCCTGATCATGGTCCGGTCTGGGCAACATCCCATCTGGGTGACGATTCCGTTGCACTTATCGGGACTGATCCCGAGGGGCACGCTGATCAGGCGTGGAAGATCGCCCAGACGTTCTATGCGCTTGGGGGCGGGTCGCTGTTCATCAAGACGCACCCGGAATCCGAAAATCTTTATGTTGACGCGACATTGAACCCGGACGCCGAGACCTCGGCCTCGGTTGCGGTGTTCAAGATCCCCGACATGAAGGCCGGCGAAGACCCAGAATACACCACGTTACCCATCGGCGAATGGGCGGGCATCGCAGAAGGCCAGCCACGCGTCGTGCAACCAGAGTTCAATCAGGCGGGCACCGAAGTCTGGTTCTCGGTCTGGAACGCGAAGGATCTGGAAAGCGCCATCGTGGTCGTCGATGACAAGACACTTGAACTGAAAAAGGTGATCAAAGACCCGCGCCTGATCACGCCGACCGGCAAGTTCAACGTCTACAACACACGGGCCGACGTCTACTGAGCCTGACGCGGTGGGCCGATCAGAACGGCCCACCGCCACCTTTTCCAGCTGATGCCAGACAGGAAGACATGCCATGACGAGCGCGGGAAAAGTGTATCTGATCGGGGCCGGACCGGGCGATCCAGAGCTGATGACCCTGCGCGGGCTGCGCCTGTTGTCTGAGGCCGATGTCGTGATTTATGACCGGCTGGTATCTACGGACATCATGGCGCTTTGTCCCGAGGGGGCAGAGCGCATCGCGGTGGGAAAATCGCCCGAGTGCCATCCCGTACCCCAAGAGCAAATCAATGACCTTCTTCTGAAACGCGCAGGGCAGGGGCACATCGTCGCCCGCCTCAAGGGGGGTGATCCGCTGATCTTTGGACGTGGCTCGGAAGAGGCGGCACATCTAGAGACGCATGGGGTCGAGGTGGTTATCGTTCCCGGCATTACCGCCGCACAAGGAGCGGCCAGCTCGACGGGTGTGCCGCTTACCCATCGCGGGCTGGCGGGGGCGGTGCAATATGTCACGGGTCATCGGCAGGCCGGGCAAGTTCTGGATCTTGATTGGAAGCGGTTGGCCGATCCGGATTCGACGCTGGTGATCTATATGGGCGTTGCCAATATCGGGCAGATCGCCATGGGCCTGATGACCGAGGGACTTGATCCCGCGACGCCGGTTCTGGCCGTCGCCGAGGCCACCACGCCACGCGAACGCCGGCTCCTTTCCCGTCTCGACATGTTGGGTCGCGACGTGCGGGTGGCAAAGCTCGAAGCGCCGGTGCTCTTCATGATTGGTCGCGTCGTCACGCTGTATTCCGACCGCGCATTGCCCCAAGCGATGGCGGCTGCACATGCGTAGTCTGTTGGTCTTGTTCCTTTTTTGCACACCGGTCCGGGCGGGAGAGGTGAACAGTGATGCACTCAAACGTCTGGTGCATCAGGATTGTGGTTCCTGTCACGGGCTGACGCTGAAAGGCGGGCTTGGCCCTGATCTCAGGATGGAAACACTCGCGCATTATGACCGCGAAGGTCTCGCCTCGGTGATCCTGAACGGGGTGCCGGGAACGCCGATGCCGCCATGGGAACCGCTGATGTCTGATGACGAAGCGCTCTGGATTGCCCAATACCTTTTGACAGGAGAGAGCGAATGAAGCTTTTGCACCTGATCCTCGCGGTCCTTGTGTTCGCGGGACCGCCTGCTGTCTCTGAAACCATAGCCACCGGTGATCTGGGGCTGGTGATCGAACGCGCGAGCGGCTCGGTGTTGCTGGTCGATCAGTCCGATCGCGCGGCACTGGCGCGGATCGAAGGGCTTGGCGATCTCTCCCATGCCTCGCTGGTTTATTCGCCGGATCAACGGTTCGCGTTCGTCTTTGGGCGGGACGGCGGGTTGACCAAGGTGGATCTGGTCGAACGACGCATCGCCGGTCGCGTCATACAGGCAGGTAATTCCATAGGCGGCGCGATTTCCGATGATGGCGCATTGGTGGCTGTTTCCAATTATGAACCGGGTGGCGTGCGCGTTTTTGATGTTGATACGCTTGAGATAGTGGCGGATATTCCCACCGGGTCGAAGACCATCGGGCTGGTGGATGCGCCGGGACGTCGCTTTGTCTTCAGCCTGTGGGATGCGGACGAGACCTGGATCGCGGACCTGTCGGGCGAGACACCGCAGATCACCAAGATCGCCGGGATCGGAGAAAACCCATATGACGCGCTGATTACCGCAAATGGGCGGTTTTACATCGCTGGTCTCTTTGGTGAAGACGGTTTGACCGCGCTCGACCTCTGGTCCGAGACGCCGGAACCCACGCATGTGCTTGCCGGGTATGGTCGCGGGGAAGAACCGCTTCCCGTATACAAGATGCCCCATCTCGAAGGCTGGGCCCTGACTGGAATAGAATTCGTGCTGCCTGCGGTCGGGCGGCACGAGGTGCTTTGGGTCGATGCCCGCGATTTCAAAGAAACCGGCAGGACGGCCACCTATGGTCAGCCGGTCTTTGCCATGGCGCGTCCGGATGGCCGTCAGGTCTGGGTCAATTTTGCGCATCCGTTGAACGACACGATCCAGGTGATCGACACGGTGACCAAGGAGGTGGTGCATATGTTCAAACCCGGCCCTGCAGTCCTGCACATGGAGTTCACTCCGCGCGGGCACGAGGTCTGGGTTTCCGTGCCGGATGCCGGCAAGATCATGATTTACGACACGCAGACCTTTGAGAAACGCGGAGAGATCGACGCCGAAAGCCCATCAGGGATCTTTTTCACAGCTCGCGCACACCGGATGGGCCTGTGATGCAGAATGTCGCCGATCCTGTCGATGTCGCCTTGCTGAATGACTGGCAGCGGGATTTTCCGATTGTACCTGCACCATTTGCAGTGCTGGCCGTGCGGCTGAACATCTCTGAAGACGAAGTGCTGCAACGGCTGGATCGCATGCGGTCGGCCGGGCGGATCACCCGTGTCGGTGCGACCTGTGCGCCCAATACGGTATCGGCCAGCACCTTGGCGGCCCTGCAGGCCGGGCCGGAGGAGTTGGAACAGGTCGCGGGGATCGTCGGTGATGAGCCGGGCGTCAATCATTCCTACCTGCGCGAGGATGCATGGAACATCTGGTTCGTGGCCACAGGGCCGGATCGCAGCCACGTGAACCACACGCTGGCCCGAATTTCGGAACGCACGAACCGACAGGTGCTGGACCTGCGGCTTGTGCGCCCGTTCAACGTCGATCTTGGCTTTCGCATGAATGGCAAGGCCGGTGCCGTACCCGAACCGCGACCGGCTGACCCATCGGCAATCTGCGACGGTGATCGTGACATCCTGCAATGCCTGACCCGTGGCCTGCCACTTAAATCGCGCCCTTGGGCAGCGATGGCTCGCCATCTGGATCGCAGCGAGGACGAAGTGCTCGCGCGTGTCGCTGCCCTGCATGACGCTGGGGTCATCGCACGCCTTGGCGTGATCGTGCGTCACCGCGCGTTGGGCTGGACATCGAACGCGATGTGCGTCTGGGACGTGATCCATGAGGTCGCCGGTGAGGTCGGTCCGGTGCTGGCTCGCGTTCCCGGTGTCACGCTGTGTTATGAACGGCGGTCGGTCGAGGGTGTCTGGCCATATCGTCTTTACAACATGATTCACGCGCGCAGTCGGCCCGAGGCGATGACCACGCTGGACCAAGTGCGCACTTTGAAAGGCCTGAAGGAAGCGCGCCACAAGGTGCTGTTTTCGACCCGCTGTTTCAAACAGACTGGAGCATTGATCAACGTGAACAAAGGAAAGGCCGCATGATGCTGGATGCCACAGACCGCACCCTGATCAACCGTTTGCAAGAGGGTCTGCCCCTGACATCCGCTCCTTTTGACGGCCTCGCTGCAGAGCTTGGGATCACTGTTGACGATCTTCTGGCACGGCTGGAGCGGATGAAAGACATCGGCGCGATTACCCGGTTTGGACCGTTCTTTGATGCGGCAGCGATGGGAGGCGCGTTTTGCCTCTGCGCCATGGCAGTTCCCGAGGCAGAGTTCGAAGAGGTGACGGAACAGGTCAACGCCTTTGCGCAAGTCGCCCATAACTACCAGCGAGAGCATCGGCTGAACATGTGGTTCGTGCTGGCAACCGAAACGCCGGAGGGTATTGCCGAGGCCGCGGACACCATCGAGCAGGCAACTGGGATCACGGTGTTGCGGTTTCCGAAGTTACAAGAATTTTTCATCGGTTTCAGGGTGGCAGCATGAGTGTGACCGACCGTGATATCGTGAGTGCGCTGCAAGGTGGTTTGCCTCTGGTGGCTGCGCCCTATGCTGTCGTCGCCGCTTCGCTTGGCTTGGCCGAGCAGGACCTGTTGACGCGGCTTGAGGCAATGCAGGCAAGTGGCGTAATCCGCCGTATTGCCGTGGCACCCAACCATTTCAAACTCGGCATGACAGCCAACGGTATGACGGTTTGGGATGTCGAAGATGCGCGTGTGGCCGACCTTGGGGCGCTGGTCGGTGCTTTGCCATTTGTGACCCATTCCTATGAACGTCCCAGGGCTTTGCCTGACTGGCCCTATAACCTCTTTGCCATGGTGCACGGAACCACGCGTGACGAGGTCGAGGAGAAGCGACAGCAGATCGCGGCGATACTCGGCGCGGCGTCGCGCGCAAACGACATTCTCTATTCCGCGCGGATACTGAAAAAGACGGGGCTGCGGCTCCGCAGGAAAGGACCGTCATGTTCCGATTGAGCGAATACATGCGCCAGTTGGTGCACCCGACACCGGCGCGCCACCGCAAAGGTCCGGTCAAGCCGGTGGTGATCTGGAACCTGACCCGGCGTTGCAATCTGAAATGCCGCCATTGCTATACGGTGTCTGCGGACGTGGATTTCCCCGGAGAGCTATCGACCGAAAAGGTCTTTGAGGTGCTGGATGACATCGGCGAGATGCGCGTTCCCGGCCTGATCCTGTCGGGCGGCGAACCACTATCGCGCAAGGATTTCTTTGAGATCGCGGAACATGCGCGGGGCAAATCCCGGATGCTGGCGCTGTCAACCAATGGCACCAGGATCTTTGGCAAGGCGGCGGACCGGGTGGCCGAGATCGGCTTTCACTATGTCGGTATCTCGATTGACGGGATTGGTGCGACGAACGATTGGTTCCGGGGTGTCGACGGTGCCTTTGCCGAAGCGTTGCGCGGCGTTCGCGAGTGCAAGGCGCGGGGTATCAAGGTGGGTCTGCGGTTTACTCTGACAGCAGGCAATCACCAGAGCCTGCCGGACATTCTTCAGCTTTGCCAAGACGAAGGAGTTGATAAATTCTATCTGTCGCATCTGGTCTATGCCGGGCGCGGCGACAAGAACCGGGGCGAGGATGCCGAACATGACCGCAGCCGTCATGCGTTGGACCTGCTGATTGATCGGGCCTGGGCGGCCGAAAACAACGGTGCGCAACTGGAGATCGTGACCGGTAACAACGATGCGGATGCGGGATATTTTCTGCAATGGGTGGCGCGGAATTTTGATGCGGATCGTGTGGCCCACATGCGCGAACATCTGGC
The DNA here is from genome assembly GCF_039973035.1 of Sedimentitalea sp. Lineage (NCBI taxonomy): Bacteria > Pseudomonadati > Pseudomonadota > Alphaproteobacteria > Rhodobacterales > Paracoccaceae > Sedimentitalea > Sedimentitalea sp. The sequence continues at coordinate 89,531 of NZ_JBDWLR010000069.1, forward strand.
CGCCTGGGGCGGAAACTCCTCGGGGTTGGGCGTGGCGAACATCGATTTCCTCGGTAACGTCCACCCCGATACCTATTGGTCCGACTATACTGTGGGCAACGTCAAGACCGCGCCGTTCTCCGAGATCTGGGGCGGCGATGATCCGATGCTGGCGACTCTGCGCATGCGCCCCCGACCTCTCAAGGGGCGTTGCGGTGTTTGTCAGTTGCAGGATGTCTGCGGTGGCAACACGCGGATCCGTGCTCTGCAACTCACGGGTGATCCATGGGCCGAGGACCCGGCGTGCTACCTGAGCGGCGAAGAGATCGGCGTAGCAGACGCTGACCGCCTGAGAACCACCCCTTTCAAAGGCAAACGGAATGACCCGGCGCATAACTTCTTTTGACATTGCGGCCCTAATCGTGCTGCTGCTGACCGGGGCTGCAACTGCCGATCCGCAAAAGGATTTTGCGGCCCATTGTGCGGATTGCCACGGCGAAAACCGGCTGGGTGGACTTGGCCCCGCCTTGATCCCTGAAACGCTTGGACGGATGCGCGGGCCTGTGTTGGACGAGGTGATCGCGCAGGGTCGGCCCGCCACGCAGATGCCTGCCTTTGGCGATGATCTGGGGGTCGACCGGATTGCCGCGCTGGCCGCCTATCTCAAGACGCCGCTGGACAAGGTGCCAGCATGGCAGATCGAGGATATCGCCGCGAGCCGCGAGATGAACGATGGCTATCACGCCGCGAGCATCCCGATCTGGCAGTCCGATCCCATGAACATCACGCTGGTGGTGGAAAAGGGCGATCACCATGTTTCGGTTCTGGATGGTGATACGTTTGACGTGCTCGACCGCTTTCCGACACCGTTTGCGGTGCACGGCGGGCCAAAGTTCACCCCGGATGGGCGGTATGTCTTTATCATGTCGCGCGACGGGTGGGTGCAGAAATACGATATCTGGTCGCTGCAAGAAGTCGGCCGCGTTCGCGCCGGTTTGAACAGTCGCAACATCGCGATCAGCGCCGATGGCAAATGGCTGGCGGTGGCGAATTACCTTCCGATGACGCTGGCGATCCTGTCGACCGACGACCTGGTGCCCGAGAAGGTCGTCTCGATTGTCGCCAAGGATGGCAGCGAAAGCCGCGTTTCTGCGGTGTATCAGGCGCCGCAACGCAACAGCCTTATTCTGGCGCTCAAGGATGCCGCCGAGATCTGGGAGATATCGACCGATCCGAATGCGCCGCCGATTTACGAAGGCTTTGTGCACAGCTATGAGAAAGGCATGATCGAGGCGCTTGCCTCGTCCGAGGGGCTTTTTGCCCGGCGCCGGATCGAGATTTCAGAGCCGCTGGACGATTTCTTCTTTTCGGACGACTACCGTAACCTGATCGGCGCGGCGCGTGATGGCAGCCGCGCTGTGGTCGTCAACCTGATTGTTGGCCGCGAGATCGCGGAACTGCCGCTTAATGGAATGCCGCATCTGGGCTCTGGCATCAGCTGGGACAGGGGAGAGCGCCGTGTGATGGCCACGCCGCATTTAAAGGAAGGCAAGCTGTCTGTGATCGACACCAGTAGCTGGGAGCTCATAACGACCATCGAAACCCAGGGACCGGGCTTTTTTCTGCGCAGTCATGAAAACACGCCCTATTTCTGGGCCGATGTCTTTTTCGGCCCCAATCGCGACGTCATGCATGTGATCGACAAGCAGTCGCTGGAGATCGTGAAGACCCTGCGCCCCGTGCCGGGTGCCACGGTGGCGCATGTAGAGTTCACGCGCGATGGTCGCCATGCGCTGATATCGGTCTGGGAGGAAGACGGGGCGGTGATCGTCTATGACGCGGCGACGCTGGAAGAGGTCACGCGATTGCCGATGAAAAGACCCTCGGGGAAATACAATGTCTGGAACAAGATCAGCTTTTCCGAAGGCACCAGCCATTAGGATGTCGATTGTCTTCCCCTATGGCGGGCACTTCGAGCTGGCTAAGCGTCGCGGTGATCGTGTTCGGTTGAGGGGGCTGGTATGAGCACTCACGGCAAATGGTCAATCGGGAAACTGGCGCTCTTGCTCTATCCGTTTGCGATGCCTGCGGTTGCCATCAACCTCTTCATGCTGGGGCTGATGGGGCAGGCCATCGGGTTGTCGGCGTTGTCACCGGAATTGGCCCTTGTCGTTGCGGTCCCCTTGGGGGTCCCTGCCGCCATCGCGGCAGGGTGGTGGTTGCGCGGCTTGATGGACAAGGCTGACTAGCGGCACCGGCGAATTCCATTGCGCGTCTGGATTCAAGCCGGCGGGATTTTCCCAAGGGCAACGTCCAGACGAGCCGCGTTACAGAAACAACGCTGGGAATATTCCAGTTTGCGAAAAGCTCCCATGTCATAGGCGACTGCGATCTCGCAGGTTTCACGGGCAGCGCCCGCGACCTGAAACGCCGCGGTGTTCAACCCGTCGGACTGAAACTGTTGAAAGGATGTTGCGGCGGTGGTCAGGCGGGCCTTGAGATCCCCCTGCAATTCGCTTCCGATTGACCGCTGTGTCAGCGGAACGGCCCGGTAATCCTGGCACGCCGCCATCATCTGTTCCAAGGTCACATTCACCCTTCGGTTGCGCCGCTCGGGTGTGGCGACGCTGACGAGCAAATCATTCTCGCCCCGACTTTCGACGAGGCCCACACGATCGACCGGTACCCCATGGGCGGTGAGCGCATTTGCCACCGCATTGGCGCGACGCTGGCCAAGTCCGAGGTTATAGCCCGCGCTACCAACCGCATCAGTGTATCCCACCACGACTGTTGGCTTATAGCTGTCTATGGATTTCAGTTTATTCGCAATTTCCTCGATCTTCGCCATTGCCGTCGCGTCAAGCTCGGCGGAATCAAAGTCAAAATTGACAGTGCCGATTTCTTGCGCCTGCGCAGTGGCAAAGAAAGGCACAAAACAGGCAAGGGCGAGTGCGTGGATCAGATGTTTCATGTTCATACTCTCGAATCTAAGCCCCATTTCGTTGCTACTGTGTTGTCTGCAAGCAAGCATTTCCGCAAAAAAGCTAACTCTTGTTTGACCCTTTTGCGAGAGTCGCACTAAACGTTAAGATGATTGCGTCTTCGAGCACAACAGGGAACACTATGAAACTTCACCACGCATTCGCCGGTCTGGGTCTGTTCGCGGGCATTTGTCTGTCTCCGGTGCCTATTTTGGCACTGACACTGGAAGACGCCGTTCGCAGCGTTCTGGAAACCAACCCCGAGATCGAGGCCGCAGAAGCCAACAAGCAGGCGGTTGAATTCGAGCTGGATCAGGCGCAGTCGTTCCGTATGCCAAAGTTCGAACTTGAGGCATGGGCCGGGTCGAGCTTTGACGATGGGACACGGTCAACGGATGCGTCCGCAGCCAGTGATCCGATCGAAGGATATCGCGTGACGGGGCGCGTCTCGCAGGTTCTGTATGACGGATTTCGTATCCGCTCCGAAATTGAACGCCAGGCCTACCGCGTCGATGCGGCGGCGCTGCGGGTTCTTGAGCGATCCGAGTTCCTGTCGCTCGAGGCGATCCGCCTCTATGCGGATGTCTTGCGGTCACAATCAATGCTGAATCTCGCGCGGGAAAATCTGGGGTATCACCGTGATGTGTACGCCCGGCTCGACAACGCGTTTGGTAGCGGTGCAATCCCGGTTGGTGACGTGCAGCAAGCCAGCGAGAGGGTGCTGTTTGCCGAAGACACGATGATCAATTTCGAACTTAATGCCCAAAGCATCGAAAACGAATTCCTGCAAATCGTCAGCATTGAACCCAAATCGCTCGGCACGGTGCCCAGCATCTCGTCGCAAGTGCACGGGTCGGTTGAACAGGCGCTGGCCATCGCGCGCCGGCAGAACCCGACCATTCGGTTTTCGCAGGCCGATGTGGGATCGGCTGAGGCGCGTTGGCGTGTGGCCGAGGCAAACCGTGGTCCGACCGTGCATCTGGAGGCCGAAGTTACGGCGGGCGAAGATGTTGGCGGGTTCGAAGGTCGTGTGTCGGATGCCGAGGTCGGCGTCGTGCTGCGCTATGAACTGCAGGGTGATCGCAAGCGCGCCCAACGGCAGGAACAGATCCGGCGCATCAGCGAAAGCCGCGCAACATTGCTGCATCAGACGCGTCTTGTCGAACGCGAAGTGCGTGATACCTGGGCCGACTGGAAGGCTGCGCAGCGCCGTGTAGTGACGCTGTCCCGGCAAGCGGACCTGTCAAAGGAATTGCGCGCGACGTATGAAGAGGAATACACCGTCGGCTCACGGTCGCTGCTTGATATCCTGAACACGCAGAATTCGTTGTTTCAGGCGCAGGTCAATCTCGTAAACGCGAGGTCGCTTGAGATCTATATCCGGTATCGCCTGCTTGCCGCGACCGGTACCTTGCTGAATACGATGGGTATTCAGGCTCCCGAGGACGCGACGAATTATGCCAGCCAGTTCCAGAACGCTCCGGATGTCGGCGCGGGAGCACAGCCCAGACGGTTTGATGCGCGCTCTTTCACCGACTGGCGTCGTTCTGTAGACAAGTAGGCATATTCGGGTGCGTCATCGCCCCCAGCAGGAGACTGACGTGAGCGAGGGAAGCGCCGCTGAACCAGTGAAGCGCAAGATTGAACTGAAACGGACCGGGTCCAAGGCGGTCAAGGCCGACTGGGATTTTGAGGCCGGACAGACCGATCCGCTCGTGCTGTCCATGGTGGCGGCGATGCGCGAGTTGGGCCGCGATATTGCGCCGCTTTCGCTGGTCGCGGGAATCGCGCTGGCAAACGATGGTCGCCTCACGCCGCAGCTTGCCTTGCAAGCCGCCGAGTTGCAGGGGTTTCGCGCCAAACTGACCTCTCGTCGCGGATTGCGTCATGTCCCTGCCGAGGTATTGCCGGCTGTCCTGTTTCTGGATGGGCGTGAAGCCTGTGTCCTGCTCCAGATTTCCGAGGACACCGCCCAAGTCATTTGGCCATCTCGCTCAGACGATCCGATCACGCTGCCCCGCGCCGAGTTGGAAGAGGCGTTTCAGGGCCATGTTCTGCTCTTGCGCCCGGAAGAGGCGCAGGTGGTTTCGGAAGACGCCGCCCCGAGCAGCGGACGTCACTGGTACTGGAGCGTCGCGGCCCGGTTCTGGCCGGAATATTCCCAAGTTATCGTGGCGTCGGCGGTTGTGAACCTTTTGGCGCTCGCGACGCCGATCTTTACGATGACGGTTTATGATCGGGTGTTTCCCAACGCGGCGGTGGTGACGTTGTGGTCGCTGGTTGCCGGTGTGGTGATCGCATTGGTGTTTGACAATATCCTGAAATGGGTCCGCTCTGCCGTGGTGGACCGGGTCGGGCGACAGGTCGATCACGCGGTATCGTCCACGATCTTCAGGCATGTAGCGAACCTGAAGCTGGACAGCCAGACCATGTCCAGCGGTGTGCTCATGAACACGCTCAAGGATTACGAGCAGGTGCGCGATTTCTTTTCCTCGCAAACGCTCGCGACCCTGACCGACCTGTGTTTCGCGGTGCTGTTCATTGCGGTGATCTACTACCTCGGTGGCCCGCTTGCCTTGCCGCCTGCGTTGGCGTTGGGAGTCGTGGGTGTGATGGGGGTTCTCATCCTGTGGCCGTTGCGCACCGCATCAAATGCCTCGCGTCAGGCGCAAGGCAGCAAGAACGCCGTTGCGGTCGAGGCGGTGACGGAACTGGAAACGCTCAAGGCGGTATCCGGGCAGGGGCGGATGCAGGCTCGCTGGGAAAGCCAGGTGGCAGAGAGCGCGCGTGCGCAAGAACGCAGCAAGGGCTTGGCGACCTACGCGACCACCGTAACTGGATTGATGCAGCAGTTATCGTCGGTGGGGATCGTGGTGATAGGTGTCTACCTTGCGTTGGACGGGCGGATCACCATGGGTGCGGTCATCGCCGCGATGATCCTGTCAGGCCGTGCATTGGCCCCGACAGCCATGCTGGCCAATCTGTTCGTGCGGGCAAGTTTTGCGATCTCGACGATGCGGAGCCTGAACCAGATCATGGCGATGCCTTCGGATGCCGCCGGACAAGGCAGTGGCATCAATGCGCCGCTGGATCAGGGGCGGTTCGAGCTGACTGACGTCGCGCTCAGCTATCCGCAGGCACAGGTTCCGGCGTTGCGTGAGGTCTCGACCACGATTGCGGCGGGGGAACGGATCGGGTTGATCGGGCCGGTTGGGGCCGGCAAGACCAGCCTCGTACGGGTGCTGGCGGGGCTCTATCCTCCGAGCGAAGGCCGCGTTCTTCTGGACGGGCTGAACCTCAACCAGCTTGACGCCGCACGTGTCCGGGGGGCCGTGCAACTGGTGCCGCAAGAGGCGGTTCTGTTCTCCGGCACATTGGCCGAAAACATCGCCTTTGGGACGCCGCATGCGCGGGGAGAAGATGTCTTGCGCACGGCCCGCATTGCCGGTGTCGACCGGATTGCCGCACGCCATCCTGCCGGGTTCGCCATGCCCATAACCGAGCGGGGGCGCAACCTGTCCGGTGGTCAGCGGCAGATGGTGGCGCTTGCGCGTGCCCTGCTGCCGCGTCCGCGTGTTCTGATCCTTGATGAACCGACAAGTGCCATGGACACACAAAGCGAGGCAGAATTCATCCGTCGCCTTGGGGCCGCCCTGCAAGAGCGCCCGATGACGCTGATCGTATCGACGCACCGCATGGGATTGCTGGAACTGGTTGACCGTCTGATCCTTCTGGATGGCGGAAAAGTACTGCGTGATGGGGACAAACCAGCGGTTCTTGCGTCCTTGCGTACAGCAGCAGAGGGAGTCGGCAAATGAGCGCCGACAATTGGGACCTGCGGGATTTCACGGCCGGAGGGGGAAATGCCCGGATCGGGCGCAGTTCCCGGTTGGTGACGCTCATGCTTGTGGTGTTGGTGGCGCTGGTCGCCAGCGGGTTGGTCTGGGCCAACTGGGCGCGGATCGAGCAGGTCACGCGCGGAGATGGTCGCGTGGTGCCGTCGGGTCGCGCCCGAACGGTCGAGAGCCTTGAGGGCGGGATCGTGCGCGGAATCGAGGTGCGCGAGGGCGACACGGTGGGCGCAGGTCAGGTGCTGGTGCGCATCAGCGACATAGGGTCTGCCGCCAACCTGGGCGAGTTGCGCGCGCAGCAACAGGCATTCGAAGCGCGAAACCTGCGTCTTGAGGCCGAGGCGCGGGGCGAAGAGTCGCTTGATTTCGCGGGAATTGACGGGGGCAACGCGTCACCCCAGGCGCTGCGCGAGGTGGCATTGTTTCAATCCCGGCTGGCGTCCTATCGGGCACAGCGCAACGTGCTGCAGGCACAACTGTCTCAGCGTCGCGAAGAGATTGCCGAATTGCAGGCCGCAGTTCCTCAGGTCCAGGAAACGCTCGCCTTACTCGAAGAAGAAATTGATCTGCGTGCCACGAGCGGTGTGGTTTCGCGGGCGCAAATCCTGCCGTTGGAGCGTGAGCGGGCCATAAAACGACAGGAACAGGGTGCTTTGGTCAGCAAGCTGGCACAGGCCCGCTCTGCCGAAGCCGAGGCCGAGGCGCGGCTGATCGAACTGGAACTGAACCGCCGCGCCGAGATCAGCGCCGAGCGGTCCGATACTTTGAACCAGAAGGCGATCATCGACGAATCCATCAAGCGGGCCAGTGATATCGTTGCACGGGCCAGCCTGCGTGCGCCGGTCGATGGGATCGTTTCGGTCCTGAATGTGAACACCATCGGGTCGGTGATCCAACCGGGCGAAGAGGTGCTGCGCATCGTACCCGACGACGACCAGCTACAGGTCGAGGCCCGGATCGCGCCCAAAGACATCGCCTTTGTCCGCCCGGACCTACCTGCCAAGGTCAAGATCACGGCCTTTGATTTCACCATCTACGGTTCACTTCCGGGCAATGTTCTGCGCGTTGGCGCGGATGCCGAGCAGGACGAGGCGACGGGCGAGGTGTACTTTCCAGTGATCGTGGAAACCCAGAGCGACACGTTGGAACACGAAGGGCGCAGTTTCCACATCCGCCCCGGCATGGTCGTGTCCATCGACATCATGACCGGCGAACAGACGGTGCTGGACTATCTGCTGAAACCGTTCCGCAAGGCCCGTCTTGAGGCCCTGCGCGAACGGTAAGCGCGATCAGATGACCGCGCTTTGCTGTGTGTTGGCAGCGTCTTCGAAAATCACTTGAACCTGATCGGCAAACCCGGCCCCGGTCTCGACCGTGGCGATCTGGTTGCTATCAACGCTCAGATTGCCCGTGGTATTGTCATACGTAACGTGATCGGCAACGACCTCACCTGCGGCCAGTTGCACAAGTGCAGTCAGGTCGATCTGATCGGTGTTCGCCGGGTCATCCGGCGTCTGGTAGTCGGCGATTACGTCAGTTGCCAGAAGATCGGTCATGGCAAAGACATCATCCCCGGCGCCGCCGGTCAGGGTGTCTGCGCCAGCGCCACCTGTCAGAAGGTCACTGCCTGCACTGCCGATGATGGTATCATTGCCATCGCCGCCATCCACGTCATAGCCAGCGCTGCTACCGGAGAGATCGACAAAATCGTCACCTCCCATGAGCGAGAACCCTTCGACCGCGTCATAAGGCCGGTCCACGGCGTCATAGACGACCGAGTCCGCCGAATCCGTGGCAAAGGCGATATCGTTTGCGCCAGTACCGCCAGTGACGTCGGACAGCAATGGATTGCCGTTCACGGTCTGACCGGTATCGACCATCTGCATCGTGTTGATATCAAGATCGGCAGTGGCCTCTGCACTGGCCGGCACGCTTGCATCGTCCACGACGTCATAGGTGAGGACCGGTGTTCCGACAAAGCCCGTGGGCACCGTAACCTGAACCGAATCCGCAAGAAGCGCCACCGACACGTCAGGGTCGGCACTTGCCGGGTTTTCGATCGTCAAATTGTCGGAATCGGAGGCATTGGCCAGCAGGGCGGCGAAATCAATTTCAAAGCTGGTTTCAGTCGTCGCGTAACTGACCGGTCCGCTGATCTGGGGCTGGTCATTCGCATCGACGACATAGTTCTGCGCCGGTGCCGTCCCGTGATTGGTTGATACGGTTATGGTGCCACCAAATCCGCCTGAAAAGCTGTCTGGCAGTGCGACTGACAGGGCCGCCACGGCTGCGCTGAATGTTGCAATATCCATACTGCCGCGCGTGAATGTCAGGGTTTGCCGGTTAGCGTCGAATGTACCGCTTGATGCCGTGGTGCCGGCGGGCAAGGGCGTGTCGAACGTGACGATCACCTCTTCCAGCCATTCGGATGGATCGGGCTGTTGATCGGTCACATCAGCAACGATCCCGAAATCCACGGTCAGCGGCGCGCCGTCCTGTGCCACGTTGATCGGAGTGGTATTGGTGACCGTCAGGTCCAGCTCGCCATCGATGTTGATGCTGAAGCTGCCGGATTGATCGCCGCCTTCGTTGGTCGTGACATTGAGAGTTCCATCCAACGGCGTTCCATTGGTCGCAAAGTCGCGCGGAAAGGTGACTGTCAGCGCATTGAACTCGGCCAGCGACCCGGTGAACACCAGATCACCGCTGACGGCGACAGGGCTGCCGCCACCGACCGAATACGACGTGCCATCGGGTATGCCGCTGATGGTGTAGGTGACAGCATCGACCGTTTCCGACCCGTCAACATCGGTGACGTCGATCGTGAAATCGCCGGCCGGATCAAAGCTGACCACATCGTCGGTTTCCTGAAGGTCCACGACAGGTGTATCCACAGTCACGATCAGATCCGGCGCCACCGCGATATCCAGATCGAGCGTTACCACGGCAGAGTCCTGGGTATCGACAAACGGGCCATTCAATTCGGCGTCAGAGGTCACCGCGACCACGTCCAGCGAAACCTGCCCCGCAAAATCGCCGCCCGGTACGAACGTTACTTGCCCAGCGGGCGTAAAGTTGGTTGTCAGGCCCGTGCTGGCGCCAGGAGTGCCGGGGATTGTCACGTTCCCATTGGCATCCGGGGTCAACGCCACACCATCCAGATAGACCGATCCTTCGGCAGGAACGGCAACGCGGAACGCAGCCGTTTCATGAAGATCGTACACCGTTGCCGACAAGGTCAGGGTGTAGGCCTGAGGTTGATCTTCGATTCCGGTTGTCGGCGTAATAAAGGCCGTCAGGTCCGCCACATCGGCATCAGGGCGCACCTTGACCGAGAAATCCAGCGTCGTGCTTTGCGTATCCGAATTTCCGGTTTCCAGCGTTGATATCGTCATCCGCAGGGGGATGCTGTCGGGCAATGCAGGGCTCAGAGCATCGGGCGTGCGCGCATTCTCAACCGCAAGGCTCAGGGTGACTTGCTGGAAGGCCTCGCGTGAAATCGTATAGCTGCCATCGCCATTGTCGATGAAACCGGAACCCGATGGGCCGGAGATCAGCATGTAGGACGGGATATCAAAAATTGTGATCGAGATCGTTTCCGACCCGTCCTGATCCGGGGTGTCTGCGTCAATCACATCCGCCAGAGTAAACGCCTGATCTTCGACAATCGTAATGACAGGCTCAGCACCGCTGTTGTCGACATAGGGTTGGCCAGTATCGGTGTCGATCACAGTGTCATCAAAGTTGATGAAAGGCACATCCGCGACCGGGATCACCTCGACGGTTCGTGTCGCCGTATTCGTCAGCGTAGAGCCATCGACATCCTCGGATGTGGCGCTGACCTCTATGGTGATATTACCACTCAGATGCTGGGTGGGAACAACGCTGAGACCAGCGAGATCGTCAGGAGAAATGGAATAGGTCGCGGATCCGTCCGGATTGACCGTTCCGGTCAGGAGCGTGCCGCTGGCATCGTAAAACTGCGCGCCGTTGTCGCCGCCGATTGTGATTTCAACATCGCCAACCAGACGTTCGCCACCGTCGATGCCTTCGACGGTAAGCCCCAGATCATAGGGGGTGTCCTCATCAAACGAATTCGCCCCGCCGAGGATGATGTCAGGCCCATCGACCACCGGATTGATATAGATGCCAAAGCTGCCACCGCCGGTGTCCACGGTCTCGCAGGAGGCGTTGATCAGACGCATCTGATAGGTCAAATCCGTCAAATCATCATAAGGATCGTCGGGACCAAGGGTTTCCGCCGGATCGAACGGGTTCACCGGGCTCGATTGATGCGGTGGTGGGGTATAGAGAATGCTGCCTTCGGTCTGGGTCGGATCGTTCGGATCGACGCCCAGCTTGGCGATATCCACGACATAGTTGCCCGTCGTCGGGTCAAGCAGGACCGCACCGGTTGGGTCACTGGAAAGTGAAGCGCTATCCGGCAGATCAATCACCAGAGTGAAATCGCCCTGCACACCATTTGGCAGATTGGCCAGATCATCGATGCTGTCGTAATAGCCCGGCACCGGCGTGATCTGAAGCTTGAGTGCAATCTCGGTATCCTCGTCACCGCTTCCCACCAATGTCAGGTCAGGCAGTGGAAGCTGCATTTCCGGCGGGCAGGGATCGGGCGGACCGTTTCCGGTTTCGGGCAGAACGACGACGCTGAAGTCTTCGGAGACAACTGATCCACCGGGCAGGGTGTTGATATAGGCGAGGTTAAGCAGCGTCGAATTACCGGGTGGCAGGTCCACATCCTGATCGTCTTCGATGACGATCGTATGCAGGGTCATGTTGTAATAGGTGACATCGGTGACGTCCGACGGCACAAACAGAAGATTTCCAAGGTTAGTATCGGTAACCAGATAGGTTTCGCCGGATGCATCAATCGATTGCCCGCCGATAAAGCTGGTACTTGGGTCGACGCCTGTAATGATGTGATAGATCGTTTCCGACCCGTCATAGCCGTCGGGCGGGGCGACGATGATTTCTGTCATCGATGCAGACAGCGTGGTGGCATCCTCGAACACCGCGGCCACGTTGTCGAACCCGTTTTCCAGTGCGTCGTCGGTGAGCCGCATGTCCAGCGCAAAAGGTGTTTCGTCGAACCCGGCATAACCATAGGCCCGATTGTAGTTTGCCGTGCCATCCTGAACCTCATCAGGACGGTAAATGTCATTTATTTCGGCCTGCGTGATCCCGCCCGCTGTGATCGCAGGGTCCTCGTTTTGCACGACCTGATCTGGCGTATCGGCAATGCCCTGCACATTAATAGTGATGGTACCGGTTTCGACCCTCGTTTCTGTCGGATCGATGGTTTCATAGTACCGGACCTGCACATCAAAGGTCATGTCCTCGTTGGTGTCCTGTCCCGGCAGGACCCACAGGTTTGCGGCCTGATCCGGAGACAGTATGACCCGGCCGCCGGAAAGGGATATTTCAGTTCCGCCATTGGCCGGATCACCATCAAAGAAGCGCGGCTGTCGGCGTACCGAGTCGCTACCAACGTTGCCGACGATGACATAGTTCAGGATCGCTTCGGGCGAGAGCGGTGAATTGGTTGAGTTGTCGATGATATTTCCGTCGATCACCACCTGCACGGCAGTATCCTCGCGGGTGCTGGCGGTTTCGGACGGATCCCCGCCATCGGCGACCGGTTCGATGTAGAACGGGGTGTCCAGCGTCGTGACACGGGTATTGCCGTCGTCTTCGGTGGTGACGACCTGAATATCCTGACTGATCGGTCCGGCCCAATGCGTGGGTATGCCGCGAAACTCCATATCCAGCCATTCGTAGGATTCCAGACTCCAGGTGTTGAAGCCGGGCGGAGAGTTCAGTTCGGTAATCAGGGCCGGAATCTTGGGGCCAGTCGGGTCTGCAGGGTCCGGAACAAAGATCGTGACAGCACTGGGCACGCTGCGAAGAACAATCGCGGTAATCTCTTCAGAGCCATCAACATCCAGGATCGAGGCATTCAGTGACAGCGCCCAGACGCCACCCGCATCGTCGATCTCTTGTTCATTGCCCACCGGCGACGGATCGATCACGGCGAGGTTGTTGACCGGATCGACATCAACGTCGAAAACAGTGTTGGCTTGTTGGTCATCGGTTGTTGCGGTGTTGGCGTCGGTCACATCGATGGTGATGTTCAGGTCCTGACCAAAGAACGCGCCCGCTGCGGTGTAAGGATCACCATCCTGCCGGTCGACATCGTAATCTTCGTAAAGCGTTGGCTGAAGCAGGATGGATGCATCAAACGATGTGACGTCGGGGACGAGGTCAAGCGTCAGTGCGCCCGTCGTTTCATCATAGTTCGCGCTGTCAATCTTGGCGTATTCGCTGGCTGCGAGCGCGCTGGAGCCGTCGGCGCTGTAGAATGCTGCCTGATCCACGGTTCCGCCCGTCACGTATTGGGCAATCCAGTCGGTCGGCACGTTTTCAACCGTGATTGTGTGCAACTCTTCAGAGCCGTCGTCGTCCGGGGTTGCGCCCTGAATGCCAATATACAGGTCAACTTGCCCCCCCGGGCTTGACCCGTCACTGGTGCTTTCCAGCAGCGTCAGGATGCTCGCGCCTGATACCGTGCCATCCTTGACTGTAGCGTCGACCCGCGTCGGGCTGTCTGCTGCCGCGTCGTCTGCCGTCAGAACGAACACGCTGGCCGTCAATTGTGCCTCGGCAACCGGGTTCACGGTCTTGGTGAAACTGAAGCTGCCGCTGTTGGTGTTGTCGCTCGTGTCCTGTTCGACGTCGCCCGGATGGGTCGCGGGCGTGGTGGTTTCGTGCCAATCGGCTGTTCCGTCTATGGTCACAACGCCACTGAAATGCTGTGGGAATTGCATCTGGATCGACGCCAGCGCATCCGAGAACTGTTGTGTTGTGGCGTTGCCCGCTGGTTCAAACCGATAGGTGGCGCTGGTGGCCGTCGACCCAACGAAAGATGGATCGACGAACCCTGTAAGTGCGGGGTCGCCGGATAGCACCATATCGGTTCTGGGATCGAATACGTCGCTGGCCGTGGCGATCGTGAAGGTAAGTTCGACCGCATCGAATACCTCGGAGCCATCATTGTCCGTCAGACCAAGCCCGTTCAGATCCAGATCAAGGTCCAGCGCGTCTGTGATATTCTCATCCGTGCTGGCATCCGCCACGGTCTGCGTTGCATCATCGACCACCGCGTCGACATCGACATCCACGTCGTCTGTGGCTGTTGCCGTATCGTCGGCCAAACCTGCTGCGGTATCGACAGAGGTGACGGTGGCGATCAGATCATCGCCCGTCAGCGTGGCGACATCACGGTCATCATCGGCGAGCGGTGTGACACGGAGCGCACCATCAAAGCTGGTGACCCCCGGTTGCAGCGTGATGGTCAGCGTCGTGCCGGAAACGGTCGCACTGTCAACCTCGGTCGCGCCCGCTTCGAACAGGGCCAGATCAACTGTGCCGCCTGTGCTGGCCACCCATCCCGCGGGAAGGTTCTCGATCGTGATGGTCGTCAAGGCCTCGGAACCGTCCTGATCTGGCGTTTGCGCATCGATCTGCAACAGGAACCCGTTGTCTTCCTTGACCACAAAGTTGCCAGCGGCCGGTGAATTTACGGCGGCTTCGCTGTCATCTACGGTCAGGACGATCGTCGGCTCAGCCACCGGGGTGACGTTCAGAACAAAGGCGTCGCTGGTGCCGCTCTGGTCACCTTCGTTGGTGACCACATTCACAGTGATGTCAACGATCCCCGAGAAATGCTGTGGAAAGGATGTGACACCGAGAGCAGCCAATTCTGCGGTAGTGCCTGACCAACTGCCGCTTGGACCGGTCAGTTGCGTGCCATCGGTCAGCGTGGTTGGCCCGTTGGTCGGCAGCCCGTCAAACGTGACAGCGATCGCCGTGATCGTTTCCGAGCCGTCGATATCGGTGACCGCGGCGTCGATATTTAATGGAATATCGGTGCCGAGATCCTCGATCACCGTGATGTCCGCCACGTCGATCCGGACATCGGCCTCGGATTCGACGGTAACGGTGAAGTCTCGCGATTCCACGCCATCGTCCGGCCCGCTGTCGGTTTCGCCAGCCAGAATTGATTCATCGGTGCGTGCGGTAACCGTGCCGGTGATGTCGGTCTGGGTCGCATAGTCATCAGGCAGGCGGATTTGCAGCGCGTCGTAGTCTTGCGGCGTTATGGCCGAAAGGCTGAACGTGCCGCCGGTAACCGTGGTGACGGTCTGAAATCCATCGGTGGAATATTCCGCACCATCGGGCAGGTCGTTCACTGTCACATCGACACTGGCAACAGTCTCCGAACCGTCCACATCCGTCGCGACCGGGTCGATGGTATCGCTGAGGGTGAAAACCACTGGCGCGGTGGTCGTCACATCCTCATCGGTGTCGCCGGGCGTGTCATTTTCGGCGAGCGTAATCGTGCCGGGGCCATTGAGAACTATGTCGCCCTCGGCATCAACCGTCACCGACAATGTGCCTATGTCGCTGCCGTTTTCGTCGGTTGTCGCCAGAACAAGAAGCTCAAGCGTCGCAACGGGGCTTTCGGTCGAATAATCCTGTGGCAATTCGAATATCAGGTTCTGATACTCGGCTTCGGTCATGAAAATCGTGTTGTTGGGTGGCAATAACGCAAATGTCCCCCCATCGATGGAATATCGCAAACCAGCCGGCGGTTGGGGTATCGAGACAGTAATTTCGGTATTGCTTTCTGATCCGTCCGCATCGGTGGCCTGCGGCGTAATCGTGTCAGCGGGCCGGAACGTGACGACATCGTCAGTCTCTGCAATCGTGATTGCGTCGCTGGTGACCTCAACATCTCCTTCGACTGCGATGTTAAACGGGATCGTGGCGTTTTCGGTGTAGGTTGACGTGCCATCATTAATGACCAGCGATAGCTCTCCGGAAACAGTTGTGAGCGGGTTGTCGCTCGAAAAATCGGCTGGAAATGTAATGACCAGATCGGCAGGGAGCGTCGCGTCGGTCGGATAGTCATAGGTGAGTGTGAATGTTCCAGTGCCGTCAGCGACGATGCTGCCACCATTGGTTGTCGTGCCATCGGGCAAGCCGGTGACCACGAAATCCCCCGAAACAATTGTTTCGCCCGGTGCCGGGTCAACGATGCTGACATAGTCCGACAATCGCACTGGCAGCGCGGCGTCGGTTTCCTGAGTATCAACCTGGCCGTCGATCTCGGCGTCGGGTGTGGGGTTGATGATGATGGTCTGAGGCGTGGTTTCTATGCCTTCCAGCGTAGAAACAGAGATCACCGCGTTGATCGTGCCGTTATAATCACCGGGAAGCTCCAGCGAGAGGTCTCGCGCCTCTGCAACGCTGCCAAGCCAGACTGGTCCCAAAAGGGTTCCTTCGGTCGCGATTGTGCCGGTGGGGAGGCCAGAAAAGACGATACGCACATTCGCACCAAACGGGCTTGCAGGGTCTTCGACCTCTGATCCGTCACGGTCGTCGATGACAATGTCGATTTCCAGATCGACGGTCACGCCCTGATTGCTGTTGGCCACGCCATTGTCTTCATCCGCCAAGACCTGTGCGGGGGCCGTCAGATCAATGTCTTCCTCAAACCCGATGTCGACGATCCGTTCCACGGTCGCTTGCCCGTCAACAGGCGTATCATCAAGCGGGTTCTGGTCCTCGTCAGTTTTCACGGTCAGACGGAAGGTCAGCGGCAATTGTGTGTCGCCGGTGGACAGGTCAGACCGGTTCGCGGTTGAGAAATCTTCGCGCAGGGCAAAACTGATATTGTTGTAGGCAGCTAGCATGTCGGCGGCGCTCGGATCCACCCTGTATGTGACCGTATAGGTGCCATCGGGCTGCAAATCGCGGAACAACAACACATCGGGAATGGCAGCGAAAACCGTATCGACAGGCACACCTTCGATGACCAATTCAATGCTGGTAAAGCTCTCCGATCCGTCCGAGTCCGTCACCAAAGGTGCCAGCAGTGTGTGTGGAGCAACCGGGGTCATTGAGTCCGTTTCGTCCGGTATGGTGTCGGGCAGCGTATCGTCGATCGTCACGTCGCCTTCGGGCGTGATGCGCAATGTCACGGGCGCAGATTGCCCCACAGGGTCTTCGGTCGAGGTGGCGGTGAGGGTGCCGGAAATCACACCTCCGGTCAGCATCGGGCTTTCGGTTGAGAAATCGGCCGGAAAGACCAGTTGCAGCGCCGCATACTCGGCACCGGTTCCGCTAAAGGTGAAATCGCCGCCTGCCACGGCATCATAGGACACAGTGCTGCCGGGCACACCGCTGACGATCACGCCGGGGGGAAGGTCACTCAGCGTCAGGGTAACGGTATCGATGGTTTCGCGCGGCTGGTTTGCGTCAAAATCACTGACCGCGACCTGCCAGGCGGTTGAGGGTGTGACCGTGACGGGCGCATCGGTTTCTTCGGCGGTCAATTCGGTTAGTGTCAGGTCCACGTCACCTGCCGGATCAATGGTAATCACCTGCGGTGTTTCGACGGTGCCCTCCGGGCTGATCGCGCGGATCGTCGAATTGATCGTACCTGAATAGTCGCCGGGCAGGGTGAGCGTCAGCTCGTTGGCGTCTTGCCAGGTTCCGGTCCAGATGCCGGTTGCCGCGTCATAAGTGCCTGCCGAGAACATCGTGCCGCCGGGCATGTCTGCATAGATGATTTCGACCGTCGTGGAGTCTTCGGAGCCGTCGATATCGTTTGGCGCGACATCGATATCCAGCAGCACCAAAACGCCAGAACCGTCGCCGCTCAGGCTGTCTTCGATTCCCGACAGCGTTGCCGGGGCAGACAGGGTCACGTCGGCCTGATAATCGATCACGACCACGCGCGAGGCGGTTTGCTGACCATCTACCGGCGTATCGGTGGACAAATCCTGATCCTCGTCGGTGCTGGCCGTCACAGTCAGTTCCAGCGGTCGAGAAGTTTCGCTCGCCAGATCGGTCCGGTTGGTCGTGGAAAAGTCAGCGGGCAGCTCAAAGTTGATTGCGGCATAGGCCGCGGCCACATCGCCGACCGATCCTGTGGACAGGGAGATCGCCATCGTGGTCGACCCATCCGCCTCCGGTGTAAACAGGACGCTGGCTCCTGCAGGCACGTTCAGGTTCAGCGATCCTGCAGCTGACCCGCCCGGAAGACCGGAAACGGTCAGCGACAGCTCTGTCATGGTTTCCGACCCGTCGGAGTCCGTAGCGGCAGGGCGCAACAGATCGTTCGGGATCACCAGTGTCGGTGCGTCGGTCTCGTCCGGCACGGTGTCGGGGAGGGTGTCGTCGATGAAGAGGTCGCCTTCGGGCGTGATGCGCAGGGTGACGAGGGTGGATTGGCCGGTGGCGTCTTCGGTCGAGGTGGCGGCG